>JAZQHR010000089.1:0-9197 GCA_045540695.1 Clostridia bacterium | reverse complement strand
GATTTATCTCTCACCCTGCAGTAGTCAAGTCTTTTACCATCCTTAAAGCCTGTTATGGTTATAAACGAGCCTTTTCGCTCTACGTTAAATGTAATGTTTGGTATAAATGTTACATCATCTACTTTTACTTTGTTCCCCTCTACTATTTTAAGCTCGGTTTTGGTGCCTTTGTAGTATTTACCAAACACCATCTTACCTTCTCCGCCTATCATTATATAATAGTAGTTTCTGTCGTCTTTGTAGTTAAATACCATTTTGCCAAGGCAGGTATCACCTATTGTAGTAGTGTTTTTAAGTGTTGCTGTAATAGAGTAATCACCCGTTAAGTCTATTTTCTTATCTTTGTTTTTATTTACCACTATCATATTTGGCTGATCCCAGTCGTTAAATGATATCTTACTGCCTTCTGTAATCTTATATGCTGTTTCAACGCCAGCTTTAAGCTCCCACTCGTCATTCTTGAACTCTTCTACATAGGCCTCTTCGCCAAACATTGCTATTATCTCTGAATCCTTTGTCACTCTAAAGTTTGCAGGATTGTCAAAGCCTGTTAAATCGCCTGCCCAGCCAAGGAATGAATACCCTTCATCAGGAACAGGTTTTATAGATAACAAAGTATCTACACCATAAGCAGATTTAGGTGCTTCAAAGATAGTTCCGTTGTCACTTATTTCTACGTGACCAAGTCCCGCAACCTTTACTGTCATCTTCTTTTCAGGAAGCTTTTTGTATTTCGCACCGATAGTAATATCTTTATCCATAGTAACCTTTACTACGTTGTGCTCTTCGCCTGCAAAGTCGCCTGTCCAACCCGCAAATTCATAGCCTGGTTCAGGGATTGCCGCGAACGAAATAAGGTCACCATCTCTAAACTGCGACACGCCATCAATTTTCTTTGAGAATCCTGTTGCAAGTATACTTCCGTGAGTTTCGTCATTATCCACGTACGATGCACTGTACCAAGTAAACGTATGCATTGGCATATCATTTAGATAGTTGTACATTATCTCGATATCTTGAGGTGTTATTTCTTTATCTTCATTTACGTCATACCGCTTTGTAGCTTCTGTATATTCCACTCCAACATTCTCAGCTACTAAATCGTGGTCTGTAATGTCGATAACTCCATCATCGTTTACGTCAAGGTCTGCGTATTTCATTACAGGCGGAACAACGTACCATTTTGGAAGCTCGGTAAATCCAAAGAATTTATCGCCTTTCAAGAACGCCACAAGCTCATCTACTACGTGTTCAAAGCCCTGCTTACCATCTTTGTATGGAACGTTAAATCCCGCAAAGTCCTTATTTATCCAGTCTTTTGAATATGTACTTGTATATACACAGTTACTGTTACCGCTTGTATGGTCGATGTTATACCAACCATATTCCTGCATACATTTAAGTATTCTGTACGCATGGAAGCTAATCTTTCCTTCGTCATACATAGCTTTTAAATCTATTTCAGGGTCAAGCTGTACGATACCGCCATAAGGTACTATACCTGTGTTCTGTGCGTATCTTGCACCTTCTTGAGTTTCAGGGTCTGTAGAATACATTTTTAGTGTTACGTCTGTTGAAAATGCAGGAAATACTCTTCCGCTCACAAGACAGCTTGTAGCACCGCCGATAGCATGGTTAATCATCTCGGTAGTTGAGCTTATTTCGCTTGACTTTATAGTAAATGCATTTGAAATACAGTTAGCCGCATTTATACCGCCCTGTCCTTCTGCACCTATACCATCCAAGCGTATTTCCATACTAGCCGCAAGGCCTCTTATATCAAACTGTGTCTGAAGTCCGTTTTTTAGGTCATAGCCTCTGTTGTCACCAGGAAGTCTTGTACGCCATGTCTGAACAGAAGTGTTTTGCTCGCTGTCGATAAATATAACGTGCTGGTCACCTGTAGCGTTGTTATTTACGTAGTCACCTGCATCATCACGCACGCGGAATATAAGAGCTTTGTTTATGTCCGCATTGTAATATTTTGAAACGATAGTTTTAAGCGGGTCAGAAGAATCAGACACTATCTGTGAAAGTCCTGTACCCCAGCCGCCCGAGTCAACATTTGCCTTTACCACAAAAAGACTCATATATCTCGCCATGGCTTTTTCAGGAATTTCAACTCTAGGTGTATCCTCTGGAATTTTATTATTCCAAGGTGCGTCTATAGAGAATGCTCCTGAATAGTCGGGACTTTCACCCAAAGGTATAGGAGTTTCGGTAGACCATCTCTGCGGAAATGCTGTCATAAGCTTATAACTCATAAGCCAGCTTTCCATATCAAGCGAGATATCTATACCTACATCCTTATACATTTGTATCATATCACGTCTTGCCTGAACAACCTCCGGTGCAAGCTCCACAGTTGAACCAGATACCCTCTGGTATATCTCATCAACAGAGCGTGTCACAGCAGTGATATGTGGATAGTACGGCTCGTATTCGTCTGAAAATGCAAATGCATTTATGCCTGATGCAATCACCAAAGACAACACAAATACCGTAACAAATCCAAATGACAAAATTTTTCTTGGTTTCATTTTTCTCATCCTCCCTAAATTTTATTTCAAACAGTAATTTTTCTACTTCACCAAAGTAAAAGTTTTTGCATGCTTATTTGCATAATAATTTTAACATATTGGCTTTTATCCGGTCAACGACTTTAGGTGAATGTAATAAGATTTCGCAAAAAGTCAATAAGATTTTGTAAACCAGCGCAAAACCTCAATAACATTTTATGAATTATTGATTATATAAAAGTAGTTTTTCGTAAATCAAATTAATAAAATATCATGAACAAACAAAAATCCCGAAACGCATAAGCATTACGGGATTTCTTTAGATATTAACTTTTATTATACTTCCATTATAATTGGTAAAATCATAGGATTTCTCTTTGTATTCTGATACAAATAATCAGATACTTTTGATTTTATATTTGTCTTTATAGTAGTCCAGTCGCGTACATTACCCTTTCGACATTTTTCAAGTGTTTCATTTGCAATAGTGCGAATATCTTCCATTAGTTTTTCCGACTCCCTCACATACACAAAGCCTCGTGATATAACATCGGGACCTGACACTATCTCAGCCGTCTCGCTATTTATAGTGACTACTATTGTTATAAGTCCACCTTCTGCAAGATGCTTTCTGTCTCTAAGTACGATATTTCCTACATCTCCTACTCCAAGTCCGTCAACCAGTACTTTTCCTGATGGCACAGTACCATTAATCTTTGCACTGTCGCTTGTTAGCTCAAGCACCTTACCTATATCCATAATAAATATGTTTGACTTTGGAATACCCATAGCAGTTGCAAGGTCAGCATGACATTTCAAATGTCTGTACTCACCGTGAGCAGGTATGAAATACTTAGGCTTGGTAAGTGCAAGTATTATCTTTAGTTCTTCCTGACATGCGTGACCGGATACGTGAATATATTCGGTATTGTCATGATAAACCTCTGCGCCCTTTTTATACAGCTCGTTTATAACATTTGACACAAGCTTTTCATTTCCCGGTATTGGGTTTGCGGATACTACTACCAGGTCATCTTTTGTAATCTCAACCTTTCTATGGTCAGAAAATGCCATTCTGTAAAGTGCACTCATCGGCTCGCCCTGACTGCCTGTTGTGATTATCGCTATCTGGCTTGGCTTGTATTTTTTGATGTTGTCTATATCTATAAGTACGCCTTCGGGAATTTTTGTATATCCAAGTGTAGTTGCAACCTCAAGGATATTTACCATACTTCTTCCAGACACCGCCACCTTTCTGCCATTTTTATGAGCAGCGTTTATAATCTGCTGCATACGATGGACATTTGATGCAAAGGTTGCAATGATTATTCTCTTTTTAGTTTTTTCAAATACGTTATCAAACGTAGTGCCGACTGTTCGCTCCGACATAGTCATACCAGGTCTTTCGGCATTTGTACTGTCACTCATAAGTGCAAGCACGCCTTTTTTACCAAGCTCACCAAGTCTTGTTAAATCAATCATCTCGCCATGCACCGGTGTGCTGTCTATCTTAAAGTCACCCGTATGCACAACTATTCCTGCAGGTGTGTGAAGTGCTATAGCTACAGCATCTGCTATACTGTGATTTGACCTTATAAATTCTACCCCAAACGCACCAATCTTTACCGCATCGCCGGGCGATACTCTGTTTAGCTTAATCTTTGTAAGAAGCCCATGCTCTTTTAGCTTATTTTGAATTATGCCCAGTGTAAGATTTGTACCGAATACCGGTGCATTTATTTCCTTTAACAGATAAGGAAGACCACCTATATGGTCCTCGTGCCCGTGAGTGATTACTATAGCCCTTACCTTATCCTTATTTTTTATAAGATAAGAAAAATCAGGAATTACAAGGTCGATACCAAGCATTTCTTCGTCAGGAAATGCCAATCCGCAATCGACTACAATCATATCATTCCCATACTCAAAGACGGTAATGTTTTTACCGATCTCATCCATTCCGCCCAGTGGAATAATCTTCAATTTTGTTTTTTTTGCCACAATATACCTCCGTTATCAATTTTTCCGTTCAAATTTCGTTCAAAAAATAATAATAAAAAATCCGCTTTATTCTTTGATATCAAAGAATACACATCAAACCCGAAAAATATTATAACACATTTTTAAAAATAAAACAATTATTTTTTGAATTTTTTTATGTTTGACGCTTTAAAGCTGCATCCATACCTTGCTATTTATATTTTACCTGATTTTTCCTGACTTAATACCTGATTTTTAAAATATTTCTGTTAACATAAAAAGGATGACTGCATATTCCACACAAACATACAATCATCCTTAAGTTCATTATGCAAATTTAAATACAATTCCTACGATTGCCGCTATAGCTATATACACGATAGGATGCTTTTTGTACTTGTTTGTAAAAAATAACAGCACCAAAAACAGCAATATAGCTTTTATATTAAACAAATCCAATATATCATTGGTATCGACATATTTTGAAAGTGTAAAAAGAGTATTCTTTATCACGTCAAAGCCTGCCGCTGCTATAAGTCCGCACACTGCAGGGCGTATACCGTAAAAAGCATTTTCCACATATATATTGCCTTTAACCTTTTGAAGCACTCGCGCAACTATCAAAATTATAATAACCGAAGGCAGTACAAGTCCAAGTGTAGCTATTACACCGCCAAATATCCCCGCCGCGTTATAGCCTGCATAGGTCGCCATATTTACACCGATAGGCCCCGGTGTTGACTCTGATATAGCAAGCATATCCGGTATCATATCCCTCGTAAACCAGCCGTAAGTATCGCTGTATTTATCGGCAATATTATAAAGAAACGGAAGTGTAGCAAGTCCACCACCAAGTGCGAAAAGACCTGTTTTGAAAAATTCAACAAAAAGCAAAAGAAGTTCCATTAGTTTTTACCTCCTTTTACCGCTTTAAATATGAGTCCAAACGCTATTGCACCCACTATTACGAATACAGCCGATACTTTAAATATAACCATAAGCGCAAACACTGCGATAAACACCAAAAATCCCGCTACATCCTTCACGCCCGACTTCCAAAGTCCTCTTATAGCGTTTATGATAAGCACTGCTACAGCTACTTTAATTCCGGAAAATGCATATTTTACAATTGCCATATCGGCAAAATTAGTAAGAAATGCCGCTATAATAGTAATGATAATTACAGATGGGCATATCACCCCAAGAGTAGCCACAATGCCGCCTAGATTTCCACGTTCCTTAAATCCAATAAACGTAGCAGTATTTACCGCTATAACGCCCGGCGTACACTGCCCTACCGCGTAGTAATCCATTACCTCCTCGTTGGTCGCCCACTTATGCTTTTCCACTATTTCTCTTTGAATAATAGGAAGCATCGCATAACCCCCACCGAAGGTAACTGCACCTATTTTAAAAAATGTCGTAAATAATTTAGATAGCTTTGTCATATTATCCTCCATCAAAAAAACGTCCTCTGTACTTGCAGAGGACGTTTTGATATTATCCCACATAATCCATAGGATTTAATGTCTGACCGTCTTTGATTATTTCAAAATGAACGTGTGGACCTGTACTGTTGCCTGTATTTCCAAGCTTTGCTATTACCTCGCCCTTTTCCACCTTTTGACCAACCTGTGCCACAAGGCTGTTACAATGTGCATAATACGTCACATATCCGTTGTTATGGTCAATCTTTACTATATTGCCGTATCCACCGCTCCAACCTGAAAATACCACTGTTCCGCTGTCAGCTGCTACTATATTATCTCCCACAGTTCCGCAAAAGTCAACCCCTGTGTGAAAACCTGAGCGTCTTGAGCCATAACGCGAGCTGATGCTTCCGTAATATGGTCTTAAAAATGTACCTGTGCCAACGCCTGCCGGTCTTTCCTTTGTACCAACCAATACAAGCTGGGTTACAGAATCTTCAACCACATTATTAGCAACTATATTTTTAGATGTTCTGATACCATTTATACGTTCGATATTTTCAACTATATGAGTTACTCCCTCTTTGCCTTCCTGAACAATTTTTGCAGAGCCTTCATAAGCTGATGCATCTTCCATCTTTTCGGTTTTAAAAGGAATAGTTTCATCATATTCCAGCTTTTGAGTTGTCATAACCATAAGTGCCGGAAGTACTTCTCTTATATTAACAAGCTTTACACCGTTTAAATCGTCACCAACAAACGGGTTAAGCATTTTAAATTCTCTTTTTGTCATACCGAAAGCATCCATTACGCTTTTTATGCTGTCATTTTCCTTTACTTCATAAGTACCATACTTAACCTCGGTATTATCAAGCATCATACATGCTGCGTATGCATCCATCAAAAGAGCTGATGGAACATAATCCTTGCCGTATTCAATATCATTTAGATATGAGTATGTATACTCTCCGCCAGCAAGCTGCTCATCGGTAATGAATTTACCGGTAAACATCTCAACAGCCTTTTCTGCCTCGCCTGCCTTATTAAATCCGGCAACAATCTCGCCATCAATTTTAAGTGAATAACACTCTGTCATCTGGTCCGATACCGACTTAATACCGTTTTCAAGCTGTTCATCAGTAGAAATCTTGCTGTTTGGAACTATCTTAAGAAGCAACACTGCTTCAGTATCAAGCACGCTGCCACTTAAATAATCACTATATTTAGAATCAATATCCTCTACAGCTGCATCAAAATCTGCCCTTGACTCTACTACCGCAATTTCTTTTTCGTCTATCATTACACTATAGCCGAATGAGAAAAATGCGTTAAATGCTATCGCTAATGCAATAACCGAAGCAGAAGTTATAAAATATTTTTTGTTTATTTTTACAAACTTCACTGCTGTTTTTACCTTTTCAGGAATACATTTTACCTTGTCAACGATATTAACAAAGTGAATATTTTTAAAATCTAATAAATTTTTTTCAATCTTTTTTATAATATTATGCCATTTTCTTCTTTTAGAAAAACCTTTTAATATTCCAGAGCAAATGCTTGAAACTGAAATATTTTTATTGTTTTTTTCTAACATCCAAAAACTCCCTTCAAATCAAAGCTGGATTTATTTTACCACATACCTGCGTTTAAATTGCTAACAAATTGTTAAAAATTGTTACAAAATTATTACGAACGATATATCTTATTCTACAAAACTTTAAAAAATCCTTCTTTTTTAACAAAAAAATTTTTTGTGCATATAATAAGCTATAATTATATTGGTAAAACAAGGTCCGAAACCGATGCACACTTTAAAGTTTGAGGTGATATTTGGATAGCTTTTGCCATAAATATATTAGGGAGATGATTTTTATAATGTCAAACGATATAAACAAGCTTGTAGAACAGCTTCTTTCTACATCAGAAGGACAGCGAACCGCAAATGATATCTTAAACACCGACAAAAACAATTTAGAAAAACAAATACGAAATATGGATAAAAATGAAATGATTAAAAAACTAAACGACTTACGCCTCGCTCCACTTGCAAAAAAGCTTGAGGGTATGAGCACAGATGAAATAATCAAAGGACTCAACTCAAATCCAAAGATATTTGACAAAATAAAGGATTTATTAAAATAGGAGGATGCGGTATGGATAACGATGCATTGATGGATAAAATAAAAAATATTTTAAATAACCCCGAAGCCGCAAGCTTGCTTTCGGGAATGCTGGAAAATTCGCAAAGTGCGGATAGTTCAAACGATATAGAAGGCAGCACAACTCCGTCCACATCACAAACGGCAAGCCGTATACAAGATGCATTGGGCGAGATTTCACGAGGAAACGACCCGAGAATAAACCTTTTGTCTGCACTAAAGCCGTATATGAATTCCACACGCAGTGAGTACGTAGACCGTGCAATAAAGATAATGAGAGTGGCAAAAATGACAAGTATATTTAAAGACCTTGATTTATAAGGGAGATGGTAAAATGGCAAGACGGTATTATGACGGATACAATACATATCACAAGGATTTTCAAAATACATCAGGCGGTGAAGTGATAATTCCCGAAAGTACAGATGCCGAAAATAATAATGAAAGCATTTCCACCCAAAACGAGAGTGTTGACAGTAAAATAAATTCGTTTAATTTTCTGCCTGACCTTGGCGGGCTGTTTCCAAACTTTGCACTCGACGACGTAATCTTACTTGGAATACTTATCGTGCTGTTGCATGACGGCACAGACGATAATATCCTTCTTATTATAATAGGATTTTTGTTTTTAACAGGGTTGAAGAGGTAAAATCAAAAGGCTTTTCCTTGAAGAGAGGCTCCGCCGTAGACGGTGATGAGATGTTGTAGGGAACGGCCTATGTGCCGTTCCGCGCGGGAGGGCACATAGCCCTCCCATACATTTTATCAAAAATCGTGACACACACCTGCATCGACGCCGTATTTTTCAAATATACAAACTATTTCTTCCACTATTTCAAAATCTAAATTTTCGTTATTAAAATCCGTACCTTTTCCAATTAAAACTGATTGAATTTCTTCAAGCATCATTGTTGCTTTTGTATCAATAATTTTGTTAGCATCAATTGAAATCTCACCAATTTTTTCAAATATCAAATCACACAATTCATTTTTTAACAGTTCAACTTTTATACTCATATTTGCCTCCATAAAAAAAGTGCGCAGCCGAAGCCACGCACAAAAAACGCAGTGACTCCGTTTCCACAAAATGTTGCTACGCACTTTATTCT
>JAZQHR010000088.1:0-3410 GCA_045540695.1 Clostridia bacterium | reverse complement strand
GGGCTAAGACACATTCAACAATAAGGCTACTCAAAATTTAACACAGATAGGGGAAAGGAAGAGAATTTTATGAAAACAAGAAAATTACTCACACTATGTCTTCTTACCGCCTTTGTTTTGGCGACAGTTCTATCAGTTGGATTAAGTGCGTATGCATTTTCTGACGAGTACGAACCAATATATCCTCATCCAACAGCTGCTACACGCAGTGTAGATGAGATATATAACAGAGTAAGCGGTAAAGACGTTGTACTACCTGAAGAGGTAGTAAAAGCAAGAAAAGAAATTATACAGATGTACAAGGATGTTGGCATCGACATATCTTATGATATGGAAAACTGGCTTGCCAGCTATAAGATTATAGCTAACTTCCCACAGAGATGGTCAAAGGAAACACCTATTCCATTAGGTGAAAGCCCTGACTATTCAGGAGCGTTTTCTATAGACGCACCATGGAATAATAAAATTCCTGAAGGCTCACCAAGGGTTCTTATTCCAAGATCAGCTCTTACAATGCATGCACACATCGGTGTTGTAAAGGCTAACATCGATGGTGGAGGTTGGGGTACAGGTATTCCACAGATAGTTTCTACATCAGAGGACCCATACTATACTATTGCTTCTAAATATAATTCGGCAGAAGTAAGCCGTGTATTTAAGCTTCGTGCAAAAGAAGGACTTTTTGACTATGTAAACAACGCTCAGACAGGTGACGAGCACATTATGTTTATAGATGGCGAGTCAAATACAGGCGTTCAGATTTGGAAAGCTACAGTTCCTGGCGACCCTCGAGGATTTGACCTTACAAACTATAGAATTCCGGGCTTTGACGTAAGAGCTAAAGCTGCCAGTATCGAGTATAAGCTTGACGGTATCGGTGCAGAAGGTCAGACAGGCGTTAACGCAGTAAACGTACCTACAAATGCATTTACTATTAAATCAAGTGAAATAAGCTCTACTACAGAGATGTTTAAGCACGCAGTAGGCGGTGCTATTGGACAGATGCTAGGCGGAAGAGCATACCCAGGTATATCTACTGACTCTCACATGGCTATGGAATCAGACGGCACAGGTGCTAATAACAAAACATATAATAAGGGCGTAGTTCCGTATGGCGGTATTATACAGCTTGACCCTGAAATTGACCTTAAAGCTATGTATGATGGCGGTAAGCTTAGCTTCCATGCATACAGAATGTTAAGAGCAATGCAGGAATACGGCTTCTATAACATCGACTGTTCGGGTGGTAACTCATTCTTCTTCTATACAAGTACATATTCAAAAGACTGGGTTAACTCTGATTTCAGAGGATTTGATGTTCCATACAAAAACAATGCTCAGGGCTTCTCGCACGTTGTAGATGAGCTTTCAGCATTCTTCAAGGGCGACGAGTTCTTTGGACTTGAAGGTGAACCTGGCGTTTATGTAACAATTCCTGTTGCTAAATACGCAGACCTTGACGTAAATGACGACGGAGCTATCGACCAGGCTGACCACGATTTAGTATTGGAAAACCTTGGTGCGGAATATACAGATGCTACTAAACAGTACGATGTTAACCAGGATAAGGAAATAACTCCTGCAGATATCGAAATCATGTACAACTACCTAAACAATGAGGCTATGCATACATTTACTTGGTATGATGCTACATATACAGATAATGATGAAACTAACGGACGTATAATCGGTTCTGCATTCTCAAGAAAAATAGATGGTGTTGTAAAATATCGTGACGGTATGATGGTATCTTTCGCAGCTGTTCCAAATAATGGCTGGGAATTTGACGGCTGGACAGGCGATTTTGCAAAATACGGCAAAGAACCTGTTGTTAAGCTTATAATGGATAAGGACTATTCTTTTGGTGCTAAGTACAAAAAGAAAGTAGAAAAGAACTTTAAAATAAAAGTTTCTGGTCCTGGTCACGTTGAAGTGAGTGAAAATGCTATCACTTACGGTGCACCAAAGGAAAAATATGGTGTAGATACACTTCTTAAACTTAAAGCTGTAGCTGATGAAGGCTATGAATTCTTAGGTTGGGGCGGTGATCTTATAGGTTATACAAACCCACAGGGCTTCTTGGTATCTGAAGATTCGGAAGTTATTGCTATGTTTGGCGAACCTGGATATACAGAAAAATTTGAGCCTGAAGAGTGGGAAGTTGTATCTGGTTCTTCTACTGCAATGAAGGTAACTGCAGGTAATAATGTTACTTTCACTGACTGGAACCAGGGTAACCAGATAGCTATATTTAAAAACACTAAAAAGGACGTAGATCTATCGGGTGATTTTGCTCTTAGAGCAACACTTGACAATAAAGCTACTGCAACTAACGCAGGTATGCTTGTGTTCAACTACAAGAACGCTAAAAACTACTATTATGTAAAACTTGGCGGTGATGGATCGTTCTCGTTCAACAAGGTGTTAAACGGTGTAACATCAAACCTTAAATCATCTAAGCTGGCAGAAGTTGATGGTACTCAGTTTAAAGGTAAAGTTATTTTAGAGGTAGTGAAGAGTGGATCATATATCACAATTAACGGATATAAAGATGGCGTTAAGCACGAATACTGCAGAGTGAGAGAAAAATCTATCAAAGGCGGTACTTATGGTGCAGGTGGAGCGTACAACGCAGCTATTACCATTTCGGGAATTAAGCTATCTAAATCTGTAGCAGACGCTTCTAAAGCAAAAGATCAGGTTTGGTCACCTACAGGTAACAACGATCCATGGCTTGCTAGACTTCGTGGTGCTGTAGCAGTTGCTGCTGGAAGCTCTAAAGCTTATGCAAATGACGATTACACATCTATTCCTGGAGATGGAAAAGTTCAGCCATACTTTGGTGAAGATGGTACTACAGTATATGTTCCTGTAAGATACATAACAGAAACACTTGGCGGTAAGGTTTCTTACGACCCTGCTACAGATTCTGTTGTAGTATCTCTAGGCGAACACTCTGCTACATTCAAGGCTTGGGTAGATGGTGCCGAAGAATCAAATGGTACACTATATGTACCTGGCGATAAGCTTGCTAAGGCTCTTGGAAAACAGTACTATCAGTATGAGGGTAATGCTCCTGTAATCTTCAGTGATACAGTAAATGTATATGACCCTAACAGTGAACCTGAATGTATTGAATTTATCAAGAAAACATTCGATATGCAGTACTATATGTAATGCAATAAATTTAAATGGTGCTTTGATTTATCATATAAGCCAAAAATCAATATTGACTCCCAAACGACACACGATTTTCGTGTGTCGTTTGCTTGTTTAAAGAAAACCACGCGATAGTCGCGTGGTTCAGTAGAGGCTATTGCCGGTGAGTAGTAGACATAAAAACTCCGATTGTATAAAATAAAGTTGTGACCTGCCCAGTTACAACAAAATAATACAATCGGAGGACATTA
>JAZQHR010000087.1:0-5627 GCA_045540695.1 Clostridia bacterium | reverse complement strand
AAGATAACAAAAATCCCGTAATACTGACGTATTTCGGGATTTTTTGATGTAGTATAAATTAAAAATATAGCTTCAAAACCAATACTTCCTTATCTGGTGGTGGCCTTCTCCGAGCTTTTTTATGTAATGTTCTTCGGGTCGTCGAATGAATCCCTCCACCACCTTCGGTGGTCCCTTTGCCAAGTCACAATTATAAATTGCTCCTCGCTTTGGCTAAAAACATGCCACAGGCATATTTTCTTAACGCGTCGCGCCCTTTAGGCAAGGGAGGCAGCCGACCCGTACATATTTTACGGATTGCTATAATTTATTGTTGTAGGGTGCGGCGATTTCGACGCACCGCTTTACTCACCAAGTGATTCTTTTGCGGAAACTGTAACCTTTCTGTTGTAACACTCAAATGCATTTTCAACAGTAGCTTTATCAGGTGACTTTGTAAATAGGCTTACTACAGGAACTATCACAAGTCCGCCAAGCATTGCTATAACGCCGCAGTTGATAGGTGACTGAAGTATTGCAGGGAATATATCTTTTGCTACCATGTTTAGTATCATGATGCCTGCACCAAATATAAATGATACCCATACAGATGCTTTTGAAGTTTTCTTCATATATAGTCCGTATAGGAATGGAGCTAAGAACGCGCCTGCAAGAGCTCCCCATGAAATGCCCATCATCTGAGCTATTGCACTAAGTTTGTCTTTGTTAAGTGCGATAAATGCTGAAATTGCGATAAACACAACTATTAACGCTCTTAGTATAAATACCTGCTTTTTCTCACTCATATTTTTAATGACATGGTCTTTTAAAAGGTCAAGTGTAAGAGTTGAGCTTGATGCAAGCACAAGTGAAGAAAGTGTTGACATAGATGCTGAAAGCACAAGTACGATTACGATAGCTATAAGGATATTTGGAAGTCCTGAAAGCATTGTAGGTATGATTGCATCAAACCCACCTACTATGCTACCATCGGCAGCAAACTCAAGCTTGTCTGTAAACAATCTTCCAAATCCACCAAGGAAGTAACAACCACCTGCAACTATAAGTGCAAATACTGTAGAAATAATTGTGCCCTTATTTATGTCCTTCTCGCTCTTTATAGCGTAGAATTTCTGTACCATCTGCGGAAGACCCCATGTTCCAAGCGATGTAAGGATTACAACGAAAAGAAGGTTTAACGGGTCAGGTCCGAAGAATGAGTTGAACGCACCCGGAGTACTAGTTGAAGTATCTTTAATCTGCGCAAGACCGTTTAATGCTTCTATAAATCCGCCATTTTGTGAAAGTACTGCTGCGATAACAGCCACTATGCCGACAAGCATTATAATACCCTGAATAAAGTCGTTGATGGCTGTAGCCATATATCCGCCTGCTATAACATAAATTCCTGTAAGGATTGCCATTATTATAACGCATACCGAGTAGTCGATACCCGGAAAAGCCATAGAGAATAGTCTTGAAAGACCATTGTATAGCGATGCTGTGTATGGAATAAGGAATATAAATACTATAACTGATGCAACTATTTTAAGTGCACTGCTGTTAAAACGTTTGCCGAAAAATTCAGGCATTGTAGCACTTTCGAGATGCTGACTCATAAGTCTGGTTCTTCTGCCGAGAATTACCCATGCAAGAAGCGAACCTAAAACTGCGTTGCCTATACCTATCCAAGTAGATGCTATACCGAATTTCCAACCAAATTGTCCTGCGTACCCTACAAAGATAACCGCAGAAAAGTAAGATGTGCCATAAGCAAAGGCTGATAACCATGGACCAACATTTCTGCCACCAAGTACAAATCCGTTTACATCTGTTGAGTGTTTGCGGCAGTAAAGACCTACACCAATCATTACTGAAAAAAAGATAACCAACATAACTACTTTCAAAATCATAATATGTACCTCCTGATAATAAATTTTTTAGAGGATGAAATAAAAAAATCCCGTCCTCACTTCTTTTGAAAGCTGAGGACGAGATATATGATTCCCGTGTTACCACCTCAATTTACCGCTGCCTCACGAAAGCGGCCTTAGCGGGTACTCCGAAAAAACTCTTTTATACCCTGACGCTATAACGGGCGTCTTCCCGTCGCAATCTACTTAGGAAATTAAAACCTGTTCGGTGCGCTGCTCCGAGAATGTATTCACTCGTGCCTCCGCCATTGCCTTACACCAACCGGCAACTCTCTCCAGTACGAAATGCACAGCTACTTGTTTCTCATCGTCGCATTTATTATGTTTGGTTTTAAATTATTTTAGCACCATATTTTTCATTTGTCAACAAAAATTTTTAAAAAATTTATCCAAGTGGCTCAAAGTCCTCTGCTCCATGCTTGCATAGAGGACATATAAAGTCAGGCGGAAGAGTTTCACCTTCGTACACGTAACCGCAGATTTTACACACAAAGCCTTTTTTCTTTTCTTCAGCTGCTTTTGGCTTCGGTTTGATGTGGTCAAAGTAATACTGGTATGTTACAGAAGGAACATCTGATATAATTTTCGCATTTGTAACGTCTGCCACAAACATAGTGTGTGTACCGCAGTCAACCACGTTTATAACTTTACCCGAAATGTATGAGTTTGCATACTCTGTAAGGTAATATATGCCGTTATCGCTTCTTTCCACTTTATCAAAATCAGCAAATTTATCTGTGTCGCGTCCGCTTGCAAAACCAAATTTTTGAAAAATTTCAAATGGTACGTCGGTCGAAAGTACTGATACGTTAAACTCGCCTGATTTAAGTATCATATCGTGTGTGAAGTTTTGCTTGTTCACTGATACAACCACTCTTTTTGGAATATCGGTTATTTGCATAACTGTGTTGATTATGCAACCATTGTCCTTGTCGCCGTTTTTTGCATTAAGAACGAATAGACCGTATGAAAGCTTGAATAGTGCATTTGCCTCGGTGTTTTTGGCATTTTCATCGGAAGTATCAGGGATGGTTGCATGTATCTCATTTACCAAGCTGTCTATTTCTTCCATTCCATATTCTTTAAGCGATGAATATATACTTACTGTCGGTTCGATGAATGTAGAATTTTTAAGCTTTGAAAGCTTTTCTTTAATAAGCTTGCCTGCTGTCGGTGCCCACGAGCCGTTCTCTATTATAGCGTAAGTTCTGTTTTGAAGGTTATGTGCTGTCAGGTCATTTATAAAGTTTTCCATATTTACAAATATACCTGCGTTGTATGTGGTGGACGCTATAACAAGGTGCGAATATTTAAATGCTTCCGATATAATATATGAAGGATGTGTTTTTGATACATCGTACATTTTAATGTTTGTAACGCCTTTTGCCGAAAGCTTTCCTGCAATAATTTCAGCGGCGTTCTGTGTATTTCCGTACACAGATGCATACGCTATAACTACGCCATTTTCTTCAGGTGCGTATTTTGACCATCTGTCGTATTTTTCGACAAACCAAGGTATATCTCTTCTCCAGATTGGTCCGTGAAGAGGGCATATCATATTTATCTCGATGCCTTCTGCTTTCTTTAGAAGAGCTTGTACTTGTGTGCCGTATTTTCCTACTATATTAGTATAGTAACGTCTTGCCTCGTCAAGCCATTCTTCTTTGAAATTTACCTGGTCGGCAAACAAATTGCCGTTTAATGCACCAAATGTACCGAATGCATCGGCAGAAAAAAGTATCTTTTCGGTAATGTCATAAGTCACCATTACTTCAGGCCAGTGCACCATAGGTGCCATTACAAATGTAAATGTATGCTTACCTGTAGATAAAGTATCGCCTTCTGCTACTACTTTGACCTTTGACATATCAATGTCAAAAAACTGTATTATCATATTGTAGGCTTTCTTTTCGCAAAGAATCTGTACATTGGGATAGCGAAGCACAAGCTCACCGATAGTAGCTGCGTGGTCAGGCTCCATGTGATTTATGATAAGGTAGTCGAGGCTTTTGCCGCCTAGCAGGTGCTTTATATTTTCAAAAAATAATCCTGATATAGCACTGTCTACAGTGTCGATAACAGCAGTTTTCTCATCGTCTACAAAATATGAATTGTAAGAAACACCATTGTCCAAAGGATATACGTTTTCAAAAAGTGCAAGGCGTCTGTCATTTCCGCCTATATAATATATGTCGTCTGTTATATTTTGACTGTGGTACATTTATATTCATCTCCCTTTTTTAGAAATAATCTTTTTTACATTGTATCACTATTTTCAAGCTATTTCAATATGAATATAATTAGTATTAACAAAATTTTCCCGAAAATTCCCAAAAGTTTTTGATAAAATTATCAAAAAACTATTGACATATATAAATTGTACGAGTATACTATATATAGTGACCGCTTTTTTAGCGGAACACATTATAAAGGGGTTGAACGGAAAATGAAAATTATTAAAAGAAGCGGCAAGGAAGAAATTTTTGACTCGAAGAAAATCGAGATAGCCGTAGCCAAAGCCAACAACAGTGTTGTTCCCAGCGAGAGAATGACTGATATACAGATTAAGAGAATTGCAGAAGATGTCGAGATGGCGGCGAACAATATCACTCGTGCATTGTCGGTCGAAGAGATACAAGATATGGTAGAGGACCAGATAATGAACCAGAGAGCTTTCTCTGTTGCGAGAAACTACATTACATATCGTTACACAAGAGCATTAGTTAGAAAGTCAAACACTACCGATGAGCAGATACTTTCACTTATTGAGTGTAACAACGAAGAGGTTAAACAGGAAAACTCTAACAAAAACCCTACAGTAAACAGCGTTCAGCGTGACTATATGGCGGGTGAGGTTAGTAAGGATATCACAAAGAGAATACTTCTTCCTGCAGATATTGTGCGTGCACACGAGGAAGGCGTTATCCATTTCCACGATGCTGACTACTTTGCTCAGCATATGCACAACTGTGACCTTGTAAACCTTGAGGATATGCTTCAGAATGGTACTGTTATAAGCGGTACTCTTATTGAAAAACCACACAGTTTTTCTACTGCATGTAACATATCTACGCAGATTATTGCACAGGTTGCATCTTGTCAGTACGGCGGACAGAGCATAAGCTTAACACATCTTGCTCCATTTGTTGATATCAGCCGTAAGAAGATAAGAAAACAGGTTGAGGAAGAATTAAATCAGTTTAAAGATATTACTGACGAGCAGATTACTGAAATTACTGAAAAAAGACTTCGTGAAGAGGTTAAAAACGGCGTACAGATGATACAGTATCAGGTAGTTACACTTATGACTACAAACGGACAGGCTCCGTTCGTTACAGTATTTATGTATCTTGGCGAGGCTAAAAATGAGCAGGAAAAGGCTGACCTTGCACTTATCATTGAAGAAACTCTTCGTCAAAGACACAGAGGTGTTAAAAACGAAAAGGGTGTATGGATTACTCCTGCATTTCCTAAGCTTATATATGTATTGGAAGAGGACAACATTCACAAGGACAGCAAGTACTACTATTTAACAGAGCTTGCAGCTAAATGTACTGCAAAGAGAATGGTGCCTGACTACATCTCTGAAAAGATTATGCTTCAGAACAAGATTGACAAAAAGGGTAACGGTAACTGCTACACTTGTATGGGTTGCAGAAGCTTCCTTACTCCTTATCTTGACGAAGAAGGCAAGCCAAAATATTATGGCAGATT
>JAZQHR010000086.1:0-2084 GCA_045540695.1 Clostridia bacterium | reverse complement strand
TATACCAAATCTGCTCTTTGTTATAGCAAGGTATTCCTCGTTTGTCGGTGCATTTAAGCTTACCGAAACAGTGTCTACTCTCCCCCTAAGCATACTTGCGGTTGGCTTTTCGTGGATAAGGTCGGACAGTCCATTGGTATTTAGCCTTATCTTTATGTCCGAAATGCTCCTTATATAGTCGCATACCTCGCAAAGAAGGTCTATTCTCTCGGTTGGCTCACCATATCCGCAGAAAACTGCTTCTTTAAATTCCGATAAATCCCACTCAGAAAACGCATCTTTTACATTTTCAAATGTAGGCTCGTCGCCGCCAAACCAAGGCGACCCCGACTCCAGTACACTGTCGCCGTTGTGTCGTATGCAGAATGTGCAGTTGCACGGGCATTTGTTGGTAATATTTATATACAGGCAGTCGCCCATTTTGTAAAGTATATTCATATATGTCACCTCAATTTTCATTGTAACACATTTAGCCTTATGATTGCAACATAAAATGCTTTACTTTTTCGACGAATTATGTTAGAATAAATAAAAAAATGCAAAGGAAGAGAAATCATGAAAAAAATTATTTCTATTGTTTTATGTTTAGTTATGATGCTGTCTGTTACTGGCGTTTTCGCAAACGACCTTGACATCCGCATCACATACAAGGGCGCAGATGTTGAGTTCTTGAACGCACCATTTATCGTTGAAGGTACTACTTACGTGCCAATAAGAGCAATTGCAAACACTCTTGGTGTAGAAAATGAGTACATAGCTTATGACGACGCAACAAGAGTAGTTGATATCGTAAAAGGCGACGTAGCTATAAAGCTTACAATTGACTCTGACAAGGCTATGCTAAACGGCAAAGAGGTTACAATGCAGGCTCCTGCTATTGAAATAAATGGTTCAACATTTGTTCACATTAGATTTATTTCATCGGCATTCGGCGTTGACTGCAAATACACACAGGTTACTGATGAAAATGGTTACGAAACAGGTGCTATTATAGAAATGGTTGACAAAAGTGCGGTTAAATTTAATGTAATCGTAGGAAATGAAGCTCCTGATTTTATATCAACTCTATTCAATCTTTTCACAAATGGCGGTGTTAAGAAGGTCGATGATTTAAAGGCTGTTACAGATACAAAAGCAGTTATATATGACAACGGCTCGCTTTTAGCAGAAGATGTAAAAGCTCTTGTAGATGCAGGTGTTGTAGAGGATATAACAAACGAACTTAAAGAATTTAACGAGGAAGCATACAACGTGGCAGTTGCAAACGACAAATGCGCAGTTGACGGAAAGGTTTTCGGATACCCTGTAGTTGACGGCGACAATGTTCAGGTATTCTATATCGGCGCTGACATTGCAAATGTAAGCGAAGTATTTAGCATTATCGAAAATTATGCAAGTGTGGTAAATGCTGCAAGAGAGTAATTGATTTAAATATCAAAAGAGCTGAATGAAATTAATCGTTCAGCTCTTTTTTATTTCTTCATTTTCATTATCTCTTCTTCGTTGGGTGTCACGTACACTGTTCTGTTGTCAGTATATATCACCATACCTGGCTTTGCGCCCGGCGGCTTTTTAACGTATTTTACTTGTGTATAATCAACCGGCACATTTTCGCTGTTTCGTGCTTTTGAGTAGTATGCACATATTTTTGCTGCAGCTATTATACATTCGTCAGAAACTTCTTCCCCGCCTGTTTTAATAATAACGTGCGAGCCGTGGATATCTTTGGTATGAAGCCATATATCTGTGCTTCTGGCAAGCTTTAGTGTAAGGTAATCATTTTGCTTGTTATTCTTACCCACAAGCACCTCTACCCCATCACCCACTTCAAACTTCATAGGCTTTGATGCAGAAGCTTTTTTCTGTTTACCTCTATAGTGTGTCTTTAAATACCCTTCTTCTGTAAGTTCCTCTTTAATCTCGGCAACATCCGATCCATTTTCCGCTTCCATCAGCGCCTGATATACCGACTCAAGATAGTCAATTTCAGCAAGGTTTAATTCCTTCTGCTTCGCGCACTCAACTTCTGCAGTTTTGAGCTTATTGTACTTGGTGTAGTACTTTGCCGCATTTTGCGAAGGCGT
>JAZQHR010000085.1:0-6664 GCA_045540695.1 Clostridia bacterium | reverse complement strand
TATCAAAGTTGTAAGAATATTTTTTTAAAGATGCATTAAAATTCGAAAAATAAGACATTAAAGGAGAGATTAAAATGACAAAATGTAGTAAATGCGGCAAAGAAGTATCGGAAACAGCAAGAGCATGTCCTCATTGTGGAGAAAGAAACCCTGGAGAATCAGAACTTTCAAAGAAAATTGGTGCTTTTGCTATGTTAATTGCAATCATAGTTATTATGTGGTATTATTGGGAATTAGTTCTTTGAGTAAAGATATAATTTATTTTGCATCAAATTACACTTGACAGATTCTTTAATAAATTAATATTGATATATCATCTGTTGTGAGGCAGATGATCATATCTGCCTTATTAAATGGTTCGTCGCAAATCGCCAAACCCTACTATATTGGTTAAAATATATTATGCATATTGTAGGGAATGGCGCTTGTCGACATTCCGTTTTTTCTACCCCAACATTACATCTAATAACATCATTACAGCAAAGCCCATAATTATTCCCATTGTGGAAAAGTAGGGAGAAGTTTTTTTATCCTTTTGACATTCAGGAATAAGCTCGTGCACGGCTACGAGTATCATTGCTCCTGCTGCGAACGAAAGGGCGAATGGAAGTATCCTTTCAATGTGTACTACCAAAAGTGCACCAACAACACCCGCGATAGGTTCTACCATTCCTGATGCCTGACCACAGAAAAATGCTTTCTTTCTTGAATATCCTTCACGCCTTAACGGTAGTGATACAGCGGCACCTTCGGGAAAATTCTGCAGTCCAATACCGATTGCTATGGATATAGCTCCCATTAAGCTTTCTGCACCGGGGTTTGCATTTTGCAGTGCACCGAATGCAACGCCTACTGCAAGACCTTCGGGGATATTGTGAAGCGTTATTGAGAGTATTAGCATTATTATGCGGTTTAGCTTTTCGCTCGGCTTTTCGTAAGTGTTTATCACCTTGCTTCGTGCGTATGATACTGCTTTGTCCGATGCCCACATAAACACTGCACCGAATAAAAATCCTACCGTTGCTACAAAATAAGCGGGTATTTCAAGAGATGCTTCGGCTCGTTCTATCGCAGGCTGAAGGAGCGACCAGAAGCTTGCGGCTATCATTACTCCCGAGGCAAATCCAAGCATAATGTTAAGTATTTTTTGATTTATTGATTTAAAAAAGATAACAGTTGCACTGCCAAGCGCAGTTATAAACCACGTTCCAAGTGTTGCAATAAGTGCGTACAAGACATAATTATCCATATTGCACCTCCATTATCCATTATATTACACAAAAAATAATTTGTGATTTTCTCTTGTGTTGCATCAAAAGTTATAATTGAAAAATAATATAATGTGTGATATAATATTTTGGTAAATTTTACATTTATACTTTAGATAGGAAGAGATATAATGGAAAAATTGCAGGATAAAAAAGTAATTAGCAGACTGATACTTTTATTTACCATTACATATATGGTAAGCTATATTACACGCATAAACTATGGTGCGATTATAGCGGAAATGGAAAACGCGACAGGGTTTGGCAGAAGTCTACTCTCAATGGCACTTACAGGAAGCTTTATTACTTACGGCACAGGACAGATTATAAGCGGCATACTTGGTGACAGATTTTCACCTAAAAAGCTTGTTCTTGCTGGTCTTATAACAACCATCGCGATGAACTGCATTATACCACTATGCACAAGCCCGTATCAGATGCTCGGTGTATGGTGTGTAAATGGTTTTGCGCAGAGCTTTATGTGGCCGCCTATGGTAAGACTTATGACCACACTTTTGTCGGATGATGATTACAAAAAGGCATCAGTAAGAATTTCGTGGGGAAGCTCGTTTGGTACGATATTTGTATACCTTGTAGCGCCTGTGGTTATCACGATTTTAAGCTGGAAGGCAATGTTCTACGTGTCGGCAGTTATGGGCGTAATAATGTGCTTTTTATGGAATAAATTTTCCATTGACGTACCGGTTGTAAAAGTGAAAAAGTTAGAGAAAAATACAAGCTCTGCTACTAAAATGATATTTACCCCTGTAATGATATGCGTTATGCTTGCGATAATTTTACAGGGAATGTTAAGAGATGGTGTTACAACATGGATGCCATCGTACATTTCGGAAACATTTAACTTAAGCAGTGCGGTGTCTATTCTAACAGGCGTAATTCTACCGATATTCAGCATACTTTGTTTCCAGATTGCGTCGAGGCTTTATCGTAAGAAGTTTACAAATCCTATAACTTGTGCAGGTGTGATTTTCAGCGTTGGTGCGGTATCGGCACTTGTGCTCTACCTATGCTCAAGCTACAGTGCGGTATTGTCAGTGGCACTTTCTGCGTTTCTAACAGGAAGTATGCACGGCGTAAACCTTATACTTATATGTATGGTGCCGGCATTTTTCCAGAAATACGGTGCGGTGTCTACAGTATCGGGAATTATAAACTCGTGTACGTACATAGGCAGTGCGATTTCCACTTACGGAATAGCACTTGTATCTGAAAAAATGGGATGGAGTGCAACGCTTCTTATGTGGACAATCATTGCTGTGGCTGCTACGGTAATATGTTTTGTAAACATTGTACCATGGAAGAAAAAATTCCAGTCTGATGAGGACTGATATAAATAAGGGGATAATTTGATTGAATAAACTACTTGATTTTAAAACTTCATTTAATTACATAAAAACACTTTTGAAATGGCTTATAATTGCAAGCCTTGTCGGAATAGTCGGCGGTGTGATTGGAAGCATATTTCACGAAACTATCGATATAGTTACGCATTTAAGAGAGGAAAACCGTTGGGTAATGTACTTTTTGCCACTTGGCGGTCTAATTATAGTATGGATATATAGTATAATGCCATCAAAGGGCAAGATAGACACAAACCGCGTAATAGATGCGGTGAAAAAGGACGACGAAAAGGTACCTCTTATAATGACACCGCTTATATTTATAAGCACGGTCATTACTCATTTTCTTGGCGGTTCGGCAGGCAGAGAGGGTGCGGCACTTCAGCTTGGCGGAAGCATTGGTTACAATATTGGTAAGGTATGCCGTCTTAACAAAATAGATATGCATACAGTGGTTATGTCAGGCATGAGTGCGGTGTTTGCAGCACTTTTTGGCACGCCGCTTACTGCAGCGATATTCTCGCTTGAGGTGATTTCAGTTGGTGCTATGCACTATGCGGCAATAGTTCCGTGCGTTATTTCGGCGGTGATTGCGTCAAGAATTGCACTAGCGTTTGGTCTGCATCCTGTTCATTTTGGACTGGATATTATACCAGATATAACTGTTGGCGCGGTGTCGCAGGTGATAGTACTTGCGGTGCTTTGTGCACTTGTGAGCATACTTTTTTGTGTGGCAATACACAAATGCGAGCATTATATGGAAAATAGATTTAAAGGTAAATACACTCGTGCATTTGTTGGCGGTGTGATGATAATAATTCTTACATTTTTATTTAGAACTTATGATTACAATGGTGCAGGTATGGATGTAATCACACGTGCGATAGGTGGCGAGGCAAGGTACGAAGCGTTTCTTTTAAAGATACTATTTACTGCAATTACTATTTCTGCAGGATTTAAAGGTGGCGAGATAGTGCCTGCATTCTTTATCGGCTCAACTTTTGGCTGTGTGGCAGGTGCACTTCTTGGACTTGATGCAGGCTTTGGTGCGGCACTTGGCTTTGTAGCACTTTTCTGCGGTGTGGTAAACTGCCCGATAGCATCAATAATACTTTCTGTTGAAGTATTTGGTGCGGAAGGTATACTCTTCTTCGCTATAATGTGTGCAGTCACATATATGATGTCGGGATATTTTGGACTTTATAAGAGTCAGGAATTTCAGTATTCGAAATTAAGTGATGAAAGAAAATAAAAAACCGGAACGCCACACAGGGCGTTCCCTACAACAATATTTAAAAAATAAAGTGTAGGGAATGCATTTATGCATTCCGAAACAGAACAGATAAATCTGTTCCCTACAAATATGATATAGGGATTATCGGTTCTATACGAACCGATGGAATTGCAGAAAACAACCCCTCAGTCAGCTAAAGCAGACAGCTCCCCTTACACAGGGGAGCCTTATTTTTCACTAAAAAACCACCTTGCTAAATTTAGCAAGGTGGTTTTTGTATGCTTTTATTATTTCTTTGGTATTTCTACAAATCGTTTAATCTTCTTTGTAGTTGTTTTTGCAAACTCGGTTTCACGAACCTCAAATTTTCTTATATATTTGTAAAGCGGGTTGTGTTCGTTAACTGCTTTAACAGCTTCTTCGATTTTCGCTTTGATTTCATCCTTTGAGAAGTCCTCGCCATGAACAGATTTGATGTACTCGAAGTTTGGAACGACTAGTGCACAAAGGATTGTTTCACCGCTTACTTCGTCATCTTCGCCGTATACAAGGCTTTCAAGAACGTACTCGTTATTTTCAATAAGTGATTCAAGCTCTTCAGGGAAGATATTTTTACCATTTTTAGTAACTATAACGCTTTTCTTTCTGCCTGTGATATGAACAAATCCGTCTTCGTCCATATAGCCAAGGTCGCCTGTGTGGAACCAACCGCCTTCAAACGCTTCGGCTGTTGCCTCAGGGTTGTTGTAATATCCAAGCATTACGCTGTCGCCCTTACATGCGATTTCGCCTATGCCGTCTGCATTTTTGTCAAGGATTGTAACCTCAAGGCATGGTAGTGGAAGACCTGCTGCTTCGTCTTTGTAGTATTTATCACGGTTTAGTGATACGATAGGTGAGCACTCTGTGATACCGTAGCCCTGCACAAAGTGGATGCCCATATCTCTAAATCCCTTTGAAACCTCAGGGTTTATAGCTGCTGCACCTGATATAAATGCTCGAAGATTTCCGCCGAAGTTGTCTAGAACAGATTTGAATATTTTTCTTCTTAAATCAATGCCGACTTTTCTAAGTGCATTTGATATCATAAGACCTTTCTTAAGCTTTGCATCCTGACCGCTTTTTTTGGCTGCTGCCCAGATTCTTTTGTAGAATGTTTCATACAGTGCAGGAACACCAAGCATCATTGATGCATGCGATTCCTGAAGGTTTTTCTGGATGTATTTTAAGCCTTCTGCATACGCGATAGTACAGCCTCTGTATAGCTGACATAGGAAACCACAAGTACACTCGTAAGTGTGGTGGATAGGAAGTACTGATAAAAATACATCATCTGGACCTATATAGAACATTGAACACATTGCCATAAGGTCGGTAGCTATGTTTTTGTGTGACAGCATAACACCTTTTGCAACTCCGGTAGTACCTGATGTAAATAGTAGTATCTGCATCTTATCTACATCTATTTCCACATCTTCAAATTCTGTACTTCCGCCGTCAACAATACGTTGACCTTCTGCAAGTACTTCTGTCCAAGCTTTTTCGTCGTCTGTAGATGCATCAAGGTCCATGTTTATCAGATACTCAAGATTTTCGTTTCTTGCTTTTATATCCTTCATAGTATCAGAAAATTTACCTATATATACAACTGCTGATGCACCTGACATATTAAGTAGATTTTCGATATCCTCTGCAGGGAGTTCCTTGTCTATAGGAACAACTACGCTCTTGCCGTTTACAGTAGCAAGGTAAGTGATTGACCACTTGTAGCTTGCATTACCTATTATTGCAACCTTTTTGTCTGCAAGGCCCATATCAAGTAGTGCTGTACCAAACGCTGTCATATCTTTATAAGCCTGTTTGTATGTAATACCTACATACTCACCGCCACGTTGTTTCTTTTCCATAAAAGCGTCCTTATCACCAAACATTTCGACGCTTCCTTTAAACATTTCTTTTATTGAAGTGATTTTTCTTACCTCATAAAGGGGAAAATTTTTCATAAAAGACTTAAGCCTCCTTTTTTGGGTGGTTTTATTTTAACCCACAATATTTTAATATTTACCCAAAATAATTATAATAAAACAAATTTTTGGGAAAATAAATAAAATGAAAGCGGTAAATCTTGACTAAACAAGCTTTTTGAGGTATTATATAGTTGGTGTGTTAGGACTCTAACTGCGTGAAGTTTGAACCCTGCCACACCCGGATAAAATAGATTTACTATGCTCGGAAAGGAGCCTTAATAATGATAAAAGCACCAAGAGGCACAAATGATATATTGCCATCGGAAGTATATAAGTGGCAGTATG
Source organism: Clostridia bacterium (assembly GCA_045540695.1). Taxonomy (GTDB): domain Bacteria; phylum Bacillota; class Clostridia; order UMGS1810; family UMGS1810; genus JAZQHR01. Next base: position 489 of record JAZQHR010000085.1, on the reverse strand, counting down.
CAGAAGAAGTAATAAGAGAAATATGCAAAAACTTCGGTGTGTCGGAAATTCGTACACCGGTATTTGAAAATACAGAGCTTTTTGAACGTGGTGTGGGTGACACTACAGACGTTGTAGAAAAGGAAATGTACACATTTGAGGATAAGGGTGGAAGAAGCATTACACTTCGTCCTGAAGGTACTGCATCTGCAGCACGTAGCTATATAGAGCACGGACTTTTTAACAATCCACAGCCTACAAAGCTTTACTATATGATAGGTTGTTATAGATACGAAAAGCCACAGGCAGGCAGATACAGAGAATTCAGACAGTTTGGTGTTGAGTACTATGGAAGCAGAGAGCCTAGCGTTGATGCAGAGGTTATGTCGCTTGCACTTATGATATATGACAGACTTGGACTTAAAAATTTAAGCCTTAACATAAACAGCATAGGCTGTCCTCACTGCCGAGAGATATACAACAACAAACTTCGAGAATATCTTGAAGCAA
>JAZQHR010000084.1:0-8580 GCA_045540695.1 Clostridia bacterium | reverse complement strand
GCTTGGCCTCCGACTTGTTAAGGATAAGGCACTCAAGGCGTATTGTGAAAAGTTTGACGGTGCTGTTCTTTCGGAGCTTGCCGTCAGTGCGGCAGAGATTGACGAGGCAATGCAAAGCGTTGATGCACGCTTCATTGAGGTTTTGGAAAGGGCAAAGGAAAATATTACAGCATTTCATCAAAAACAAAAGAGAAACAGTTTTATCATCAATGAGCAGGACGGCATTGTAATGGGGCAAAAGGTGGTGCCGGTGGATCGCGCGGGACTGTACGTTCCCGGCGGTACGGCGGCCTATCCCTCTACCGTTTTGATGGATTCTATCCCTGCTAAAATTGCAGGCTGTAAAGAGGTGGTTATAACCACACCTCCATCTTGTGACGGCAAGATAAATCCCGTTATCCTTGCTGCTGCATATGTTGCAGGAGTTGACAAGATAGTTAAAGTAGGCGGTGCACAGGCAATCGCCGCACTAGCTTATGGTACAGAGAGCGTGCCAAAGGTTGATAAGATAGTAGGACCCGGTAACGCATTTGTAGCCGAGGCAAAAAAACAGGTTTACGGAGTGGTATCTATCGATATGATAGCAGGACCGAGTGAGATACTTATAGTTGCAGATAGCACCTCAAATCCAAAATACCTTGCGGCAGACCTTTTATCACAGGCAGAACATGATAAGCTTGCAAGTGCGGTGCTTGTGTGCGATAGTGAAAAACTTGCAAATGAAGTATCGGCAGAACTTGAAAAACAGATACCACTATTAGAGCGTGCCGAGATAGCAAGAGCATCTATCGACAACAACGGCAAAATTATCGTTGCGGACGATTTGTACAAAGCAATAGAGATTTCAAACGAAATCGCACCTGAACACCTTGAACTTTGCGTGGACAATCCGTTTGACTATCTTGATGCTATCCGTCACGCAGGCTCGATATTTATGGGTAAAAATTGCCCTGAAGCACTTGGCGATTATTTCGCAGGACCAAACCACACACTGCCTACAAGTGGTACTGCAAAATTTTCAAGTCCACTTTCAGTAGACGATTTTGTAAAGAAAACACAGTACACTTACTACACTAAAGATGCACTTAAAAGAGTTGCGCGTGACGTAGAGTATTTTGCTAAAAAAGAAGGACTTACTGCACACGCAAAAAGTGCTGTAATAAGAATAGAGGAATAAAGATGAGCAGATTTTTTTCAGAAAAGTACAAAACCCTCGTTCCGTACACACCGGGCGAACAGCCAAAGGACCTTAAATATATAAAATTAAACACCAATGAGTCGCCATTTCCTCCGTCGGAAAAAGCAATTAAAAGGGCAGGCGAGGCGGCAAATATGCTAAACCTTTATCCTGACCCCGAGTGTCGAGAACTAAATAAGATTTTGGCAGATACAATTGGCGTAGAGTCACAAGAGGTGCTTGTTACAAATGGTTCAGACGAGATATTAAACTTTGCATTTATGGCGTTCTGTGATGATGCACACCCTTGTGTATTTCCAAATATCACTTATGGATTTTACTCGGTATTTGCCAAGATAAATAACATTCCTTACGAGGAAATACCGCTAAAAGAAGATTTTACCATAGACGTAAATGACTATATCGGCATAAATAAGAACATCTTTATTGCCAATCCAAATGCGCCAACGGGCATAGCTCTATCGCTTTCGGATATTGAAAAGATTGTAGCTTCAAATCCCGACAATATCGTAGTTATAGACGAAGCGTATGTAGATTTTGGAAATGAAAGTGCAGTTTCGCTTATTAAAAAGTACGATAACCTTTTAGTAACGCAGACATTTTCAAAGTCACGTTCAATGGCAGGTGCACGTCTTGGATTTGGAGTAGCAAATAAGGAGCTTATAGCTGACCTTAACACAGTAAAATATTCCACCAACCCATACAACATAAACAAGATGACTATGGCGGCAGGAATAGGCGTGCTTGAGGACGAGGAATATACCCGTAAAAACTGCGAGGAAATTATAAAAACAAGAGAATATACAGTATCAGAGCTTGCAAAGCTTGGCTTTGCAATGACCAATTCCACAGCCAATTTTATATTTGCAAAGCACGATGGGATAGACGGTGACAAGCTTTATAAAAAGCTTAAAGAAAAAGGCATACTTGTAAGACATTTTGACAAAAGTGAGATAAGTATGTATAATCGTATAACGATAGGAACTTTTTCACAGATGAAAAAACTTATAGATACTATTAAAGCTATACTGGAGGAAGAAAAATGAGAGTTTCCGAAATGAATAGAAAAACCGCTGAAACAGATATCTGGCTAAAGCTTAACCTTGATGGTACAGGCAAAAGTGATATAGACACAGGCTGCGGATTTTTAGACCACATGCTAGTGCTTTTTGCAAAGCACGGGCGATTTGACCTAAATGTAAAATGCACAGGTGATACATACGTTGATGACCACCACACAGTTGAGGATATAGGCATTGTACTTGGAGATGCATTGTCAAACGCACTTGGTGATAAAAAAGGTATCATTCGCTATGGAAATATGATTCTTCCTATGGACGAAGCACTTATTTTATCAGCAGTTGATTTGTCAGGCAGAAGCCATTTAGAATATGACCTTGACATTCCAACAGACAAGGTTGGCACTTTTGATACAGAGCTTGTAGTGGAGTTTTTCCTTGCATTTGTAAGAAATGCAAAATGCACACTTCACATAAAATCACTTGCAGGCAGAAATTCACATCATATAATAGAAGGTGCATTTAAATCGGTTGCAAGAAGCCTCAAGACGGCAGTGAGCATAGATAAGGCTTATGAAAATGAAATACCTTCAACAAAGGGAGTACTATAATGATAGCAATAATTGATTACGGAGTGGGCAATTTATTTTCGCTAAAAAGTTCACTTAATATGATAGGTGCAGAAACCATTGTCACATCAGATGAAAAAATTATAAAGAATGCAGATAAAATTTTGTTACCGGGCGTTGGTGCATTTGAGGATGCAGCAAAAAAACTTCGCGAAACAGGACTTGGAGAGCTTGTTAAAGAAGAAGCTAGAAATGGCAAACCACTTCTTGGTATATGCCTTGGAATGCAGATGCTTTTTGAAAAGAGCTTTGAGTATGGAGAGCATGAAGGACTAGGACTAATAGAGGGTGAAATAAGACCAATATCAGACGTTATACCAAGTGGACTTAAAATACCGCATATCGGTTGGAACGCACTGGATTTCAAAAATAAATCAGAACTTTTTAAATATATAAAAGACGGTGATTTTGTGTATTTCGTTCATTCGTACTATGCAAAAACGTCAGATAAAAACGTAATTGCCACATCCGAGTACGGAGCGGATTTAACCGCAGCCGTTGCGAAGGGTAACGTATTTGGCTGCCAGTTCCACCCTGAAAAAAGCGGTGACGTGGGACTAAACATCTTAAGAGCATTTTGTGAAAGGAAGGCGTAAATATGCATATTTTCCCGGCTATAGATTTATACGACAAAAAAGCAGTACGCCTTTTAAAAGGCGATTATAATAATATGACCGTTTACAGCGATAACCCCGTTGAAATCGCGCGTGATTTTGAAAATCAGGGTGCGGAGTTTATCCACATAGTAGATTTGGAAGGTGCGAAAGATGGTACTACTCCAAATATTGACGTGGTGAAGGATATAGTTTCAAACTGTAACCTGTTTGCCGAAATTGGCGGTGGTATTCGTTCTATGGAAACTGTCGATAAATACATTGACGCAGGCGTGAAAAGGGTAATCCTTGGCACAGCTGCGGTAAATGACGAAGAATTTCTAAAAGAATGCGTGAAAAAGCACGGTGATAAGATTGCTGTAGGCGTGGATATAAAAGACGGCTATGTTGCCATAAAAGGCTGGACAGAAAAGTCGGAGTTTACATGCTTTGAATTTTGCGAGAAAATGCAAAAACTTGGCGTTACTACACTTATCTGCACAGACATTTCAAAGGATGGTGCTATGCAGGGTACAAACCACGAATTGTATCGCGAATTATCAGAAAAATTTAGTATGAACATTACCGCATCAGGCGGTGTGTCATCTATAGAAGATGTAAAAAGACTTGCCAAACTTAACATTTATGGAGCGATAATCGGCAAGGCTTACTACACAGGAGCAATATCACTTACAGAAGCAATTGAGGTGGCAAAATGATAACAAAACGTATTATCCCATGCCTTGATGTTAAAAACGGAAGGGTAGTAAAGGGAGTTAATTTTGAAGGCTTGTCTGACGTATCGTCACCTGTGGAGCTTGCAAAATACTACAGTGACAATGGTGCAGACGAGCTTGTGTTTTACGATATAACTGCATCAGCGGAGGGACGTGCGCTTTTTACCGACATACTTACAGAGGTTGCAAGTAAAATATTTATCCCACTAACAGTTGGTGGTGGTATAAATACCGTAGCAGACTTTGACCGCGTATTAAAATGCGGTGCGGACAAGGTAAGCGTAAATTCGGGTGCTATCAAAAATCCGAACCTTATATATGAGGCGGCAAAGCTTTACGGCGACCAGTGCGTTGTAATATCTGCCGATGTAAAAAGGGTAAACGGCGAGTTTCAGGTATTTGCCAAGGGCGGCAGAGAAAACACAGGCATGGAGGCAATAAGCTGGATTAAAAAATGCGTTGATTTAGGAGCAGGTGAAGTAGTACTAAACTCTATCGATACCGATGGCGTGAAAAACGGCTTTGATATAGAGATGCTTGATGCCGTATCAAATGCAGTAAACGTGCCTGTTATAGCTTCAGGCGGTGCAGGATGTATAGATGATTTTACACACCTGTTTAAAACTCTTCCAAAGGTGGACGCAGGACTTGCGGCATCAATATTCCACTTTGGTGAGGTGAAGATATCCGACCTTAAAGCCGAGCTTAAATCACAGGGCATTACAGTCAGAATATAGGAGGAAATGAGTTATGATTAATATAGAAAATCTTAAGTTTGACGAAAAGGGACTTATCCCTGCTATCGTTGTAGATGCGGTGTCAAAGAAGGTTTTAACACTTGCGTATATGAACGAAGAAAGCCTTAAAATATCAATGGAAAAGGGACTTACTTGTTTTTACAGTCGTTCAAGAAACGAGATTTGGCTAAAGGGCGAAACAAGCGGAAACTATCAGCATATCGTGTCAATTACAGCAGACTGTGACAACGATGCGCTTGTGGTAATGGTTGAAAAGGATGGTCCTGCTTGTCACAAGGGTACAGATAGCTGTTTTGAAAATACCATCTGGGAAAGTGAAGAACTTCACGAATTTTCGTACGAAGGTCTAATGAAGCTTATCGAGGGCAGGAAGACAGAGAAAAAAGAAGGCTCGTATACTACTTATCTTTTTGAAAAGGGACTTGATAAGATTCTTAAAAAAGTAGGCGAGGAAAATACAGAAGTTATCATTGCCGCAAAGTCTGACGATAAGAAGGAAACTATTTACGAGATAGCCGACCTTGCATATCATGTGATGGTGCTTATGATAGAAATGGGTATTTCACTTGAGGATATCCACAAAGAACTTGCATCACGTCACGTTATAGACCACAAAGTAAAACAGGAAAAGATGGTGTGATAAAATGAATATAGGAATTGGAATGGTCGAAAGTTTAGACTATGAGGTACAGTTTAAGATATTTAATAAGCTTGGGATTAAAAGAACTTTTACCAGTTCAAAGGTAAGCGATTATGAGCGCCTTGCAAAGCTTTTAAAGGAATATGATATTGTGTGCGAAACTATTCATGCCCCGTTTGACCACATAAACGATATGTGGGGCGACGATGAGGAGGCTGGACAGACAATCTTAAACCGCTTAAAAGAGAGCGTTGACAGATGTGAAAAATACAGCATTCCTGTCACAATTGTTCACGTATCAAGCGGAAGACCGATGCCCGAGATTACAGAAATCGGTGTGAAAAGATACGAAGAGCTGTTTAATTATGCAAAGTCAAAAGGTGTAAAAGTTGCTCTTGAAAATTTAAGATATGCTGAAAATCTAAAATATTTCCTTGACAGATATGATGATATAGGTTTTTGCTGGGATAACGGACATCAGTATTGCCGAGGCGAAAATATCGATTATATGGGTATGTTCTCTGATAAACTTATCGCACTTCATATCCACGATAACCGTGCGGAGCTTGATACCGATGACCACCTTTTGCCATTTGATGGGAATATCGACTTTGACGTAGTTGCAAAAGCTATCGCCGATTCAGACTACGAAGGAACACTAATGCTTGAAGTTTTCAAAAATTCCACAAAAGGCGACGAAAAGTTATACGAAAGCTTAACTGACGAGGAATACTATGAGAAAGCGTTATCATCTGCAAAAAGGCTTTCGGATATGATTGAAAGTTACAAATAAAGTAAATAATAAATTTTAAAAGGATGCAACAATATGATTTAAATCGGTTAGTCGGAGACCGCCGAACCCTACAAACTTCAAATGTAGGGAATGAGGCTTGACGACATTTCGAATAATTGTGGCATCTTTTTTTGTTGCCTGCACATACTAACTTTAAAAAGAGGTGTCTATATGAAAAAATCAGTTTGGACAGATAGTGTGGATTTGCCAGGTTTTCCAAAATTAAAAGGTGAGATAAAAACAGATGTGCTTATAATTGGCGGTGGAATGGCAGGAATACTTTGTGCGTATTTTCTGGAAAAATCCGGTGTGGACTATATATTAGTCGAAGGAAACAGGATATGTGGAGGCATCACAAAAAACACCACTGCAAAGGTAACATCACAGCATGGGCTTATATATTCAAAGCTTATAAAAGATGTGGGAATTGAAAAAGCGCAGATGTATCTGGCAGCAAATAACAAGGCTTTGGCTGAATATGAAAAACTGTGTAATGAAATAGATTGCGATTATGAAAAATTAAGCTCTTATGTTTATTCGACTACCAGTAGACAAAAGATAGAAAATGAGGTTGAAGCTGTAGGAAAACTAGGCGTTGTTGCGAGATTTTGCGAAACTACAGAGCTTCCATTTAAGGTGAAGGGGGCGATACTATTTCAAAATCAGGCACAGTTTAATCCGCTTAAATTTATATCGGAAATTTCAAAAGGGTTAAATATATATGAAAACACATTTATCCGTGATATTACTCCTACTACTGCAATAGCAGATGAATGTAAGATTAAAGCTAAAAAAATCATAGTAACCACACATTTTCCGTTTATCAATAAACACGGAGGATATTTTTTGAAGCTGTATCAGCATCGTTCGTATGTATCATCTTACGAAGGGACGATTAAGCTTAAAGGGATGTATGTGGACGAGGACAAAAAGGGTATGTCATTTCGTAATTATGGCGACCTTCTTTTAATTGGCGGTGGCGGACATCGCACAGGTAAAAAAGGAGGTAACTGGAAGGAATTAAATGACTTCGCAAATAAGTATTATCCTGATGCAAAGCTTAAATATCAGTGGGCAACACAGGATTGTATGAGCTTAGATGGTGTCCCATACATCGGTAAATACTCTGCACGAACGCCTAATCTCTATGTTGCTACGGGATTTAATAAATGGGGTATGACATCTTCAATGGTGGCGGCTAATATGCTTTCTGATATGGTGCAGGATATAAAAAATGAGTTTGAGCCTGTATTTTCACCGCAGAGGAGTATGTTGAAAACTCAGCTAATGGTAAATGGCTTTGAATCTGCCACAAATCTTTTAACCCCAACTATAAAGCGTTGTCCGCACCTTGGATGTGCACTTAAATGGAATAGGGCAGAGCATACGTGGGATTGCCCGTGCCATGGGTCAAGGTTTGAAGAAAACGGAAAACTAATAGATAACCCAGCGACGGGTGATTTGAAATAAAAACATCATCGGGTTAGGGGTATTGAAAAATAAAATCCGAGTTTCTCAGGTGTTAAAAACTCGGATTTCTGTATTATTTCTTTTTGTATACTGCAAAGTAGGAAGCCACCATTATACAAGCAACCGCTAAAAATACCTTTGCATCGGGTACAATGCCATTTATGATTAGTGTAACAAAAGGTGTGAGTATAGGCTTTATAAAAAATGCGAGTGAAGCCATAATTGCTCCGCCTTTTTCTATTGCAAGAAAATATGACGCATATCCAACACCCGTTACTAAAAGTCCTATGTATATAAGTATCGAAAGCTTTACCGGTTCGAACGATGGTGAAATATCAACACCCATTATTAAAAGTATGATAAGCAGTACAATACTTCCTGATAAGAACACACCACTTGACCAAACCATAGCGCCGTGCTTTTTGGTGTATTTCTGATTTAATACGGTATATAAGCTGAAGGTAAGTGCTGATGCTACTCCATATAAGATTGACTCAGTGTTTGTACCCTTGCTGAAGTCAGCACAAAGCAATACGCCCACAACGCCAATAATGAGAGCTATTATTTTGTTTTTTGTGAAATGCTCATCTTTTATTAGAAGAATAGCAAATAAAATTGTGAAAATTGAATTTGATGAAAAAACAATAGCTATAAGTGATGGTGAATCAGCCTTTTTTATCGCTACCTGAAGAAGCGACATACTTATGCATATAAAGAGGACACCAAGTGCAGTCATAATGCCT
>JAZQHR010000083.1:0-45485 GCA_045540695.1 Clostridia bacterium | reverse complement strand
AAATCGTATAATTGAAAGTAGTGGAACATTTTTAGAAAGACTTCTTCATATATATGATGGAATACTTTGTATGATTGACAATCCTGTGTTTGGTATAGGTGCAGGGTGGTGGGGAACTGCCAGACATTATTATCAAACAGGGTTTTATAACGCAGAAGCATTACATAGCAGCATAGTTGCCATAGGCGTTAATTCTGGATTTATAGGTGTGATATTTTTTGCTGCGGCTTGCTTTGTGGAATTTAAAAAAATCAAAAAGAATAAAGACTATGCACTTATAACATTTATGATTCTTGCTCATTCAATGCTGGATTTTACACTTTCATTTATGGCACTAAATATATTACTTGTTTTTTCGCTTGAAAGTGACAAGGACGAAAATAAATATACCATAAAACCAATATTTAAAAATATATTTTGCATCGTTGCATGTGCGGTTATGATTTTCCTAACTGTTGGTTTGATTAGGATAAATGTATTTCAAAATAGCATTGCTAGGGGGGATTCATTCCGAAATATTAGTCATAGCTACGAAAACAGCTTAAGCCTAAAATCATCTATGAATGCTCAAAGAAGCTATGCAACTGTTTTATACACAGAAGGAAATACTGATACAAATGTATCATTTAATAAATATAAATATTTGACTACGGAAATGATTCTTTATCATTCTATAGCCGATGGCGGAGGTGAAAAATATCTTTTAAAATGCCTTGAATCTCAGCCGTACAATACCACACTAAGGGATTATATAGTAGCTGAGTATGATGGGAAAATAGCAGATAAAGCGAAAACTATCGTTAATGATGCTGTTGATAAAACATCATTTTTGGGCAAAATTCTTTATAAGTTGAAAGGGGAAAACCAATGAAAAGATTAAAATTTTATTTGTCAATGATTTTAGTTGTATGCATTTTAGCATCAACAAGCACAGTTGCACTAGCAAGTAATATTAACTGGATTATGAACTCTGTACTCGGTGTTTCAGAATATATATACGATTCAACACCATACGGATTTATAATACACGGATATGATGATGAGGACAATTACTATGCAGCAGTTGTAAATGATGAAGGATATGTAGTTGAGCCTACAAACAATTATTTTACTATGATTGATGATAATGGCTATATATCTTATTATAATAACGGTAATTATGGCGTTATGGACATGGATGGAAATACAGTAATACCTGAAGGCGTTTATGATGAGATTATTGTATTAAATAAAGACCGTTTTGCCGTTATAAAAGACATAGATGGTATGTATAGATACGCAATTATCGATGCTAATGAAAATGAAATAGTACCATACGGAACCTATGGCAGCTTTTATAGCATGGGAACTATTTTAGCTTACGATGATAATGGTAACCGTGTTGCACTTATCGACTACGACGGAAATGTTATTGTAGAAGGAGAAGAGATAGAAAATATTACTATCCTTCCTGCAACTGACAGATATCTATACTATGACGAAGCATCAGGTATGAGCTATATAAGAGCACTTGACGGAAGTGTAATAGCAGAAATTGAGGGTGAAGCAAGATTCCGTATGTATAATGCTATAGACGTTAATTATCTTGACGAAGCAGCAGACACATTATATATCTATATATATGATATGGACGGAAATGCTTTAGATGCTGAAATATACGAAAACTATAGCCAAACCTGGGGTATACCTTATACGGCTATAAATGTAGAGGGCGTAATTGACGAAAAATATTTCATAGCACAGGACGATACAAGTGACGGTTATGTGGTTGATGAAGATGATAATGTGATATTTAGTGACCCAGAGCTTATTGCAATGAAAGTTTGTAACGATAAATATATATTGGTAACGGATACATCATGGGACAGCATAGGAATAGTAAGCATAACTGGTGAAACAATAGTTCCTCTTGACGAGTATATGAATATAGCATATTCTGAAGAATTTGATATATTTGCCTTTGAAAACATGGAAGGAATAGTTTCTATAGGTAAGCTTGGGTCTACTGGTGTTAACGACGGCACCGTAACTGTAAAGCTTGACGGCGAAAAAATCAAATTTGACCAGACACCTATTATAAAAGAGGGTAGAACACTAGTGCCAATGCGTGCAATATTCGAAGCATTCGGCGCAGACATTTACTGGGATGATGCAACAAAAACAGTTACATCAAACTTCAATGGAATTACAGTTACACTAAAAATAGGCAGTAATGTACTGAAGGTTAACGACAAAGAGATAACACTTGATGTTCCGGCAGAAATATTGAACGGAAGAACAATCGTTCCTGTTCGTGCAATAAGCGAAGCATTCGAATGTAACGTTGACTGGGATGATGCTACAAAAACTGTATTGATAACAAGATAATATGATTTTTGAGTGGAACTTTATAAAACATTTTTATTTAAACATGATACTTAGGAGAAAATTGAATGAAAAGATTAAAATTTTATTTGTCAATGATTTTGGTTGTATGCATTTTAGCATCAACAAGCACTGTTGCACTTGCAAGTAACATTAGCTGGATAATGAATCCTGTACCTGGGGTTGAAACATTTGTATATGGTTCGAGGTCAACTGCATATGGATTTATTATAAAGGGGATGAAGGATGGTAAGAAAGTTGAAACGCTTGTAGGTGATAACGGAGTTGTAATTGAGCCTATCGAGTATGATTTGAGTAGCCAGATTGATGAAAATGGTTATATACATTATTATCCTGGAGATTATACTGTTGGTATAATGGATTTGAATGGAAAAATAGTAATACAAGGTGGAGTATATTCTGAGATTTCCATATTAAATAAAGATCGTTTTGTAGTTAGAAAAGAAACGGAGGATAAACCTAAATTTGCACTTATAGATGCTGATGAAAATGAAATAGTACCATTTGATAAATATACTATTTTACGTCCTAGTGGAACAGTTTTAGCGTTAGATGATGATTATAATTGTGTTGCACTTATTGATTATGATGGAAATATTATACTTGACACAGAGGAAGTAAGTAATGTTACTATTCTACCAGCAACTGATAGATATTTGTACTATGATGAACTAGCGAATATGAGTTACATACGTGCTCTTGACGGAAGTGTTATATCTGAAATCGAAGGAAAAGCAGTACTTCGTATGGATAACTTTATTCAAGTGCATTATCTTGATGAAGAGAACGATACTATGTATTTTTATTTATATGATATGGATGGAACTGCTACTGATGTTAAAGTGTATGAAAACTATAGCAAAAATAGTTGGAGTATATCGCATACGTTGGGTGGTGATTTAAATAGCAAATATTCTGTGATTCGTGATGGTTCACACGAATGGTATGTTGTAGATAACAATGACAATGTAGTGTTTAGAGATCCCGAACTTATGGTGTTGGAAATTTATGACGATAAATATATAAAAGTAACAGATTCATCATGGAAAACAAAAGGTTTGTTAACTATAAGTGGCGAAATGGTTGTTCCTTTGGGTGAGTATGTTGATATACAATATTGTGAAGAATTAGACATTTTTTCATTTGACAGAGATGGAGAAATTGCTATCGGAAAAATTAAGGATGTTAATGTTAAACTTGACGGCGAAGAAATTGCATTCGACCAGACACCTATTATAAAAGAGGGTAGAACTCTAGTACCAATGCGTGCTATATTTGAAGCATTCGGTGCAGACATTTACTGGGATGATGCAACAAAAACAGTTACATCAAATTTCAATGGAATTACAGTTACACTAAAAATAGGCAGTAATGTAATGAAGGTTAACGACAAAGAGATAACACTTGATGTTCCGGCAGAAATATTGAACGGAAGAACAATCGTTCCTGTTCGTGCTATAAGTGAAGCATTCGAATGTAACGTTGACTGGGATGATGCTACAAAAACTGTATTGATAACAAGATAATATATTTATCAGTGAAATAATATAATTTGTAGATGTAAAAAGGCTTTCTTTAATAAGAAAGCCTTTTAAAATTATTTTTAATATTATACTCGATTCTTTTTCTTTTGTATTCTGATATCTTCACCAAATATCAAAAGAAGCTCATATTCGCCGATTATTCTCGATGAGATTCTTTCAGAATATGTACCTGACAAATCGTTTATTATAAGATTACTGCTAATTATAGTGCTTTTTTTGCTTATAAGACGTGTGTTTAATATGTCAAAAAGCATTGATTGTGTAAAGCTTGACTGAAGCTCTGTGCCTAGGTCATCTATTATAAGCAGATCACAGTTGTATAGCTGATCGTATAGCACACTTACTTCCTCGCTTGAATCTTTACCAAATTTATATCCTTCAAGGATTTTGAAAAGATTACTAGCAGTCTGGTACATTACGATGTTGTTTTTTGATATAAGCTCGTTTGCAATGCATGTAACAAGCATAGTTTTTCCAAGGCCGGAGTTTCCGTATATGTATAGATTGTTTGAATTGTTTTCAAAATCATCGCAAAACTTTTTGCAGGTTTTTATTACACTTGATATATTGTCATACGCCGATATCCCGTAGTGATTGTTTGGAACTTTGCTGTAATAGTTTAAGTTGAAATCTTTAAAAGTGTATTTTCCAAGCTCGGGTGGGATAGAAGAGGCAGCTTTTGCATGAGCTATTTCTCTTTGTATTCGGCAGCTGCATTTTTTTCCATCATCCATATAACCTGTGTCATTACACATATCACATTCGTATGGTATTTCAAGGAAATCCTCTTGGATATCGTATTTTTTATATAGCTTTTCTCTTTCAGCCTTAAGTGTAGAAAGCGATAAATCTATTTCTTCCATGATTTTTTCAATCGGCATACCACCTTTTGCTATGCGAGATGCCATAGTTATACCAAGTGTGGAAATTTTGCGTTCTATGTTTTCAAATTCAGGGTCTATGCCGTGTAAAAATTCAAGTCTTTCATCCAGCTTTTTTTCGCGGTTTCGCTGAAGCTTGCGATATTCCGATGCGATTTTATCAGATATATTTTTTTGATTATACATATTATTTTATTGCCTTTCTTTTGTAATGCAGGGAAATAATAATGCCTTTTTTTATTTCTCATTTGTCATTCCTACACGTTTTTTCAGCATCATCTTTTCAAAATCATTTATTTCGCTGCTGTTAGAATAATTGTTAAACGTGGTTTTCTTTACCAGTTTGGATGGCTTTGCAGTTTTTTCGCCACTTTCGTTCCATGTTTTTAGTATTTTATTCATATACGGAAATGAAAGCTTTGATGTGTTTATCACAGTAAGCTCGTAAGCCTGCTTTATTTCATCCTCGGTTACCTTAAGAGTGCTTGTCCATTCGTCAATGAATTTAAGCTCGTATTCTGTAAAATCTCTGTCATGAATCTGGAAAATGTTTTTTAGCTTTGAAAGATATGCATTCTTTTCGTTTTGCTTATTAACAAATTTATTAGCACGTCTTATGGTGTTTATTTCCTGGTCAGCCCATGAAATAGCCACCTTTTCTATATAACGCATATTCACCTTGCCAAGCGACACACAGTATTCCAATAAAATAAGTATTACTTCCTTAGGAAGTCTTAGCCAGTCATAAAAGCTGTAAAGAATTATTGTATCGTTTGTACTAAGCTGCTTGTTTAGTATCTTTTCAGCAAGCGAATACATGTTTTTTATACCCTTGTCTTTTTCTATATAAATGGCAATTTCCTTCGCTGTGTATGTAGGCTTCTCGGTGGCTTGAACTATGTCAGGTGCAACTTCCTTCTTGGTTTCTCGCTTTATCGGTTTAACGTCTTTTGCTGAAAGCTCAATAAACTCTAAAGAAAAATCGTTATCAGGAGCATCTGCAAACTTTATCACACCAACGCTGTCCCAATAACGAAATGCACTTATTACATCCGATTCAAGTATGCCAAGAGCTATAGCAATATCCGATAGTGTAAAGTCTGATACAGTGTGGTCGTACGATAACCTTAGTGCATATATGTATACCTTTACGAAGGTAGCGTTTGCACTACACATGTATTTGTCTATGAAAATCGTCTGCAAAGGTATGTTTGACGATTTTTTTGAAATACGAAGAACTGCCATTTGTTTTTCCTCCAAAATTTAATGCGACACACAGAAAAATGTTTCTTGTATAAAGTAATTTTTAGTCGCATATAACAGTATAACATACAATTCGAAAAAAAAATACACTTTTTTGAAAAAATTTATAATAAAATTCTGTAAAAAACTATTTATTTTGTTCGGCGTTTGTGATATAATTAAAAATAGTATGGTTATAACACGAATGTTTGGCTAGACATGGAGGCTTATAATTTATGAAGAAAACTGTTGCAATATTGTTTGGTGGTCAGTCCACTGAATATGAAGTATCATTAAAATCAGCAACTTCAGTTATCAATAATCTTGATAAAGATAAATATGACATAATGATGATAGGAATTACCAAGGATGGTAAATGGTATCTGTATGATGGCGATGTAGGGGATATAGCACCGGACAATTGGTATAGACCATCGCTTAAAAGTGTTCAGGTGTCACACGGCACTAACGATAGCTCTATACTTGTGCTTGATGGCGATAAGTACAGTAAGGTGCATGTTGATGTGGTTTTTCCTGTGCTTCACGGAGCAAACGGCGAGGATGGTACTGTTCAGGGACTTATGGAGCTGTCAGGTATCAAATATGTTGGCGTAGGCGTGCTTACATCATGCGTGGGTATGGATAAGGCATATACAAAGGTTGTTATGGCAAATGCAGGCATTGACCAGGCAGACTGGATAGTTGTACATAATTATGAAATGAAAAATGTTGATGTGATTTGCGATAATATCGAGAAAAAGCTTGGATATCCCGCATTTGTTAAACCGGCAAATGCAGGCTCGTCTATTGGTATAGGAAAGGCAAAGGACAGAGCATCACTTGTAAATGCACTAAATGAAGCATTTAAATTTGACCGTAAGGTTATCGTAGAGGAGTTTTTAACCGGACGCGAGGTTGAGTGTGCTGTAATAGGCAATCGCGGTAATATCCGTGCATCTCGCGTGGGTGAAATCCTTCCTGACAGTGAGTTTTACGATTATGAATCAAAGTATTCTGATGCATCTCAAAGTAAGCTTGTAATACCGGCTTCGTTTAAAGGTGACATTGAATCACGAGTAAGAAATACAGCTGTAAAGGTGTTTGAAGCACTTGACGGTAAGGGATTATCAAGAGTAGACTTCTTTGTTAATGAGGATAATGACACAGTAAAGCTTAATGAGATAAATACACTTCCTGGTTTTACAAACATAAGTATGTATCCAAAGCTTATGATGGAAACAGGTATGACATATTCTGAAATACTTGATGAACTTATAGACATTGCGTTTGAGGAGTGATTTTGAGTGGACAATAGATATATTGGCGTGTTTGACTCGGGACTTGGCGGTCTTACAACAGTTAAAGAGCTAAAGAAGGTCCTTCCAAACGAAAATATTGTGTACTTTGGCGACACCGGAAGAGTGCCGTATGGTTCACGTTCGGACGAAACGATAGTGAAGTATGTTATAGATGATATAAATTTTCTTATGTCTTATGATATAAAAATGATAATCATCGCTTGCGGTACAGCAAGTACTGTAGCACTTCCAATTGTAAAAAATATGTATGACGTTCCAATGGTTGGTGTGGTAGAACCATCTGTTGAAAAAGCACTTAGCGTTACAAAAAATAAAAACATCGGTGTAATAGGTACTTCAGGAACTATAAACAGCGGAAAATATGTACATAAGATAAGAGAAAAAGATAAGAGCATAAATGTCTATACTAACGCTTGTCCGTTGTTTGTACCGATAGTGGAAAACGGCTATGCCGATACCGAGGTGGCAAGACTTGTAGCAACAGACTACCTAAATCCGCTTATCGAAAAGGATATAGATACACTTATCCTGGGTTGTACACATTATCCAATACTAAAAAATACCGTTAAAGGTATAGTGGGTGATGGGGTTAAGCTTATTGATTCTGGTGCCCAGACAGCAAAATATGTAAGCAAATTTTTATCTGACAATGATATGCTGGCAGAGGAAAAACAAGATAAACAGTATATGTACTTTGTAAGCGATAATGTTTCTGGTTTTTCAAAGCTTGCCGGTGTGTTTTTGGAAGAAAGCATAGATGGACTTGTAGAAAAAATTGATATAGAAAATTATTAAGGGGAAAGATAAATGGATAGTAAGAAAAATGTAATGATATCCATAAAGGGTATGCAGGAAGTATACTCCATTGACGATACTACCGACGTAGAGCTTCTTACAGAAGGGGAGTTTTATAAGACAGACGGCAAATACTACGCTGTGTATGAAGAGTCGGATGTTACAGGTATGGAGGGTACTACCACTACCGTTGAGGTTGACAAAGGTAAGGTGTCAATCATAAGAGAGGGTACAGTTACAAATCAAATGATTTTTATAAAGGACCAGAAAACCACATCGTATTATGACACACAGTTTGGTGCACTTACTATTGGTGTGCTGTCAGATAAGATAAATGTTGACATAGACGATAATGGCGGTACAATAGACGTTGGATATTCACTAGAGATAAATGATGAGTCTGTCGGTAAAAACAGATTCTATATAAGTATCAGGGAGGCACAATAAGGTGAAAAATATTATATCTACAATAAACGAACAGTTAGAAGGCGTTATAGGTAATGCACTTGCTACGCTTGAAGACAGTGGAAAAATAAAATTTCCTCAGGGACATCTTGTGGAAATAGAAACAGAAATTCCAAAGGATAAGAAAAATGGTGATTTTTCTACAAATACTGCTATGAAGCTTACAAAAGTACTTGGTATGCCACCACGTGCTATTGCTGAGCTTATGCTTGAAGCATTTGATTTAGAGGACACATATATAGACAGAGCCGAGATAGCAGGACCTGGTTTTATCAATTTCTACTTAAAAAATGACTGGGTGTATGATGGACTTAAAGCAGTGCTTAAATATGGCGAAGACTTTGGTAAGATAGACATCGGCGAAGGCAAAAAGGTAATGGTAGAGTTTGTATCGGCAAACCCAACAGGTCCAATGCACATGGGTAATGCACGCGGCGGTGCTATTGGCGATAGCCTTGCAAATATATTGTCCGCTGCAGGCTATGACGTTACAAAGGAATTTTATATAAACGACGCAGGTGCCCAGATTGAAAAGTTTGGTAAATCGCTTGAAGCAAGATATATCCAGGCTTTAAAAGGCGAGGACGCATTCGAATTTCCAGAAGACGGTTACCATGGAGACGATATAAAAGAGCACGCACAAAATTTCATTGATATAAATGGCGATAAATACCTTGACGCAAGTGAAGAAGAAAGAAGAAACGCACTTGTAGAGTATGCCCTTGCTATAAATATAGACAACCTTAAACGTGACCTTGGCAAATACAGAATAGATTATGATGTATGGTTTAAAGAAAGCTCAATCCATGCAAATGGTGAGGTTGCTGAAACTATTGATGCACTTAAGAAAAGCGGTATAACCTATGAAAAGGACGGAGCACTTTGGATTAAGACTACAGACTTTGGCTGTGAAAAGGACGAGGTGCTTATAAGAAATAATGGTATTCCTACTTATTTTGCGGTAGATATCGCATATCATAGAAATAAATTCGCAGTAAGAAACTTTGATAAAGTTATAAACGTATGGGGTGCAGACCACCACGGACACGTTGCACGTATGAAAGGTGCTATGGATGCTATAGGCGTTGATTCATCAAAGCTTGAAGTAGTTATAATGCAGCTTGTACGTCTTCTAAAAAATGGTGAAGTGGCAAGAATGTCAAAAAGAACTGGTAAGATGATTACCCTTACTGACCTTATAGACGAAACAGGTGTTGATGCAGCAAGATTTTTCTTTAATATGCGTCAGTCAGAAAGTCACCTTGACTTTGATTTAGACCTTGCTATTGCACAGAACAATGAAAACCCTGTTTTCTACGTTCAATATGCACACGCAAGAATTTGTAGTATTATCAATTCACTTAAGGAAGAAAATATTACTCTTAACACTGATGCAAACCTAACACTTTTAACATCGGAGGAAGAAAAAGCACTTGCACTTAAGATTATATCTCTTCCTCAGGAGATAGAAACTTCTGCAAATACTATGGAACCAAGCAGACTTACAAGATACGTGCTTGATTTGGCAGCTCTTTTCCATTCATTCTACAATTCGTGCAGAGTAAAGGGCGATGATGAAGCACTTATGCAGGCAAGACTATACCTTATCACAGCAGCTAAAACTGTTATTGAAAATGTGCTTAAGCTTCTTGCGATAACTGCACCTGAAAAAATGTAATAAAACGGAGAATGATATTTTATGTTTAGAAAAACAGCAGCGTTATTATGTGCGTTTATGCTTGCATTTAGCGTTAACGCGCATGCTATGACATTTAGCACACCTAAAGAAGCATATTATACGGATATGTCTTTTTCGGATGCTTTTAATGACGTTGAAAATGCTGACTTTTTGTACAGACTTATAACACTTGGAATAATCGAAAACGTTGAGCTTAACGCTGAAGTTACAACTGAGAATTTGACAGATGTTTTGAAAAAAGCATTTAAAGTAAAAAATATTTCTGCCGATGGAGTTACTACAAATCAGCAGCTTGTAAAGCTTATTTGTGATGTAATGAAGCTTGAATCAGCTGAAAATAGTAGCAGATTAAACAAATATCTCGATTACGGGCTTATTGGTAAGGAGTACTTGCCATACTATCAGACAATGATGAGTAAAGGTTATATTTCAACTAAAACCAAGTTTTTACGTCCAAACAAGCCTGTTACATATCTGTCGCTGATTAATATCTTGTGCGGAGTTGAAAATGAAATATATGCAAGAAATTCTGTAAAGGAAATTAACGGCAAGGTTGAACAAATTATTTTTTCAAATACAACTAAGACTGTAAAAATAGCAACGGATGAAGGCACAATTAATGTGTTAATAAAAAAAGATAGGTGTACTGCATACCTGAAAAACGGACAGATAAGTTATGACGTTAATGTTTCTAAAAATGAAAATCTTACAATACTTATTAATTCCAATAATGAAGTAGTGCTTGTAGAAAGCTCAAATGAAAAGCTTGATAGAATACCAAATGTTAATGGAATATACAAGGCAAAAATATATCTTTATGATTATATAAATGGTAAGATTATATTTAACGATTTACAAAAATATACTGGAAATAAGTTTGTTGATGTGGATGGAAAATACTCCGAATTTAACGTGAGTGATACATCGCTTTTATATGAGTTTTATAGAAAAACAAACGGATATAATATAAATAGGGATTTTCTGGATGTTAACGCATACTTTATCGTTGATACAAATCTAAATGGCGAAAATGAAATAATATATCTTAATATAGTTAATTAAAAAGCCAAGTGGCTTTAGGAGGTAAACTACAAATGAAAAAATCGATTAAATTTACCGCACTTTTGGTTGCTTTTGTTTTAATGCTTAGCTGTGTGACAGTACTAGCTGAGGACACAACGGAAAATGCCGAACTTGATTTAGATATTATTGAAAACAGAATGATAGATCTTGCTACCGATTATGTAATGGAAAACTGGCTTTATGAAGCAACTAAGGAAGATATGTATCGTAATGCTTTAAGACTTATTATTGCAAAAAACCCCGAACTATATGATACTGCACTTAAAGGAATGTTTGGAAATCTTGATGATTTCAGTGAGTACTATACACTTGATGAGTACAATGCATTTATGGAAAATCTAAGCGGTGAGCTATGCGGTATAGGTGTTAGTATTATGGAATTTTCTGAAGGTTTGCAGGTGCTTAATGTATATAAGGATTCACCAGCAGAAGCGGCAGGAATGAAACAGGGTGATATCATCACTTCAGTTGATGGAAACAGTATAGTTGGCATGTATATTGAAGCAGCAAAGAAGTATATCGTTGGCGAAGAGGGTACAGATGTTGTTGTTGGATATATTCGTGACGACATATACTACGAAGTGACTATGACACGTAGCATTATAACAGTTGAAAATACATATTCACAGATTCTTGAAGGAAATATTGGATATCTTGCTATATCTCAGTTTGATGAACATCTTCATGAGGCGGTAAGAAAAGAGCTTGATTATTTTGATGAAAACGGCATTAAGGACCTTATCTTAGACCTTAGAAATAATCCGGGAGGCTCACTCGAAGCACTTGTAGCTGTTGCCGGAGAGTTTGTACCAAAGGGTCCTATTATGTACATAGACTTTAAGGGCGAAGAATATGACCAGACATTTTATTCTGAACTTAAAGAACCAAAATATAATCTTGTAGTTTTGGTAAATGAATACAGCGCCAGTGCTTCGGAAGCTCTTGCCGGAGCTATTCAGGATACAGGTGCCGGTACAATAGTCGGTGTGAATACATTTGGTAAAGGCACTATGCAAAATGTTGTTGGAGTTAATGTTGGCGGAGGTATAAGACTTACTTTAGCAGAATACTTGACACCAAACAAAAATCATGTTCATGGCGAGGGTATTGCTCCTGACATCGAGATAGATAATAAAGTGGAAATCTTCAGAAATGAATATTTTAGTGAATTTACATATGAGAGAATTATGAAACAGGGTGATGAGGGCGACGATGTTCTTGCATTAAATCAGCGAATGAACGCACTTGGATATTCTGTTGGAATTCCTGATAAAATATATGACGAAGATTTGTATTTTGCAGTAAAAAAATTCCAGGATACTATGGGACTTTATCCGTATGGCGTGTGTGATATAACCACTCAGCTTGCTATACAAAACGCACTTCAGGACGAAAAAATAGTGATAGACAGACAGCTTGCAAAGGCTATTGAATTGTTTAGTGACAAAAAGTAAATTGTATAAAAATTGTACATTGTTCTACTTTTGTACTTTTTGACGTTGGTTTATTGATTATACTCTTATTTCATAGTAAAATAAGAGTATAATTTTTTATGCGGAGGTATAATAATATGAAAAAAATATTAGCTTTAATGCTTGCGTTGGTATTATGCTTCAGTTTTGCTGCTTGCGGCAATGAAACTGATAACACAGCTGACGCTGGTAAAAATTTTGTAATTGCTACTGATAAAGGCTTTAGCCCGTTTGAATTTCAGGATGCAGCAGGAAATATAGTAGGTATCGATATGGATATACTAAAAGCTGTTGCTGAGGATCAGGGATTTACTTATGATTTACAGTACATTGGCTGGGATGCAGCTATCGCAGCATGTCAGGCAGGTCAGGCTGATGGTATGATTGCAGGTGCTTCTATCACTGATGAGAGAAAAGAAAACGGCTGGATATTCTCTGAAGGCTACTACGATGCTACTCAGGGTATGGCAGTTGCAAAAGATTCTGACATCAAAGGCTTTGATGACCTAAAAGGTAAAAAGGTTGCTGTTAAAAATGGTACTATGAGTAACCAGTATGCAGAAAGCATCAAAGATAAGTATGGCTTTGAAGTTGTAACATTCCCAACATCTCCTGATATGTATCAGGCAGTACTTGGCGGTCAGGTTGTAGCATGCTTCGATGATACACCGATTTTAAAATATAACATCAAAACAGGCGAACTTCAAATGAAATTTGTAGAAGGTACTGAAAATGAACCTGCACAGTATGGTTTTGCTATATTTGATGCAAAAAATCAGGAACTTATCGACCTATTCAATGCCGGCCTTAAAAATATAAGAGAAAACGGTAAATACGACGAAATTATTGCAAAATATCTTGGTTAATAATTGATAAATTAAATTAATTTATATTTGTAAGGGCATCGGCATTTTCCGATGTCCTTGCAGTGTGTAAGGATAAAACACAAGTGTTTTAACTTGCACAAAAAAACATTTAGGAGGATTGCTGTTTATGACCCAGATTATAAACACGTATGGTCAGTTGCTTCTTGCTGCAATGGGACAAACTCTTCTTTTAGCACTGTTGGGTTTGTTTTTTGGCTGTATCCTTGGAATAATTTTTGGACTATCAAGTGTAGTTGATAATAAGCTTTGTAATATAATCTCCAAGGTGTACGTAAATATCATAAGAGGCGTACCTATGATAGTTTTGGCATTTTTTGTGTTTTATGGTGTGCCATACGGACTAAAAAATATCTTTGGAATACGTCAGACGCTTACTTCGCTTCAGGCAGGTACTATATGTCTTGCTTTAAACTGCGGTGCGTATATGTCTGAGATAATTCGTGCGGGAATACAGGCTATAGACCCGGGACAGATGGAAGCTGCACGAAGCCTTGGTCTAACATATTGGAGATCTATGTTTAGAGTAGTGCTTCCTCAGGCTATAAAAAATATGATTCCAAGTATCGTAAACCAGTTTATCATTACACTAAAGGATACATCTATTCTTTCGGTTATAGGTTTCCCTGAGCTTGTAAATAAAGCTCAGAACGTTATCGCCATTACATTTAAATCGTTTGAAACATGGGCAATAGTTGCGGTAATGTACCTTGTAGTAATACTTGCACTTCAGCAGGTGGCAAATGCACTTGAGAGGAGGCTTAACCGTGGCAGATAATATAAAAATTCACGTGTCAGAACTTAAGAAAAGCTTTAAAGACAATCAGGTGTTAAAGGGAATAAATATAGATATTAAAGAAGGCGAGGTTGTCTGTGTAATAGGTCCTTCAGGCTCAGGCAAATCAACCTTTTTGAGATGTCTTAACCGCCTTGAATCTATTACAAGCGGCGAGGTTGTTGTTGACGGATACCATATTGACGATAAAAAGATAAATATAAATAAAGTCAGACAAAATATAGGTATGGTATTTCAGCACTTTAACCTTTTTGCAAATATGACTGTGCTTAGAAACCTTATGCTTGCACCGGTTGATCTTAAGCTTAAATCAAAAGAAGAAGCAGAGAAAAGTGCCAGAGAGCTGTTAGACAGAGTAGGACTATCTGATAAAGCTGATAGTTATCCGCATCAGTTGTCAGGTGGACAAAAGCAGAGGGTAGCAATCGCCAGAGCACTTGCTATGAACCCTGACGTTATGCTTTTTGATGAACCGACAAGTGCACTTGACCCTGAAATGGTAGGCGAGGTATTAGCCGTTATGAAAGAGCTTGCAAATCAGGGTATGACAATGGTTGTAGTTACTCATGAAATGGGATTTGCACGAGAAGTGGCAGACCGATTGATTTTTATTGACGAAGGTGTTATAATGGAAGAAGGAACACCTGAGGAAGTGTTCTCTAATCCTAAAAACCCAAGAACAATAGAATTTTTAAATAAGGTTCTGTAGGCAGATAGACGACAAAGGAGATAACTATGGAGAATTTAAGAGCAAAAAAAGGTTTTATATGCGATATGGACGGTGTTATATACCACGGAAATAATCTTTTAGATGGTGTTATTCCGTTTGTAACATGGTTACTTGAAGAAAAAGGAAATTTTGTTTTCCTTACAAACAGTTCAGAACGTACACCAGTTGAGCTTAGTCAAAAGCTAAAGAGAATGGGACTTGACGTTCCAACAAAGCATTTTTACACAAGTGCACTTGCCACTGCAGAGTTTTTGTCGAACCAGTGCCCTGGCGGAAGTGCGTATGTAATAGGTGAAGCAGGACTTTTAAATGCTCTTTATGATAAAGGAATATGTATGAATGACGTAAACCCTGACTATGTTGTAGTAGGTGAAACACGTACATACAACTTTGAAAAAATCGAAAAAGCTATCGCACTTGTAAATAAGGGTGCAAAGCTTATCGGTACAAACCCTGATATCACAGGACCAACAGAGGCTGGAATAATGCATGCAACAGGTGCACTTATTGCACCTATCGAGATTGCAACAGGCAAGAAGGCGTATTTCGTAGGTAAACCAAACCCACTTATGCTTCGTCACGCTATGAAGACACTTGGTTGTCATAGCTACGAAACTGCAATAGTCGGCGACAGAATGGATACCGATATCGTAGCAGGTATCGAAACTGCCGTTGATACAGTGCTCGTGCTTAGCGGTGTAACTACAGAGAGTATGCTTTCAGATTTTCCGTACAGACCAAAATACGTTTTAAACGGCGTAGGGGATATTGTAAAAGGTATATAATTCTATTGACAAATAAATATATAAATTGTAAAATATAAATAGAAGTCTGACGTAAAAGAGAATTCTGATATGGAAGATTGAAGTTTTTAAAGTGACTTTATAAGGTTGCGTCGACTCGGCGTAACCTTTTTTGCATTTTTGGAGGTAAAATATGAACAGAGTAGCACTTATCGGAGTAATAGTAGAAAATATGGACTCGGTGGAAAAATTAAATGCCTTGCTTCACGAGTACGGTACATATATTCTCGGCAGAATGGGTGTGCCCGAAAAAAGCCGAAATATATCTATAATAAGTATCGCACTGGATGCACCTGATGACGTTATCAGTGCATTGTCAGGCAAGATAGGAAACCTTGACGGAGTTTCTACAAAAACTATTTATACAAAAATAAAAGATGAGTAATTGAGGTGATGGTATGAGCGTAACAGAAAATGTAAGAAAGCTCATTGACACTTTGGAACAAACTCAAAATCTGACGCTTGAAGAATTTGAATATATTATTGAAAATGCTGACAACGACGATATAGCATACCTTGGCAAAAAAGCCGAAAAGGTTAAAATATCAAATTACGGTAATAAGATTTACATTCGCGGTCTTATAGAAATATCAAATTATTGTAAGAATAATTGCCTTTATTGTGGTATAAGGTGTGCCAATGAAAATATATCCCGCTACCGCCTTTCGAAAGAGGAAATACTCGAAAGGTGCAAAATGGGTTACGAGCTTGGCTTTCGCACATTTGTAATGCAGGGCGGTGAGGATAATGACTTTGCAGATACTTACCTTGCAGATATCGTTCGTGAGATAAAAAAACTTTATCCCGAATGTGCAGTCACACTATCAGTTGGCGAACGCGAAAGGGAAGTGTATCAGATGTTTTTTGATGCAGGGGCAGACAGATACCTTCTTCGACACGAAACTGCTGATAATGAGCATTATAATAAACTTCACCCACATTCTATGAGCCTTGAATATCGGAAAAATTGCCTTTTCAACTTGAAAGATATCGGATTTCAAACGGGATGCGGTTTTATGGTTGGCTCACCATATCAGACAAGCAGACACCTTGCAAAAGATATGATTTTTATAAAAGAATTAAATCCCGAAATGGTTGGCATAGGTCCGTATATAACGCATAAAGATACGCCGTTTAAGGATAAAAAATCAGGTAGCCTTGAAAAAACGCTTTTGATGGTGGGACTTACACGCCTGCTTCTTCCAAAAGCACTGATACCTGCCACAACGGCACTTGGTACAATAAAAAATTGCGGACGTGAAATGGGTATTAAAATGGGCGCAAACGTTATAATGCCAAACCTTTCACCAAACAATACAAAAAAACTATATAACCTCTATGACAATAAGCTTGCAACAGGGCTTGAATCTGCCGAAAACCTTGAAAGCTTAAAAAAGCAGATAGCTAAAACAGGCCACGAGATTGTCACAGACAGAGGAGATTATAACAGGGGAGGAAATGAAAATGTATAATCCAAAATCACACAAAGCAGAAGAATTTATTTGTCACGAAGAGGTGCTTGACACCCTTGCGTATGCAGAAGAAAATAAAAATAACCTAACACTTATAAAGGAAATCCTTGAAAAAGCAAAAAACGGTAAAGGACTTACTCACCGCGAAGCATCAGTGCTTCTAGCGTGCGATGATAAAGAAATGATAGACGATATGTACGCATCTGCCGAAAAGCTTAAAAAGCAGTTTTACGGCAATCGAATAGTGCTGTTTGCACCGCTGTATCTATCAAACTACTGCGTAAACGGTTGCCTTTACTGTCCGTATCACCTAAAAAATAAAAACATCGCTCGTAAAAAGCTTACACAGGAAGAAATCAAAAAAGAGGTTATAGCACTTCAGGATATGGGACATAAGCGCCTTGCAATTGAGGCAGGCGAGGACCCTGTAAATAACCCTATTGAGTATATATTAGAGAGTATAAAGACTATTTATTCTATTAAACATAAAAACGGCGCTATAAGACGTGTGAACGTAAATATCGCCGCTACAACTGTAGAAAATTACCGTAAACTTAAAGAGGCAGAAATCGGCACATATATACTTTTTCAGGAAACATACCATAAGGAAAGCTACGAACGTCTTCACCCTACAGGTCCAAAGCATGATTATGCATATCATACCGAGGCTATGGACAGAGCTATGGAAGGCGGTATAGACGACGTTGGTCTTGGCGTATTATTCGGTCTTGAGCTATATAAATATGAGCTTGCCGCACTTATAATGCATGCAGAACACCTTGAAGCAGCATTTGGAGTTGGTCCGCATACTATTAGCGTGCCACGAGTAAAACGTGCAGACGATATCGACCCTGATGAGTTTGACGGCGGTATAGATGATGATACATTTGCAAAGATATGTGCTATTATCCGTCTTGCCGTGCCATACACAGGTATGATTATCTCAACCCGTGAATCAAAAGCCTGCCGTGAAAGAGTGTTACCGCTTGGCGTGTCGCAGATAAGCGGTGCGTCAAGAACAAGCGTAGGCGGTTACTGCGAGCCAGAGCCTGAGGATGAAACATCAGAACAGTTTGAAGTAAGTGATAAACGTACGCTTGACGAAGTAGTAAGATGGCTTATGGAGCTTGGCTATATTCCTAGCTTCTGTACAGCTTGTTATAGAGAAGGCAGAACAGGTGACAGATTTATGAGCCTTTGCAAAACAGGACAAATACAAAATTGTTGCCACCCAAATGCACTTATGACACTAAAGGAATTTTTGATGGATTACGCATCGGAAGAAACACGTGTTATCGGTGATAAGCTTATAGAAGCAGAGCTTAAAAACATTCCAAAAGATAAAGTAAGAGATATCGCAACTGATTATATAGCAAATATCGAACACGGAAAAAGGGATTTCAGATTTTAAAATAGTATATTCTTTATATAGTTTATATATAGGGTGTCGAATAATATTAAAATGTGAAACCTCTTCCCCTTTACGGGGGGAAATATATAAAAGCGATTTAGCATTACATAGTTCTTAAATATGGAAATGTCATTTTAAATGAAAAGCGAAGTGAATAAATTTGAAAAAAGAAAAAAAACTTTTACTTATAATGAATCCTTGTGCAGGCACAAAAAAGGCAAATAAATTTTTAACTGATATTTTAGTATTATTTGGAAAGCACGGATACAATAATACAGTGTATTTGACAGAAGCTAAGGGCGATGCCAAGGAGTATACAAAACAAAACGCAAAAAATTTTGATTTGATTGTCGCGATAGGAGGAGATGGTACCTTTAATGAGGTTGTTGCTGGCGTAATAAAGTCGGGTGTGGATGTGGAGATTGGATATATTCCATCAGGAAGCACAAATGATTTTGCAAACAGCTTAAAATTATCTAAAAATATTTTAAAGGCCGCAAGTGATATCATGGACGGAAATGCTCAACAAATTGACATCGGTTCTTTTAACGGTAGAAATTTCTCCTATGTAGCTTCATTTGGTGCGTTTACTGAGATTTCGTATAAAACACCTCAAAATCTCAAAAATTCACTAGGGTATCTGGCTTATGCACTTGAGGGAGTTAAAGATATAGCAAATTTAAAAAGCTACCATCTTCGTTTTGATGCAGATGGTACATTAATTGAGGACGATTTTATTTTCGGTGCAATTTGTAATTCGACTTCCTTAGGTGGAGTTATTAACCTTGACCCTAAATTGGTAGATTTTAGCGATGGTTTATTTGAACTTTTGCTTATAAGATTGCCTAAAGACCTCTTTGAGCTTAACGAAATCGTTATTTCATTGGGTTCAAAAAAATATAACACTAAAATGATAACATTTACAAGTGCAAAAAATATTATCATTGAAACAGATGAAAATATTAACTGGACCTTAGATGGCGAGTATGCATACGGCGAGGAAATAATAAAGGTTGAAAACCTTAATAAGGCTATCAAGTTTATTACCAATTAGGATGGTATAAATAACTTAGAAAGAAAAGAATGTTAAATGATGTTGAAAAATTCCTCTTGATAAAGAGAAGCTGAAGCTTATGAAAGGAGATATATAATGAAAAAAATTGTAGTAGCTATTGATTCGTTCAAGGGAAGCCTTTCCACTTTTGAGGCAGGAAAGGCAATAAAGGAAGCTGTCAATGAAGTATACAATGATTCTCAGGTCGTTATATCACCGATTGCAGACGGCGGCGAAGGCACAGTAGAAGCTATAATATCTGCGACTAATGGTAAGCAGATAAAAACCGAGGTATGCAACCCTCTTGGAAAGAAAATCGAAGCTGTATATGGATTTATTCCTCATACTAAAACGGCTATTATAGAGATGTCAGCTGCTGCAGGGATTACCTTGATTAGCGAAAACGAACGTAATCCACTAAACACCACAACTTATGGCGTTGGTGAAATGATTTTGGACGCTATTTCAAAAGGCTGCCGCAATTTTGTTATAGGAATTGGCGGAAGTGCTACTAACGACGGTGGCGTGGGTATGCTTCAGGCACTTGGATTTGAATTTTTAGATAAAGACGGCAATCAGGTGTCTATGGGCGCTAAAGGGCTTAAAGACATCGTTTCGATTAAATTAGATAATGCAAATGATAAATTGAGCGAATGTACATTTTGCGTAGCGTGCGATGTTAAAAATGTGCTATGCGGAGAAGAGGGTTGCAGTGCGATATACGGGCCGCAAAAGGGTGCGACCCCACAAATGATAAAAGATATGGATGCATGGCTTAGAAAATATGCTTGTATTACAAAAGATGTTATTCCGTCAGCCGATGCAAATATTCCCGGAACAGGAGCTGCCGGCGGAATGGGATTTGCACTTGTGTCATATCTAAATGCTACACTTGAATCAGGCATTAATCTTGTAATTCGCGAAACCGGACTTAAAAATCATATAGCGGATGCCGACCTGATTATTACAGGCGAAGGCAGACTTGACGGTCAGTCATATATGGGTAAAGCACCAATAGGTGTTGCAAAGCTTGCAAAAAAATATAACAAGCCTGTAATTGCTTTTTCGGGATGTGTGACAGACGATGCCGTTATTTGCAATGAACACGGCATAGATGCGTTTTTTCCAATTATAAGAAAACCTTGCACACTACAGGAAGCTATGGATGTTGATAATGCTTATAAGAATTTAAAAGATACTGCTTATCAGGTGTTTAGATTGATAAAAATAGGTTGCATCTAAACCTTATATCCCTTATAAAATAAAATATATTTATTTTAAACTACCTTTACAAAGGAGGTAATACTATGTCACTTAACGAAACTACATCTGCAAACAGAATTCATATAGGAATATTTGGCAGAAGAAACAGCGGAAAATCAAGTCTAATAAATGCTATTACAGGTCAGGATATCGCCATAGTGTCGGATGTGCTTGGCACAACCACCGACCCCGTGCAAAAGGCTATGGAGCTTTTACCACTTGGACCGGTTGTGATTATCGACACGCCTGGGCTTGACGATGAGGGCGAGCTTGGTAATATGCGTGTAAAAAAGGCAAAAGACGTTCTTCGCAAATGTGATATTGCAATTATAGTGTGCGATGCATCAGTTGGACTTACTGGCTTTGAAGAAGGCATAGTAAATGACTGTATTTTGCGAAACATACCTCATATTGTCGTTATGAATAAATGCGATATAGCCGAAAATAATGGTGAATACCTTCACGTAAGTGCGCTGACAAATAAAAATATAGATGTGTTAAAAGAAAAAT
The DNA here is from genome assembly GCA_045540695.1 of Clostridia bacterium. Classification (GTDB taxonomy): domain Bacteria; phylum Bacillota; class Clostridia; order UMGS1810; family UMGS1810; genus JAZQHR01. Next base: position 23,677 of record JAZQHR010000083.1, on the reverse strand, counting down.
TAGCTCTTATTTCGAAAAGTGAAGAAAAATATATTGTTCGTGACCTTATAAATGCAAAAGATATAGTAATACTTGTCACTCCAATTGATGAATCAGCACCAAAGGGGAGAATAATCCTTCCTCAACAGCAGGTTTTACGCGAACTTTTAGATGTAGGTGCTATAGCGTTAGTAGTTCAGCCATCTGAGCTTTCTGATGCACTTTTAAAAGTCACCCCAAGCCTTGTTATAACTGATAGTCAGGTGTTTGGGGAGGTGTCGAAGATAGTTTCTGATAATATACCTCTTACATCGTTTTCGATACTTTTCGTGCGTAAAAAGGGTTTCTTAAAACAGGCTATTGAAGGTGCAAATTATCTAGATAAACTTGTTGATGGCGATACAGTACTTATTTCAGAAGGTTGTACCCATCACAGACAGTGCAACGATATCGGCACAGTTAAGCTTCCAAATTGGATTAAGGACTATACAGGTAAGGATATCTCGTTTGAGTTTACAAGCGGTGGAGAGTTTCCTGATGATTTGTCAAAGTATGCACTTGTAGTTCATTGTGGCGGATGTATGCTAAATGACAGAGAAGTTAAATATCGAATGAACACTGCATCGCAAAATGGTATACCTATGACAAACTACGGCATAACAATTGCAAAAATTCACGGCATACTTGACAGATGCAAAGACTTGTTTTTAAATGACTAGAAAGGATTTTATTATGAAAATTACAGTATTAGACGCAGATACACTAGGAAAGGACCTTGATTTTTCGGGGCTGGAAGAAGTAGGTGAAACAACCATATATCCTATGACACCACCTGAAATGGTGGCTGAAAGACTATGCGATTGCGAAGTAGTTATTTTAAATAAGGTTAAGCTAAACGAAAGCAACTTGAAGGACGCAAAAAGCCTTAAGCTTATATGTGTATTTGCCACAGGATATGATAATATCGATACAGAATATTGTGCAAAAAATGGTATAGCCGTTTGCAATGTTGTGGGATATTCTACAGACTCGGTTGCACAGCTTACTGTGTCTATGGCATTGTCGCTATGCACACGACTTGCAGATTACACAGAGTATGTAAATAGCGGAGAATATTCTAAGTCGGGCAGACAAAATCAGCTTGAGCCGGTTTACCACGAGATAAGCGGTAAAACGTGGGGCATAGTTGGTATGGGAAATATAGGAAAGAAGGTTGCTCAGGTTGCTACAGCACTTGGCTGCAAGGTTATAGTGTACTCAAGGTCGCATAAAGAAGGTTATGAAAACGTAGATATCGATACCCTTTGTAGTGAAGCGGATATCATATCTGTTCATACACCGCTTACACCAGAAACTGAAAATCTTATAACCAGAGATCGTATTTCTATGATGCGTGAAGGTGCGGTGTTTATAAATGTAGCACGTGGTAAGGTTGCTGATGAAAATGCGATAGCAGATGCAGTGCTTGCTAACAAGATATTTGCAGGTGTCGACGTGTATTCAACCGAGCCGTTTCCAATAGAACATCCATATACAAAGCTTCTAGGAAATAAAAATGCCTGCCTTACTCCGCACATGGCGTGGGGAGCTTATGAAGCAAGGGTGAGATGTCTTAATGAGATAATAGATAATATAAAAACATTTTATGGCGGTGGAAAACGAAACAGAGTAGTATAGGAAAAGACTACTATAATACGTACTCTAAATGACACTAATTTAAAAGGCTGAACGAAATCAATCGTTCAGCCTTTTATCGTAGACCTGGGCAATTTTCGCCAAACATCATTGTAATGACAGGTGACATTGACTACCCGTTATAATGCATTAGTATTAAACCCGAAAAACATACTTCTATTGAGTGACATGAAATGTTTATCGGCAAAATGCTGATTTTACAGAAAATCTATTGATAATTTAAGAAAAATGTGGTATTATATTAAAGTCACATAAAACTTTACAATGAAATATAAGGGGATTTTTTGTTGTTTTATAGGGTGTACTATGCCCTTTTGTATATTCCAGCGTTGAATTGGCAAAAATGCAAATTCCAACTTGCTGGATGTACGAAGAAATTCCCATTTAGTAAAGTTTTGTGTGACAACAATCGGGGTTTGCATTTTTCGGTGTGCAGACAGCGATTGTTCTGCACACTTTTTATATACGGAGGTAAAGAATATGTATTAGCTATTTATTAAGATAAAGTAGATTAAACAATTTTAAATGAGAGGAAAAAAGAAAGGTATGAAAAAATTAATAAGTGTATTATTAAGTTTATCGATTCTATTATCATTAGTTACTAGTAATACTATTGCAAATGCAAATTCTTATAATAAAAATTTTGTGATTGATTCTGGTGCAAATCATCGAGCTATAATAAAGCCTGACGGTAGTTTATGGATGTGGGGTTATAATAAATATGGTACATTAGGTGATGGAACAACGAGTGATAGTTACATTCCAATAAAAATAATGGATAATGTTAAGGATATTCAATGTGCAGATTATTATAATGCTGCAATAAAAAAAGATGGAAGTTTATGGGTATGGGGACAGTTTGGTGGATATTTAACTGAACAAGGGCGTACTCCTAAGAAAATTATGGAAAATGTTGAAAAAATATATGTAACTAGCACTTTTGCAGCTGCAATTAAAACTGATGGAAGTTTGTGGACATGGGGCTATAATGGTGATGGACAACTAGGTGATGGTACGTTTGAAAATAGAACTACACCTCAAAAAATAATGGATAATGTTAAAGATGTAAATCTCGTAAGCAGTTATTACAAATATGGTGCTGCAATTAAAGACGATGGCACTTTGTGGATGTGGGGGAATAATAAATTTGGTCAATTGGGAAATACTTCTGGTTCAACAAAAGAGCCTCGTCAAGTAATGACAAACATTAAATCTATAGCTTGCTCTGGATATTATTGTACTGCGATTAAAAGCGATGATTCTCTTTGGGCGTGGGGCTTGCAAAGCTATGGAACTCCAATGTCATATTCGGATAATGTTTCTAGTCCAGTCAAAATAATTGATGATGTACTCATGGTATGTGTCACAAAAGTTATAAAAAAAGATGGGACATTATGGGCTTGGGGAAACAATCAGTATGGAGAAATTGGAAACGGAACTACAACTAGTTACGAATTTCCTGTAAAGATAGCAGATAATGTCAAATCATGTGTTTCAAATACAGCTTTTATAAAAAACGATGGTTCATTGTGGACATGGGGTTATAATGGGTTAGGATTAATCGGAGATGGTACAACAAAAGACAAATATGAACCTGTCAAAATAATGGATAACGTTATTTATGCAAAACTATTTGGGGCTGGTGGAGCCGCCATAAAAGGGGACGGAAGTCTGTGGATGTGGGGAGACAATACCTTCGGTGTACTAGGAGATGGTACAACAAAAAATCATTTATCACCTATAAAAATTATGAATCTATATAAGGGGATTATTATAGAAGGAGAAAACTTAATTCGGGATGGTAACGAAGCTGTTTTAAAAGCAACCCGTTACGATGAAAACGGAAATGCTGCTCCCGAAGGTGGCATAACTTGGTCTTGCAGTGATGAAAGCGTTGCACAAATTACTCCTTGGGGTAACAATGTAACTGTCAAAGGCTTAAAAGGCGGTAAAGCAACAATAACAGCAACTCATGCAGAAAGCGGAATGAGTGCTACTCACGAAATTGAAGTACAGCAAAAAGAAATAAGATTTTCAAAAATAAAGCCATTGGAAATTAATGGCGAAACCATAATAACAGCAAGTATATATGATGGAGATAACCTTGCTGATGAACAAGGCGATATTACTTTTAAAATTGAAGATACAAGTATCGCAAAGATTATAGACACAACAGAAAGTACTATGTCAAAACCAGCAAGTGCAACGATTAAAGGTTTAAAAAGCGGTGTAACAAAAATAATTGCAACCGATAATGAAAACGACTTGACCGCAGAAGCAACTATATTAGTAGGATTAACACCCAATATATATATAGAAGCCCGTTGCCAAAAAGGTGATTATGGTATTACAAAACTGAATTTTACTGTTGAAAACAAAAAATACGATAATCTTAATTATGATGAATTGTCACAAGAAGATGTTGATTCTATGACTTTGAAAAATCCTACAGTCACAACTCATCTTTCAAAAGGGTTATATGCGACAAGCGGGTTTGGACATACATCTTCTTATGAAACAGAGCCGTCAATAGATTCGTCGGAAAGTTTAAAACCCGGTGATAAGAGATCATATTCATATGATGTATCTTTTAAAGATAGTGCAGTTGATAATGATAAATCTTTTGCAGTTATTTCAGTTTCGGGTAATAATATAGTTCCTGTAAATAAAGCAGTTGACTTAGATGTCGACTTGCCTGTTAAAGTGTTTGTTAATGGAACAAAGGTAGAATTTGATGCTATGCCTATACTGGAAAGCGGAAGAACTCTTGTTCCTGTAAGAAAAATTTTTAATGCACTTGGAACAGCTGATGATGACATTCATTGGGACGGAGCAGCTCAAAAAGTTACTGCAATCGTTGGCGGTAAGGAAATTGAACTTCAGATAAACTCTACAACTTCTTATGTTAATGGTGAAGCAAAAAGCTTAGATGTTCCGGCAAGAATTTTAAGTGGGAACAGAACATATGTGCCGGTCAGATTCATTGCCGAATCCTTTGGTGCAAAGGTTATGTGGAAAGGCAGCAGTTACACAGTTAACATTTCAACAGGAGATAAACTTCAATCCAACAATGAATCTATAGCTAACATTAAAACGGTTTCGGATAGTAGCGAAAGTGGATTTACAACGGAAGAAAAGACTAAATGGCTTGGGTTAGGCGAAACATACAATGTTTATAATGGCGGAAACATCGGTAAAGGTGTTTACCAGGTTGAAAATCTCGTTGTAAAAGAAGAAATGAATTTGCCGGAAGGAACTACAATTAGTGTAAATGGTTATTTAAATGTTGAAAATAAAATCACATTCGGCAAAAATTCCTCTATTGTAGTTAGCGGCGGAGATATTAATGTTAAGAAAAAAGGCGTAATTGATATGTCAAAAGGTGGCACACTAACTTGTGACGGCAGTTTTATCTTTAATTCCGGAACAAGCCACAAGAACTATCTGACAGATGGTATAATAAAGGTTGGCGGAGATGTTGAATTAAAACGCAACTTTGTTGCAGGCGGAAAGAATGAGTTTCATATTACTAACTCAAACAACATTCATATTATAGATGTGAAAGATGATGGAAAGCAGACATTTTCAATTATGCGAGTAATTGATAGGGGTTTTGAAGCTTTAGACATCAAACAAGAGTTTGATTGTGTTAAATCTTTGATTTTTGAGGATTGGAGCGTATTACAACCATATCTCTTCAGCAATTTGTTTATGCTCTCTCCTATGGACGGTAGTAAGAAGTCAAACGATGACATTATTGCAAGAGTTGAGACCGGTCTAAGCCGTGCTATTTTGGAAGAAAGCAAGGATGTAGCAAACTTAGGAGATATATCGAATGTAACAAATAATATGAAAGTGAAGGCTGTTGATGGTGATTTTGAATATCTGTATTATGATAAAAACAGCAATAGTTTTAAATCATACACACTTGATATAAATTACACTGGAATGGACACTTGGAACATTGGTGGTGGATTTGGGAGTGTTACATATACCGAAGGTGGAAAGAACTATAAATATATGATTGGTGTTTCTCCAAGCCAAATTCAAGATATGTTTACGAGTTTTAAAGCTACAGTGACAGCAAATCTTGCTCAGGGAGTTCTCGAAGCATATGTAAGCTCGCCTTCTGAATTGAAAGTGAATAATGCAAAAAATATTATTAAATCAATGATAATGGATCATTTTCCGAAAGAGATCCAAACTGCGTTAAAAGATGGTAAAGAAATCAAGAAATATGTTAAGAAAATTAAAGAAATCAACGATTTGCTTAAGAAGATTAAATAATAAATTGCCATCGCAACATTCGTGAGAATGTATGATAATTTAAAGTAAATAATCATATAAAAGAATTACCCTAGAACATTAACGTTCTAGGGTAATTTACTGTTATTATGGGTACGGCTTTTACGAATGTTTTCTTTTGCTTTTGATATATTCATACAGCATGCATGCAGCGATAGATATCACATATACTGATGCTGAACGAACAAACATTCTGTGGCTTATTCGCCAAATGGCAAATGCGTTTATGAGGTAAACTGCATGTTTTTGAACAAGTAAATGACTTAAGTAAATATTATAGCTAGACCTGTCTAGAATCTTCATAAATTTTATTTCACATATTTTATTAATTCGTGTGAGCGATATAGCAAATAAGAACAGTACCGCAATTATTCTATATGTCATCATAATATACTCGGCAAACCACATATGTATATGATTTATATGAGTAATATACAAATATCCCACAGCACCCACGAGTGATAATGCGAATAATACATAGATGTATTTGCTATATCGTTTGATTGTTTCCTTTGCTTTTTCGTAATTCATGCCTATATACGCACCGAGTGTCCAGAAAACCAAGTATGTAGTAAATATTCTGTCAAAAAATCTAAAGTGTGTTATACCAGGGAGTATTTTCCATGAAAATGCAGATATGATAAAAGATATTATTATCATAAGTACTGGATTTACCTTTTGGTATAATTTTATCCATAATGGCATAAGAAGGTAAAATTGTATTATAGTAATAACAAAATAGAAATGTCCAATATAGTCACCGGAGTATAAGTAATATATAAGGGTTTTTATGTCGAATACGCTTATACCCATGATGATATCATATGCGTAATATATAAGAACCCACAAAACATATGGAATAACAATTTTAGTAAGACGTTTCTTATAAAAATCAGCTATGTTTATATCTTTTTTTAAAAACTGTTTTATTCCACTCAAGAAAATAAATGCATATACTACAAAGGATGATGCTTGCCATAACATATATGATGCAGCATACCATACGCTACCTTTATTAAGGTCTAACAATGCTTCCGAATTAACGTGTATAAATATTACTATCAAGCAACACAAAATGTTTGCAAGCGACAGTTCGTTTTTTCGCATATAAAATCACCTCTATTGTATATATAATAACATATAGGTCGAATTTTGTCTATTGTTATTGAATAAATAAAAGCATATAATAAGATATTATATGCTTGATGGCGAGATGCCAAAGCTTTTTTTAAACGCATAGGAAAACGATGACGGTGTGCTGTAGCCGCATAAACTGCTTACATCAGAAACACTCATTCCTTTTTTCAGCATTTCCATACCATTTGTGAGGCGGTATGTTTGAATGTGTTTTTTTGGCGTGATTCCGGTGTGTTTCTTAAACAATCTTATAAAATGACTTTCGTTTATGTTTAGAATACCAGTAAGCTCTTTTACCGATATATCCATATAGTTTTTGCTTATTATATCAAGCGATTTTATTATAATATCATTTTTAATAAGCGGGAGAGCGTATTTGCTGTCGGTGTATTCTATTATAGTGTCAAGTGCCTTTTCAAGTGTTTTTAAATATTTTTCGTTTTTGTATAGCACATCATTGTCAGTGATTATGGTGTTTATAAATTCGATTATGGGCAAAATACCGCTTTTAGTTGCGTCTATTTCCATAAATGTATCTGCTCTAAAATTGTATAAATATCGAAAATCAAAGTACGTGTGATTAAAATTTTGAGATTCTCCCATTTTTAAGCTTTGAAATTTTGAAATAAGATAAATGTTTCCTTGCTTTAGTATGTATTCTTTAGAGCCGTTGTATATTTTTGCCCATCCTGAATTGACATAGTATAGTCTTCCAAGCTCGAGGAAATCTTTTTGAGCGTTTTCCCACATATCTACAGTGGTGTATCTGCCACATGCATATAACGAAATCTTATCTTGCATTTTCACACCTCTAAAGTCAATTTTTCCAATGTGCTATGTTTAAAAATGTGCTTAAATCATAGATTGATTATATTATACTATGCTTTGAAAGTCAACTTCTAATGTTTTCCTTTGAATTGTGCTTTTGCGGTTGACATTTGTTTAACACGGGTATATAATAAAATACAATAAAAATACAAATTTCTAAACGGGGTGTAGAAAATGTATGATTTGATAATAAAAAATGGTAGTGTTATAGACGGAACAGGGAGTCCGTCTTTTTTTGCTGATGTGGCGATAAAGGACGGAAAGATTGCAAAGGTTGGGAAGAAGCTGGAAGGCGCTAAAAAGGTGATAGACGCATCCGGTCTTACTGTTACGCCAGGCTTTATAGATTCGCATAGTCATAGTGATAATGCTATAATTGAATATCCTGATATGATAGAAAAGATAGAGCAGGGTATAACTACTTCGATAGCTGGACAGTGCGGAAGCTCAATTGCACCTAAAAATGTAGAAGAAAAAGATGATAAGTATATAGAAGGTATTGGAAAACTTTCGGAGGTGCTAAAGACATTCGGAAGCTTTACAGATGCGGCAAAGGATTTTCCGCTTGGTTCAAATAATATGTGCTTTGTAGGTCATGGTGCTATAAGAAAAGCAGTTATGGGTATGAGTCAGGAAAAGCCTACCAAAGATGAGCTTGAGAAAATGAAAGCACTTCTTCGCGATGCTATGGAGCATGGTGCACTTGGTATATCGTTTGGACTTATATATCCACCAAGCAGCTATGCAGATACTGATGAACTTATAGAGCTTGCAAAGGTTGTAAAAGAATACGAAGGACTTATTGCGGCTCATATCAGAAGCGAATCGAATTTGCTTATTAAAGCTACTAAAGAATTTATAGATGTTGTAAGAAAATCGGGCGTAAGAGGTGTGCTGTCACACCACAAAGCTTGCGGGTCGCCTGAAAACTGGGGAAAGGTATCGCATACTCTTCGTCTTATAGATGAGGCAAATGCAGAAGGTCTTGAATTATACCTTGATGTATATCCGTATGTCGCTACACATACCACAACCTCGGTAACATTTGTGCCTGATTCTGGCAGAGATTTAATTAAAAGACTTGAAAACGAAGATGAACGTCAGAAAATGTGCGAGCACAATAGCACTATGTGGTGGGCAAACGACTATTCGTGGGTGCAGGTAGCAAAATGCGAAGGTTATCCCCAGTATGAAGGTTTATTTGTGCCTGAAGCGGCAAAACTACACGGAAAAGATGAATATGAAACTATCTTGGATATGATATACAAAAGCAACGATAATTGCACTTGCTGTTACTTTACTATATGTGACGAGGATGTGAAAACTGTTATATCACATCCAAGAGCAATGATATGCACAGACGCTGGTGTTGCAAAGGGAAAAACGACATTCCACCCAAGACTTAAAGGCTCGTTTCCACGAGCACTTGGCAGATATGTAAGAGAAAAAAAGGTAGTATCTCTTTTCGAAATGATACGCAAAATGACCTCGATGCCTGCTCGCGTATACGGACTAAATACAAAAGGTCTTATCTGGGAAGGAATGGATGCAGATATATGTATATTTGATGCAGAAAAGATAATTGACCGTTCTGATTTTACCGATTGCAACAATCGCGCAGAGGGATTAAACTATGTTATCCTTAACGGCGAAATAGTAGTGGAAGATGCAGTGTATAACGGCAAAAAAGAAGGTAAGTTGATATTTAAAAACAACTAAGCTAAATGATAGGAGTAAAATAATGTCTAAAATATTTAAAAATATATTTCCGGAAAAAGCATTTTGGAAAATGGTATTAAGCTTCTCTATACCAATAGCAATGCAGAATATGTCATCAGCTATACTTGGTATAATTGACGTATCTGTTATAAGTAATATGGGTGAAACTGCGGTTGCGGCGGTATCACTTGCAAACCAGCTTTTCTACATAGTGAGTCTTATCACATTTGGTATCACAAGCGGAGCGTCGGTATATCTGTCAAGACACTTTGGTGAGCAAAATCCCGAGGGAATGAGAGAAACATTTAGTATTACACTGTTTTTCTCACTTCTTATAAATCTTATTATTATGCTGTTTTGTTTGTTCTTTCCAAGAATTGCTCTTGGATTTTTCACGGATGATGCGCCGACTATAAAGGATGGTGCGATTTATCTTTTAATAATCACACCTACATTTCTTTTGTATAGCCTTTCAAACTCTTATGTCGCGTTTTTCCGTTCGGTAAAACAGCCTAAGATACCTATGATTGCAACGATGATATCACTTGGTATAAAAACAGCACTTAACTTTGTGCTTATATACGGAATAGGATTTATACCTGCAATGGGTGTTGCAGGAGCAGCACTTTCAACACTTATTTCTAAAATTGTAGAAGCAATTATATATCTTATAAGTATCGCACGATATGAAGATAAAGAATATGTATTTAAGCTTTCTGATATAAAATATTTTAAACCTAAAGCAATAGGAGATTTTGTACATAAAACTTATGCCGTCATCTTAAACGAAAGTCTTTGGGGATTTGGTATATCTGCATTTAATGCGATATTCGGTCGTATGGGTACAAGTGCGGTAAGTGCGGTAAGTATTGCACGTCAGCTCGAAAATCTTGGAAACGCATTTTTCTACGGAATAGCTATAGGTGCATGCGTTACCATAAGCTGCAGTATAGGTGAAAAGAAAATGGACGAAGCAAAGGAATTTGCAAAAAAATACGCTCTTGCAGGCTTCTATGTTGGCTTTGGTATTATGGCACTTATGCTTGCGATAGATATTCCGTATGTTAAATTTTTCTTCTCGGGACTTGAAGCCGAAACACAGACGCTTACTATGTGGCTTATAGCTATATATGCGCTATATATGCCGTTCAGAGCGCTTGCAAGTACACTTATAATGGGCGTAATGCGTGCAGGCGGTGACAGCCAGAAGGCTATGCTGTATGACGTAGTACCTGTATATGTGTGGTCGCTTGTGCTTGGTTTTATACTTGGCATTAAACTTAAATTCTCTATTGTAACCGTTCTTGCGGTAATGATGTTTAAGAGATTTATTAAATGTGCGTTTGCCCTTAGACGTGTTGCAAGCGGAAAATGGGTGAATTATAAAGAAATAGCTATTGAGAATAAATAATTTTTTCTTTTTAATAAAAAGCAGATTAAAACTCGTATTTGGCCATTACTATATGGAAATATTTACGAGTTTTTATTTGTTTTAAAATGAATGTTTTTAGATAAACTCAGTCAAATTTATCATTTTAGTACCCGAAATAATATTATTTTATAGATAATGTGGCGAAAAAATGAAATTTCGAAAAAAATATCTTGCAATAGGTAAGAGATTGTGATATAATTAACAAATACATAGAAACCGTTTGAGATATTATGGAGATTATAATGTGCTTCTATGCAATAAAATTTTTTCATTGGGGGATAAAAATGGATAAGTTACTTGTAATCTTAACTTTTGCGGGTTCAATATTTGCGCTTATTTTCGCACTTGTTACTGCAAAAAGAGTAATGCGTTTTTCGGAAGGTACGGACGTTATGAAGAAAATATCATCGTCTATCAGAAAAGGCGCAAATGCGTATCTTAAACGCCAGTACAAAATTGTAATAATCTTCTTTGCGGTTATGTTTGTAATTCTTGGCATAATGGCAATAGCAGGACTTCTTACACCTTATGTACCGTTTGCGTTTATTACAGGCGGATTTTTCTCGGCACTTTCGGGATTTATCGGTATGAAGATAGCTACACTTTCTAATGCCAGAACAGCTAATGCTTGTCAGGAAGGCTTAAACCGAGGACTTAGAGTTGCATTTTCTGCAGGAAGTGTAATGGGATTTACCGTTGTAGGTCTTGGCTTACTTGATATATCAGTGTGGTTTTTCCTTTTAAAATTTGTATTTAATCTGTCAAATGAAGCTATCACAAGTGCCATGCTTACATTTGGTATGGGTGCTTCATCTATGGCACTTTTTGCCCGCGTTGGTGGAGGTATATTTACTAAGGCTGCCGATGTCGGTGCAGACCTTGTAGGTAAGGTTGAAGCAGGTATACCGGAGGATGACCCTCGTAACCCTGCCGTTATAGCTGATAATGTTGGTGATAACGTTGGTGACGTTGCAGGTATGGGTGCAGACCTTTATGAATCGTATGTTGGTTCAGTTATTTCAGCGTGTGCACTTGGAGTTGCAGCACTTCATTCTATACAGGCTATGGCCCTTCCTATGCTAATAGCTGCGGTAGGTGTGATATGCTCTATAATCGGTACATTTCTTGTAAGAACTAAAGAGGGTGCATCACAGAAACAGCTTCTTGGCGCACTATCTAAAGGTACAAACTTTTCGGCTATTTTAATAGCGATTTTAACATTTCCAATGGTATACTACATACTTGGAAAGGAAAACTGGACAGTATACTTTGCAATACTTGCAGGTCTTATAGCAGGTGTTTTAATAGGTCAGGCAACAGAATACTACACTTCTGACAGCTACAAGCCTACTAAAAATCTTGCAGGCACATCTGAAACAGGTACGGCTACAATAATTATCAGTGGACTATCAGTTGGTATGCTATCTACACTTTTACCTATAGTTATTGTTGCTATATGTGTGCTTGTTGCATACTTTGTATCAGGCGGAACAGAGAGTCCTTCTATGGGACTATATGGCATATCTCTTGCAGCGGTAGGTATGCTGTCTACACTAGGTATTACACTTGCAACCGATGCTTACGGTCCTGTTGCTGATAATGCAGGCGGTATAGCACAGATGGCAGGTCTTGATGAAAAGGTTAGAGAAAGAACTGACGCACTTGACTCTCTTGGAAATACAACAGCCGCTACAGGTAAAGGTTTTGCTATAGGTTCGGCTGCTCTTACAGCTCTTGCGCTAATGGCATCTTACATAGATAAGGTAAACACTATTGATGGGGGAGCGGAAGCTATTTCAAACCTTAATGTAACAAATCCTACAGTGTTGGTTGGACTTTTTGTTGGTGCATGCTTGCCATTTGTATTTGCAGCACTTACTATGAATTCTGTCGGCAGAGCTGCACAGAGTGTTGTTATGGAGGTAAGAAGACAGTTTAAGGAGATAAAAGGTCTTATGGAAGGCGAGGCAGATGCTGATTATGCAAGCTGTGTTGACCTTTGTACAAAGGCAAGTCTTCGTGAGATGGTTCTTCCAACAATCGTTGCGGTAATTGTTCCGATTGTTGTAGGAATAGTTCTTGGCTGCACAGGTGTTGTTGGTATGCTTGCAGGTGCTACTGCATCAGGGTTCCTTATGGCTGTATTTATGTCAAATGCCGGCGGTGCTTGGGATAATGCTAAAAAGTACATTGAAAGCGGAGTTCACGGTGGAAAGGGTTCTGAAAATCATAAAGCCGCAGTTGTTGGCGATACAGTTGGTGACCCGTTCAAAGATACCGCAGGTCCTGCTATAAATATACTTATAAAGCTACTATCAATGGTTTCAATAGTTTTTGCAGCAGTAGTTGTAAATTTTTCAATACTATGATATAATAAAAAGACTTCATCCACTGGGATGATGTCTTTTTGTGTAAAACAAATAAATATAAAATGGGAGAGAACATTATGAAAAAGATATTACTTGACAGCACCAAAAATTTTTATAAAGCAAATCTACATTGTCATTCTACAAAGTCGGATGGTAAGATGACAGTTGATGAGATAAAAGACCACTATAAGAAAAATGGATATTCTATTGTAGCTTATACTGACCATGAGCATCTTTTGGATAATTCTTATCTTAACGATGAGGATTTTCTTGCAATAACATCATGTGAGGTTGCAATTAAGGAATTTCCGCACCTTTCTACACTTGTTAAAACAGATATGAAGGTTGCACACCTTAATTTTCTTGCAAGAGATCCTAAAAACATTGATACACCTTGCTATAATTCTGTTTACGACCACTTTGTAAAAGATTGGTTTAAGGATGAAATAGTCCATACCTGTGGAGAATATGAAAGAGTTTTAACCCACGAGGGTATTTCTGAAATGGTTAAGATTGCCAACGAAAAAGGTTTTTTAGTTACATACAATCACCCTAACTGGTCGCTGCAGAATGCAACGGATTATATAGGATACGAGGGATTGTGGGCAGTTGAAGTGTACAACCATGAGAGCTGTTGTTCAGGAAGAATAGAGTATGACATACACTCGTATGAAAATTTTCTTCGTGCAGGAGAGCGAATAGCTTGTGTTGCGGCAGATGATAACCATAGTATGCGTTCGACCTGTGGTGGATGGGTTATGATAAATGCAGACAGCCTTGATTATGATACTATATTCGATGCTATGGAAAAGCATAATTTGTACTCATCATTTGGTCCTGAAATAAAAGAGCTATATGTAGAAGGTGATACAGCATATCTTACATTCTCAAAAGGCGAATTTGCACTTATGTCTACACAAGGCAGAAGAGTGAAAAAGGAAATGGCTGAAAATCCTGATGGTGAAAATACAGTAGCATTTAAAATCCTTCCTACAGACGGATGCATCCGTTTTGATGTAGTTGATGACAGAAACAGACGCGCGCATACTTGTGCATATTTTCTTGACGAAATTATGGAAGATGCAAAATAAGACTTTATTTGATTGTAAATATATGATATAATGAATATACATTATTATTAATTGTTTAAAAGGAGATGAACATTTATGAAAAAAATAATTTGTAAAGTAGAGTATGATACAGAGGCATCAGAACTTATAGCTAAAAATGTTGTAGGTGAGTTTGGTGATACAACCGGATATGAAGAAAGACTTTATGTGACAAAGGATGGAAAATATTTTCTTTATACAAACGGCGGAGAAGAGTCAAAATACACTAAAGAATCTATTACAAGAATGTCACCTGCCAAAGCAGACGAGTGGAGAAAGGCTAACAATCTCTAATTTGAATTACAATTAAACACTCAAAATATTAAAAACACACCCTAAAAAGGGTGTGTTTTCTTAATTTTATGCGGTGTTTTTCTTTTTTTGTTATGATATAATTTAAATACAAATAAAAATAGCTCTTTATGTTACAAGAAGTGTAAGATGGGATAGCGACTATGTGGTGATTTTTGACTATGAAACAGAGATTCTTGCAAAAAGAGTGTAAATTTAAATAATAAATAGAAAAAGCTGCATAAGTTTTAAACTTGTACAGCTTTTAAATTATTTGTTATTTGTATAGTCATTTGGCTTTTTGCCGGTGATTTTTAAAAATATCTTGTAAAAATTCGATGAGCTTTCAAATCCGCATTTTTTAGCTATTTCAAGCTTTGACATATTCGTGGTTTTAAGTAGTTCTATGGCTTTTTCCACTCTTTTTATTTTAATATAATCCCATGGTGATATACCGTTTAACTTTTTAAACATAGTGGAAAAATACGTCTGCGAAAGGCAAGCTACATCTGCTATTTCTTTAAGAGATAATTTTGTTTCAAGATTATTGTTTATATATGATATGGCATCTTTCAATCGCTCAGTCATAATGATGCTTTTTGATATAGAGCTGTCGTGCTTAATATAATCATAGTTTCTTATAATGTGTATGAGTGCAGAGAATAATGCAGACTTAATTTGTAGTCTATATCCTTTTTGCTTTTCTATTATCTCTTTTTCAATATTTATAATTATGTCTCTAAGTTTAGTATCTTCACATGAAAATTTATTGCTGAACTTGCCGTTTCTCATAGAAAACAAGCTAAGCAGCTCGATGTTTTCGGGGTTTTCCCATAGAATAAGCGGTTCAAAGTGAATGTTTAAAAGGTCAAGTTCGTCATTTATCTCTGTAATACAATGTGCCTCATTGCTTCCGAAAAGGAACATATCACCAGGACCGAATGTATATTCTATTCCATGCACCGAATAAATACCGCTTCCAGATAAAAAAATAGACAGCTCACATTCTGTGTGATGGTGTTCGTTGTAAACTCTTTTTGTTGGAAGCACACTTGAATGAAAGGTTTTAATAACTGCGTTATCATTTGTGTCGTATAATATATTTTCATTAAATCGCACAAAAACACCTCATTTTCGTAATATAGTGGACAAAAAACGTAATATAGTGGTTGTTTTGATGTTCTTTTTTGTGGTATGATTGTATCATACAGTAAAAGAATATGTCAAGGAGGAAGATTATGAACAATTCAATCAAGGAAATGATTTCGGAAAATGTCAATATTTGCTCGAATCCGTCAGAACTTAAAATAACGGATATAAGAGTGGCAAATATAAACGGTGCACCTAAGCATTGCCCACTTATAAAGGTGTATACTAACCAGGGGTTAGTTGGCTATGGCGAGGTAAGAGATGCTTCGAGTGCTACTTATGCACTTATGCTAAAGTCAAGACTGGTTGGTGAAAACCCATGTAATGTAGACAAGCTTTTCCGCAGAATTAAACAGTTTGGCGGTCCGTCAAGACAGGGTGGAGGCGTGTCGGGTCTTGAAATTGCCCTTTGGGACCTTGCAGGTAAAGCGTGGGGAGTACCACTATGGCAAATGCTTGGCGGTAAGTTCCGTGACAAAGTAAGAGTATACGGCGATACAGACGTTGACGGCAAGCACACAGGTGCCGATATGGGCCGTGCTATCAAAAAGAGAATGGATATGGGATTTTCCATTGTTAAAATGGACCTTGGTATAGAGCTTCTATACGATGAGCCTGGTTGTATAAACGCACCTCTTGGTATGATAGACGATTTCCAGAAATATTCTGCTAAGGCTATTCAGCATCAAAGCGGCTCTATCGACAGAGAACTAATGCTTGGTAAAAACTATGAGATATTTACTATTCCGCACTATGCGACAGGCATACATATTACTGAAAAGGGTATGGATTACCTTGAAGATTACGTTAGACAGGTAAGAGAAGTTGCTGGCTACGAAGTACCTCTTGCTATCGACCATTTCGGCCACGTAGCAATAGAGGATTGTATAAAATTTGCAAAACGTCTTGAAAAATATAATATCGCATGGCTTGAGGATATTCAGCCTTGGCACCTTGCAGGACACTACAAGAGAATTGCCGAAAGCTGTAATGTACCTCTTGCAACAGGTGAAGATATTTATCTTGCTAAAAACTTTAAACCGCTTATGGAATGTGGCGGTATTTCAGTCGCACACCCTGACCTTCTTTCAATCGGCGGTGCGCTTGAAACTAAAAAGCTTGGTGATATGTGCGAGGAATACGGCGTGGGTATGGCTATTCACATGGCAGAAAGCCCAATCGCTTGTATGGCAGCTATCCACACAGCAGCAGCCGTGCAGAATGTAATGGCAGTTGAATTCCACTCGGTTGACGTGCCATGGTGGAATGACCTTGCTATCGGAATTGAAAATCCGCTATTTAAAAACGGATTTGTTGATGTACCTAATACTCCTGGTCTTGGTATAGAAAGACTAAACGAGGAGCTTATCGCAGAGCACCTTCACGATAAGTACCCTGGTCAGTGGGAACCAACAGACCAGTGGAATAACGAATGGGCAAACGACAGAGAGTGGAGCTAATATGAATTATATAGAACTCGAAAAAGATTTTAAACAAGTCGAAAAATATTGTCTGGGAAGGTTTGAGGAAAACACAGACCTTTTTAAGACAACTGTAAAAGACAATATCGAAAAGCACAGAAAAGGCAAAAAGACTTTGATTTTAAAGGACAAAGACGGAAATGCACTTTCAGGTGTTAAGGTTAAAGCAACTTTAAAAAATCACGAATTCAAACACGGCGCGCATATATTTATGCTTGACCAGTTTGAAACGGAGCAGGAAAATGCAGAATATAGAAGAACCTTTTCTAAATATTTTAACCTTGCTACCATTCCGTTTTATTGGGCAGGACTTGAGCCTGAAAGGGATAAGCCTAGATACTCGGCAGACAGCGAAAACGTGTACAGACGACCAAGTCCTGATTTGTGTCTTAACTACTGCCGTGAAAAGGGAATAGATGCTAAAATCCATTGCCTTTTCTACGATAAATTTATACCCGAGTGGGTTCCTAAAACCGATGCAGAAAAGATGAAAGCACTTTATGAAAAGCGTTTCAAGGAAATTGCAGAACGCTATGGCAACGGCGTTATGTACGATATCGAGGTTATAAACGAGCTTTTGGAAACGCATTGGTGGACTACGCACAGTTGTATAAGTGATGCGAAGGATTCGCTCGAATGGTCATTTAACCTTGCGAAAAAGTATTTTCCAAATGATACACTCGTGATTAATGACGGAAACTTTATACCTGAAATAGGTGAAAAGACATACAGACATCCATATTATATGCTTATTGACGCAACACTCTCTAAGGGAACGAGAATTGATAAGATAGGCATACAAAATCATATTTATTTAAGAATGAATGACGATGATGTAAATGATTATGCACATCACTATGACCCTGTAAAGATATTAAAAGGTCTTGAGGTTATGAGCGAATTTGGAAAACCGCTTGAAATAACAGAGGTGCAAATTCCAACACTTGGTGATGGTAACGAAGCTGAGGATCTTCAGGCAGAAGTGCTTAAGTACCTGTATACACTATGGTTTTCTGTGGAAAACCTTGAGTCGGTTATATATTGGAATTCTGTTAATAACACAGCTTATGCAGCGCCTGAATGGAATGAAAATAATCTTCGTGCAGGTCTTTTAAACCGCGACCTTTCACCTAGAAAATCGGCACAGATGCTTGAAAGACTATTTAAGAAAGAGTGGCATACAGATGTAGAGCTTGTAACCGACGAAAATGGTAAAGTATTATTTGACGGATTCCATGGTGATTATGAAATTTGTGTTCAAAATGAAAAAGATTCAGCATACACAGTTAATCTTGGCAAGAGTGCAAATGATGACAAAGTTATATGCGTAGATTAATTATGATTAGGAGTTTAAACTATGTCAGATAGAAGAAAAGTATTAGAGTTATTTGAAAAGAATAAAGAGATGATGGAAAGCCGTGTAAACTACGGTATAGAAAATCACCGTAAAGGCTATGCAACTATCATCGTTACCGACGAAAACGGAAATGCTATTCCAACTGCAAAGGTAACAGTACGCCAGAAAACTCACGAGTTTAAGTATGGGGCGAACATTTTTATGCTTGATGAACTTGAAACCGATGCAAAAAACGAGGCATACAAGAAATATTTTGCAGATGCATTTAATATGGCTACACTTCCGTTTTACTGGAATGCTACCGAGCCTGAACAGGGCAAGACAAGATATGCCAAAGATTCAGAGCCAATGTACCGCAGACCGCCAATCGATTTATGTATGGAATACTGTGAAAAACACGGCATAGAGCCTAGAGAACACGGCCTTGCTTATGACCAGTTTTTTCCTGAGTGGTTAAGAGGTAAAAATGATGTCGAAGTAAAAAGAGCCATAACTAAAAGATGCAAGGAAATATCAGAAAGGTATGCGGATAAGATTCCTACTATCGAGGTTACTAACGAAACCTGGTGGGCTTATGAAAAGGCGGTTACAAGCTTTTACAATTCAAATGAATTTGTAGAGTGGTGCTTTAAAGAGGCAGAAAAGTATTTTAGTGATAATGAGCTTGTTATAAACGATACATCGAACAACACGTGGATACACGGCAACGGCACAAACAGAGCGAAATATTATATGCAGATAGAACGTGCTATCGAAAAGGGCGCCAGAATAGACGCCATCGGCCTTCAGTATCACATGTTTTATGCACAGGCGGATGAATACGAAAATACCAGAAAATATTACGATCCTGCATATCTATACAGAGTTATGGATAAATACGCCGAGTTTGGTAAACCTCTTCAAGTTACAGAGGTAACCATACCTGCATATTCAAATGATGAAAGTGACGAAACACTTCAGGCAGAAATTATAGAAAAACTGTATTCTATATGGTTCTCTCACGAAAACGTAGAACAGATAATGTACTGGAATGTGGTTGACGGCTATGCTCATGTGTGGGACCCTGCTCTTATAAAAGGCTCACAAGGGGATATGTCACTTGGCGAGAACGTGTACTATGGGGGACTTTTGAGATTTGACTTAACTCCAAAGCCTGCATATTATACTATAAAAAATCTGTTCCAGAAAAAGTGGCACACTGAAGAAACTGTTTCATCTGACGAATACGGATTGGCAAAATTTAAAGGTTTCTACGGAAAGTATGACGTGGAAATAGAGACTAATGGAAAGACATATACGAAGGAAATAGATTTGTCAAAGTTCAGCAAAAACGAATTTAAGCTTTCGATATAATTTTATGGTGGATAATAGAGCGGACTTTTTGTCCGCCTTATGCACCGGAAGGGATAAATAATTATGTTTGATTTAACAGGTAAAAAAGCACTTGTTACAGGCAGTACCCAGGGCATAGGATTTGATATTGCAAAGTGTCTGGCAGAGAGGGGTGCTACTGTATATGTGCATGGTGCTACTAGTATGGAAAAATGCAAAAATGCGTCGGATAAGATAAAAGATTCTATTCCAGTATGTGCAGATTTTCTTGAGGCTGGTTCTGTTGACAAGCTTTATGATGTTACAGTCGATGTGGATATACTTGTATTAAACGCATCTATACAGTATAAAAGAAAATGGAATGAATTTTCAAATGATGAGTATGACATACAGTTTGACTGCAACCTTAAAAGCACCTACCTTCTTATAAAGAAATACGCTGAAGGTATGAAGAAAAAAGGCTGGGGAAGAATTGTTACGCTTGGAAGTGTAAATCAGTACAATAATCACCCAGAGCTTTCGCTTTATGGTGTAACAAAGGCGGCACAGATGAAACTTGTGGAAAACATTGCTTCTGATCTTGCACCTTTCGGCGTAACAATCAACAACGTTGCTCCGGGTGCTATAGAAACACCAAGAAACGAACAGGCACTAAGCGACGAAGAATTCAGAAAAAAAGTTGTAGCAAGTATCCCTTGCGGATATGTAGGACAGCCTGAAGATGTTAGTCCTGCGGTACTTCTTTTATGCTCGGACGAGGGCAGATATATAACAGGTTCAGAAATAATTATAGACGGTGGTATGCACCTATAAAGGAGAGATAAAAATGCATTTTAATGACAGAGAAGAAGTAATAGCTCTTACACCGCAGTGGAAGGGCGAAAGATTTGCCGATGGTCGTCCAAAGGTGGACGAAAAATACTTAAAAGCATTAAAAACACTCACACTCGAAGAAGTGTGGAAACCTATTTTTGTAAAGGGTTACGAAAGCCAGTTTGAAGGAAGATTTCACACTCTTCACGATGACGGCAGAAAGCTTATAGGTCGTGCTGTAACTGCTACATATTGTCCATTCCGTCCTGACTACGATGAAGTAGCAAAGGATATCGGACGTAGCGAAGGCAGAACAGGTACATACAATCAGTGGGTTATAGATAACCTTCAGGAAGGCGATGTTCCTGTTATCGATATGTATGACAAAATTTATAAAGGTACTTTCCTTGGTGGAAACCTTACTACTGCACTCAAAAATAAGACTAAAAATGAAAACGGCGGTGCTGTTATCTGGGGCGGTATACGCGATACAGAGCAGATGAAAAAGGTTGAAGATACACAGGTTTACTATCGTGGCATAGACCCTACACCAATTCGTGATTTTATAATGACAGGCTACAACACCGTAACACGTATAGGTAATGCTGTTTGCCTCCCTGGTGACGTAGTATTTGGTGCGGGCGGCGGAGTTCTGTTTATACCAAGCCATCTTGTAGAAGAGGTAGTAGGCGGTGCTGCTAAAACTCAGGTTAAGGACCTTTTTGGCTTTGAAATGATAGCACAAAATAAGTTTACTACTGCGCAGATAGATAAAAATACCTGGTCAAAGGAAATGCTTGATTTACTTATTGACTTTATCGAAAAAGACGACAGAGCAGCCGAGTACAGAGGTATGGACTGGTCACACGAATATGATCTTGCTATAAACGGCGATCCTAATGATACACAGTCGGCGCTATAAAATACAATAAAAAATCACTCTTGTATATATTAAGAGTGATTTTTTTGTTGCGATTTTGTAAGATGAGTAGTATAATTATATGGAATAAAAAAGTTCCCAACAGAGTATGCCAAATGATATTGGCTCCCCAGCTCCAAAAGGAGATGTTGAGAACGAACTTATGATATCATAAGTTGTAGGTATTGTCAATTTAGACGATTTTTGTTCCTGAATTGATATGATTTTATAAAGATAACATGTTGAATTTTGAAAGAGAGGTTGAAATGATGATAATAAACGAGCAGATATGTACTGAGGTTAAAGGAGAATATGATGTAGCGGTATGCGGTGGTGGTTTTGCCGGCATTTCTGCGGCATTGGCAGCAGCAAGGCAGGGAAGCAAAGTTGTTCTTTTGGAGAAACAATATATGCTTGGCGGTCTTGGTACAGCAGGAATTGTAACAATATTTCTTCCGCTTTGTGATGGCTTTGGCAGACAAGTATCATTTGGCATAGCAGAGGAACTTTTACGTTTGTCAATATTGCATGGTGCGGAGGCTATGTATCCTGATAATTGGCTTGAAAACAAAGGAACGCGAGGCGAAAAAGATAAAAGGTTTGAGGTTCAGTATAATCCGCAACTTTTTGCTATTCTGGCAGAAAAACTTCTTTTGGAGGAAGGCGTTGATATACTGTATGGAACATATGCTGTTGGAGTAAATGCAAGTGATAATAAAATTAGACATATAATTGCAGAAAACAAATCGGGAAGAGCTGCATATAAGGTTAAATCGGTAGTTGATGCAACCGGTGATTGTGATATAGCCAATTTTGCGGGCGCTCCAACTGAGAAATTTAATCAGGGAAATGTACTTGCTGCATGGTACTATTCGGTAGGAAATGATGGTTATAAACTTAATATGGTTGGGTTTGCAGATATTCCGGATGAAGAAAACAATGAATGTAACAAGATTGAACCACTTACTGCAAGGCGATTTTCAGGGCTTAATGGTGAGGAACTGTCAGAGCAAATGTGTATGTCACACCAATCTACATATGCGGATTTTTTGAAAAAGCGTAAAGGTGATGATACTCTTCTGCCGGTAACCATCGCTACAACACCTCAAATAAGAATGACAAGACGTATTATTGGGGAGTATGAATTGTCACATACAGAAATGCACAAACATTTTGAAGATTCTATTGGTATGGTTTCGAATTGGAAAAAGCGTGGGCCTGTATATGAGGTGCCATTCAGAACCCTTTATAATTCAAATTTAAAGAACCTGATTTGTGCCGGAAGATGTACCTCTGTAAATGAAACGATGTGGGATATTATGAGAGTTATTCCGTGTTGCGCCGTAACAGGACAGGCTGCAGGAACTGCGGCAGCCATGACTGATGATTTTGTAAACATAGATATCAAAAACCTTCAAGAAAAACTTGTAGAAAATGGTGTTTTTATCCATGAGGACGATCTGAAATAATTTTTTGTCCCTAACTTAACAAAATCATATAAGGATTGTCGAAATTTGTTGAAAAGAGGTATAATATGAAAATTATAAAAAATGTGTGGGGAATTATTCCCGGATTAGCAATATCAATTTTGATTGCAGTAGTGGCAAAAACAATTGAAAGCCGTCTACCAATACATATTGTGGGAGCATCGGTTATTGCACTATTTATAGGAATGATAATTAATCATTTTTGGAGGCCGGATTTCTTGAAAGCAGGAATCAAGTTTGCATCAAAGAAAGTTTTGAAATTTGCTATTATTCTC
>JAZQHR010000082.1:0-30571 GCA_045540695.1 Clostridia bacterium | reverse complement strand
CCTGTTAGGTCTAGCTCAAATAGTCCGCCAAAGCCACCTACATCTGAGCATACACCCGATGTCATAGTTTTAGCGATGTGCTGTTTCATAAGCTCTACTGCTCTATAACCTGCAGTAATGTCAACGCCCGCTGCTGCGTAGCTGTCTGATTTTGATTTAGTATTCATAATTTATTTTCTCCCCTCTTATTCTTTTCCGTTCCAGCAATATGTGCAAAGCTTGCACTCATCTATGCCAATTGCTTTTATAGCACCTTCTATTGACTGAAAGTCAAGCGAAGCAAAATTGAATTTCTCACAAATGGTTTTTCTAAGATTTTTACCGCGTTCTGTTCTTGAGTCGCTGTATTCGTCTATATGGTTAAAGCCTTCCTCTCCCTCAAGTTCCATAATGGTACGTCTTGCAATAAGCTCCATTTCGCTCTTTGCCGATGAGAAGTTTAAGTATTTACAAGAGTACATTATAGGCGGACAAGCAGAACGCATGTGAACTGCTTTTGCTCCATTTTCATAAAGAAAATCAACCGTTTCCTTAAGCTGCGTGCCGCGAACGATTGAGTCGTCTACGAAAAGAAGGTTTTTATCCTTTATAAGCTCAGGCACCGGCATCTGTTTCATTTTTGCGACCATATTTCTCTCTGACTGTCTTGATGGTGTGAAGCTTCTTGCCCAGGTTGGAGTGTATTTTATAAACGGTCTTGCAAATGGTACTCCGCTCTCATTTGCATAGCCTATTGCGTGAGGTGTACCCGAATCAGGAACACCGCCTACGTAATCAAGGTCTTGTGCTGCGTCGTTTTCTTTGTCCATTTTAGCCATTATTTCACCGTTTTTGTATCGCATAGTTTCTACGTTTACACCCTCGTAGGTAGATGTAGGGTAACCGTAATACGTCCACAAGAATGCACATATTCGCATCTTATCTCCCGGTGGTGCCAAAACTGTCATTTCTTCCGGTGTAAGTTCTACTATCTCGCCAGGTCCAAGCTCTCTAACGTCGCTATAACCAAGCTTATGATATGGGAACGACTCAAATGATACGCAGTATCCGTCGTCGTCCTTTCCTATGTGAATAGGAAGTCTGCCGAATTTATCCCTTGCTGCGATTATATTTCCATTATCTCGAAGTATAAGTATCGAGGCAGTACCTTCTATCTTATCCTGAGCGAACTTAATACCCTCCGCAAACGATGTCTTTTGATTTATAAGTGCAGCGATTAACTCTGTAGAGTTTATTCCGCCGCCTGTTCTTGCAAGAAAGTGTCCTTTTTTATCAACAAGGTATTCTTCTACAAGCTCAGATTCATTATTGATAATACCAACCGAGCAGATAGCGTATCCGCCAAGATTTGAATGAATGAGTAGCGGCTGAGGGTCACAATCTGATATACAACCTATAACCGAGTTTCCTTCCATCTCGTCGAATATGTTTTCAAACTTTGTTCTAAAAGGCGAATTGTTTATATTGTGTATATCGCGCTGCATACCAAATTCTTTATTTACTGCTGCCATACCGCCTTTTTTTGTACCAAGATGCGAATGATAATCTGTTCCGAAAAAGACGTCATTTACTGCATCGCGTTTACTTACTACGCCAAAAAATCCTCCCATAAATGTGTCTCCTATTCCTAGAATGTAAAATTATTTATTGTATTTTTCTTCAATTTTTTTGTTCTTTTCAAGAACTGTTTCCATAGCACTCTTTCTTGCTTCGTCAAGTTTTGATGCAAGCTCTTTATCCTCTATGCCAAGCATCTGAATAGCAAGAAGTGCCGCATTTTCCGCGCCGTCTATAGCAACTGTTGCTACAGGAATACCGCCCGGCATCTGCACTGTAGATAATAGTGCATCAAGTCCGTCAAGTGTTGATGACTTTACAGGTATGCCTATAACGGGAAGTGTAGTTCTTGCTGCAATAGCACCGGCTAAATGTGCCGCTTTACCTGCCGCACAGATAAGTGCACCGTAGCCGTTTTCACGGGCGTTCATTGCAAGCTCTGCCGCCTCAACGGGAGTTCTGTGTGCAGAGTACACGTGTACTGTGTGAGGTACGTTAAATTTTTCAAGTGTTACGATAGCTTTTTCTACTACAGGCAAATCGCTGTCACTGCCCATAATAATAGCAACTTTTTTCATATATCTTTCATCCTTTCGGTTTTTTCACTTTTTAAATAAAAATAGGCAGTCCTATTTTGTTTTAAAAAAGGACTGCCCAGACGGTCGACATTTATCATTATTTGCTTCCACGTGGTTACAGTCCACAATATTTCCGTCAGTTGCAAATAACCTCTTTTATTTTACCATATTTCTCATAATTCGTCAACGAAAATAAAGTAAAAAAATCACGCAAAAACTTTTGTTTTCACGTGATTTTTTTGTTAAATATTTAAAAATTCACTTGTGCTTTTTTGCATTTCTTCTTTTTCGCAAACAGAGTTAAATCTTACAAATTTATTTTTAAGCTCACCAAGTGATTTAGGCACTCTCATAGCGCTGATTTCAGACAGACAATCAAGTAGTTTAAATTCGTCCGACGCACCTATTTTTTCCTTGTATCCAAGTGCTGTTAAAACGCTTTCGTTAAATTTAAACGGACTTGCAGTAGATGCAATAACTGTCTTTGTATTATCGCCTGTTTCCTTCACGTACTGCTGGTATATATTACATCCAACCGCAGTGTGAGTGTCCACAAGGTAATCGTATTTATCCTTGATTTCCTTTATAGTCGCAAGTGTATCGTCATCAGAGCAGAAACCGCCGTAGAATGTATCAGTGATTATCTTCTTGATTTCATCTGTTACCTCGTACTTGCCGTCATTTTTAAGAGCGTCCATATATTCTCTTACAAGGGCATCGTCCTTACCTGAAACAAGGAACAAAAATCTCTCAAGGTTACTTGAAATAAGTATATCCATAGAAGGAGATACTGTTGTTTCAAATTTTCTGTTTTTATCGTAGATACCTGTGTTTATAAAGTCTGTAAGAACGTTGTTTTTGTTTGACGCGCATATAAGCTTCGCCACAGGAAGGCCCATAGTTTTAGCGTAGTATGCTGCAAGTATATTACCAAAGTTTCCTGTTGGTACAACGATATTTATCTTGTCACCAAGCTTAATTTCACCGTTTTTAAGAAGATTACAATATGACGAGAAATAGTAAACAATCTGCGGAACTAATCTTCCCCAGTTGATAGAGTTTGCAGAAGAAAGCATATAGCCCTTGCCATCAAGCTCTTTTATATAATCCTCGTCTGTAAATATCTTTTTAACGCCAGTCTGTGCATCGTCAAAGTTGCCGTTTACAGCTACAACGCACACGTTGTTACCTTCCTGAGTTGCCATCTGCAGCTTCTGAATTTTAGATACGCCGTTATTTGGATAGAACACCTGAATCTTTGTGCCCTTTACATTCTTAAATCCCTCAAGTGCAGCCTTTCCTGTGTCACCCGATGTAGCAACAAGGATAACTATTTCCTTCTTTTCGCCTGTCTTTTCGATAGCTTTTGTTAGAAAATGCGGTAGTATCTGAAGCGCCATATCTTTAAACGCGCAAGTAGGTCCGTGCCAAAGCTCAAGTATATATGTAGAGTCATTTAGTTTGTACACAGGTGCGATTGTATCTGTTTCAAATTTTTCTATAGTATACGCATTTGTTACACAATCGTTTAGCTCGTCCTCGGTATAATCAGTAAGGAATTTACCAAGTATATACGATGCAAGACGAGTATACTCGTATGTCGATATTTTTTCAATTTCTTCAAGTGATATACTAACATTTTCAGACGGCACAAAAAGTCCTCCGTCAGGAGATATACCTGTCTTAATCGCCATTGCTGACGAAACGCTCATATTTTTATTTCTTGTACTCTGATAATTCATAAATAGTCCTCCAAAATCTTACTATGGAAATATATTACTGCTTTTGCAGATTGTATTTTACAACACTGTTTTTAATATACTACAATTTTCATAAAAAGTAAAGAGATTAACAGATAATTCTTTTAATATCTTCCACTTTTTCTGATATATAAGTCGCATTCGCCGCGGTTAATTCGTCCCTGTCGCCATATCCGTAAAGCACACCGACGGAATCAAGTCCGCATTTTTTCGCACCTTCTACATCGAAATGTCTGTCACCTATCATAATGGCGGTGCTTTTGTCTTTAATTTTAGCATTTTCAAGCACATACTCTATCACGTCAGCTTTGTGTATTCTGCCTTTTTCGTCAAGCGTGCTTCCGCCTATAAATTCAAAATATTTCGATAGTCCGAAATGCTCTAGTATCTTCACCGAATACACCTCTGGCTTTGACGTTGCAACATAAAGCTTTTTCCCGCGCTCGCGAAGGGTGATAAGCATATCTTCTACGCCTTCATACACTTTGTTTTCAAACATACCGCCTTTGGTGAAATATTCGCGGTAATAAAGTAGTGCCTGTTTTGATTCATCAGGCGTAAAGCCGTAATATTTTTCAAATGAATCAAGCAGCGGTGGGCCGATGAATTTATAAAGCTTGCTTCTGTCTGTCTCATTTATATTAAATTTTTTAAGTGCATACATTACAGAATTGGTTATCCCCTCGCCCGGGTCTGTGAGTGTACCATCAAGGTCGAATAAAATATGCTTATAATTCATCACACACCTCTATCCTTGATATTATTTCTTATTGCTTTTACACGTAGAAGACACTATATACTTTGGTCTGCCCTTTATTTCCTCGTAAATACGTGCAACGTAATAACCTATTATTCCAAGGCTTATCATCATAATACTACCTATAAAAATAGTGATGATTATCACCGTGGTCATACCTTCAAGTGCTCTGCCGATTATCTTGTCGATAAGTGCCCACACACCAAATATAACTGTTATAATAAGCATTATTATTCCAAGTACAGTTACTATCTGCATAGGTGCAGTGGAATATGCTGAAATATTTGAAATTGCATATTTTACAAGGCCTCGTGCAGACCATTTTGAAGTTCCTGCTGTGCGTTTATTCACATCAAACTCTACTGTTGTTTTCTTATACCCTACCCAAAACGAAATCGCACGGAAGAAACCTTTTCTTTCGGGAATTTTGTTTAATATATCTATTACTTTTCTGTCGAGAAGTTTAAAATCGGAAGCGTTTGACATATCAAATCCTACAAGTGAGCTGATAACAGAATAAAAGGTTCTCGCAGCAAAGCCATACACTTTACCTTCTATACCTCTTGAACTTTTAATCCCCTCAACTATCTCGTAGCCTTGCTCCCACAAGCGGTACATTTCCACAATTTTCTCAGGCGGGTGCTGTAAATCGCAATCTATCACCACCGCACAATCGCCCGATGCTGCTGCAAGGCCTGCAGAGATAGCCGCCTCTTTTCCAAAATTCCTTGAAAAATGCAATCCAACAAGGTTTTCCTTCACATCCGCAAGTTCAGTTATTTTTTCGTAAGTCAAATCAGTCGACCCATCATCGATAAATATTATTTCATTTTCTATATTATCATTTTTAAGTATAGTGCTTATTGTGTTATATGCAGTTTCAACAGTTGCTTCTTCGTTATATGCAGGAATTATCACTGAAAGCATATATTTTCACCTCACTGTATATATGTTTATTTTTCATTTTCGAACAAATCTTCTAGCTTTTTAACCGGCATAGGTCGATAAAAATAATACCCCTGAAGTATATCACATCCAGCTTCCACGGCAACCTTTTTATGTTCCTCGGTTTCTACACCTTCACATAGCGTCTTAAAGCCCAAATCCTTCGCGGTTTGGATAATATTTTTTAATATTACAAATCCTGTTTGATTAACCGCATTTTGTGTGATAGTTTTGTCTATTTTTACAATATCTATATCAAAGCTGCTCAAATCAGCAAAAGATGTATATCCGCTTCCAAAATCATCAAGAAGTATCAACATACCCTTTTCCTTTAGTGCTTTAAGATTTGCAATCAATGTATTTTTTTCATCACCGGTAATGCCCTTATCCTCCAATATCTCAACAGCCAACGATGTATATTTAAGTCCGTACTTTTCTACGATGTTTATTATATTTTGAGAAAGCGAAGCATCGCAAAGTGTAGAACGCGAAAAATTGATAGCATAAACATAATTTTCACGCTTTTCTTTGCTGTTTGAAATCCACTTGCAGTTTTTTTCAAAAATATAATAATCAAACTTATCATTTAATCCAACCGAGCTTACCGCTGACAAAAACGAACCGGGTGTAAGCACGCCATCCGTCTGAGAGTTTAACCTTGAAAGCACCTCTGCACCTACTATTTTTTCCGATTTAGCATCTACTATCGGCTGATACTCAAGGAAAAATCTATTATTATCTATTTCATTTTGAATAGAATTTTCTCTTTTTATCTTTCTTTCAAGCTCTTTACCATTATTACTGTCCCATTCGTGGTATGGAAGATTTTTGTTTTCTGCCAATGTAAATGCCTGCTTTGCTCTGTTTATGGCTGTAGCAAACGAAACCTGATTGGAACGAGTGGTATAATACCCAAAATTAACGTGAGCAATATTTATTGCTTCGTTATTTGCAAGTATCTTACCTATTATACCAAGACATTTTTCAATATTAAACTTTGCTTCTTTATCTTCCCACTTATTTAAAGCGATGAAATTCTTTTCGCCATATAGCGAGATACCGCCATCCGCATCAGCACAAAACATTTTAAGCAGTACCGGCTTCATTTCAGAAAGCACTCGCATTGCTTTTGTTTCCGAATACAGTCTGCTCATCTTATCAAGCGATACACCTATGTATACAAGACATCTGTTCTGAGCTGATTTCTCCAATTTATCGAACATATTTTCAAGTCTTTTTATGCTTAAAAAATCTTTTTCCACAGTTCCATTTGCTGTCTTAACGCATTTCAATGCAAAAAATATTCCGATTGCACCCATTATCAATAGAAAGAAAACCATTATTGTAATAATTATATATGGATATTCAAAAATCTGCATCAGTTCATCCCCTGTTCACCCATTTTAGAAAAAATCGGAAACTCCTCTGTACCCGAAGTTTTGCGTAAACCTATTTTTTCTGCCGCCTTAACACATGCAACGCCGTCACGCTTTGCACTTTTTTTACGCCTTAATATTTCTTTAATTAAAAACATCACGTTAAAACCAAGCATCGCTTTTATAATATCAGCCTTTGGTATTCCTACTCTTTTATACTCTGCCAACATTTCTAAAAGTGCATAATTTATCACGTCGTTTTTGAATGTTTTTTTATTTTTATTTGCATTTTTCAGCCATTTTGCAAACTCATTAAAATTTCTTGCATTAGCATTTTCCTTAAAATATATTCCGCTGATATAAAACTTTTGCATTTCATCGCTCATAGTTTCTAAAACGGCATTATAATATTTATTTTGTATTTTCAAAACCTCATTATGCTGTCTTTCAAGTGTTGTACTTGTAATCTGCTTGTCGTGAAGTCTATACATTAAAAGATACTCAGGTAAAATCTGTATCTTATTATTTGCACTAGCCATTCTGGTCCACAATTCAAGGTCCTCTGTGCAGGTAAAAGAAGTATCGTATTTAAACTCCTTCATCACTTCTGCCTTTGCTATCACGCCAGGATGAAGAATAGGATTTGTAACAAGAAGCATTGCCTTTAGCGAATCAAAATCACATCTTCCGCCACATCCGCCTGAAGATACAACGCCATTTTTAAGCGTCATAAATCTGCAAGATGAAAGCGAAACATCCTCGTTTTCTTCCATAAATGCATATTGCTTTTCAAGTCTTTCGGGAAGACAAATATCATCTGCATCCATTCTGGCTATGTATTTTCCTGTGCATAGTGAAATAGCTTTATTTAAAGACGCAGGAAGTCTTAGATTTACCTCATTTGTATGCACCTTGACTCTCTCATCTCTCTTGGAAAAGCTTTCAAGTATTTCTCCAGTAGAGTCAGTCGAGCAATCGTTTATAATTATCAATTCCCAATCGGTGAAAGTCTGATTTATAACGCTTTCAATAGTTTCAGCTAAATAATCTTCTCCGTTATAAACACTCATTATTACAGATATTTTTGGTGTCATATTCAAAACATTCACCCTTTCTTTAATACTTTCTTTATTCTTTTACATATATTTAGAAAATAGAATGCAGTTTTTATGCATTTTCTTTTCATTAAAAATATTCCTATTTTACTTTTTATTGTAATTCGGTTAAATTTCGCCTTTTTAAATTTAAGTATATGCACTGAGGAAAGAAGATTATTTTTAATCTCTTTTATGCTTTTAAAATAATCCCCTTCAGCTGCCGCAGCCAATATGCTAAAACACATAAAGCTCGAATAACGGCACATTTGCTCTTCAAAATCATAAGGCTTTATAACCTTCATATCATTTATAAAGTTCATTACATATTCAAGCTGACATATTTGATTTGCATTAAAATTCTTAGAAAGTGAGTCACTTCTTTTGGTATATAAATACGCCGCTTTTTTGCTTATAAAAGCGCTGTTTGCCTGCATATAGCACGGGAAAACACAGCACAAATCCTCGCCGAGAGATATCTTTGGGTCTACATAAAGTTGATTTGGAGTTAAAAGCTCTCTTTTTATTGCTTTACCCGACAGATAGTAGGAAACGTGGCTCATATTTTCATCCATCAAAAGCTTTGGATAGATATGCTTTTCCAAGCCAGCTTTGTCATAAAATCCTTCGTCAAGCTCATCGGTGGTGCGTCCTATCTCAATGCCGTCTGCGACCCATTTATACGAAAATGATACTATGTCACATCCTGTATCGCATATAGCTTTATACGCATACTCAAGTGTATCTTTTTCAATGGCATCGTCCGAGTCAATGTTATACACATAATCGCCCTTGGCTACCTTTATACCTGCCTGTCTGGCGCTTGCAAGGCCACCGTTTTCTTTGTGTATCACCTTTATGCGATTGTCTTTTTCGATATATTCGTCGCAGATTTTCGGACAATTATCAGGCGAGCCGTCATCAACTAAAATAAGCTCAAAGTCAGCAAATGTTTGACAAAGAACACTGTTTATACAATTTTCAAGATATTCTTCCACGTTATATACCGGAACAATTACTGAAAAAAACATTACCTTCTCCTATCTGTTTCTTAAACCAACTATCATTTTTTGCAGAAAATACATTTTGTATTTCATTGCAAATGCGAACACTGCCTGTTTTAGCGGCAATTTATGTATTGGATATGTACCTAGTGCACCTTTTATTTTAGCATTTGTACATATCTTTTTAAGTCTGTTTTTTAGCACAGAGTATTTGACGCCATTTTCTACTGCATACATTATTTCCTGTGAGCAAAGAACTCTACCAAATGCCTGCAAAAATCTATCAATATACATTTTATATTCATCGTGCGATGCGTTTTTTTCAAATCTTTTTTCTACTTCACATACAAACCTCATACATTTTTCCATTCTGTCTTTTTTGTATGATTTTGAAATAGAATCTTCATTTCTGCAATAGTTGTAAAACGCTCCGTTTATACCTACCGCACTTTTAATGCAGCTTATATAATCCACCATAAACAGTGCGTCTTCCGAGAGTAT
Organism: Clostridia bacterium; assembly: GCA_045540695.1. Classification (GTDB taxonomy): domain Bacteria; phylum Bacillota; class Clostridia; order UMGS1810; family UMGS1810; genus JAZQHR01. The sequence goes on along the minus strand of JAZQHR010000082.1, from coordinate 20,999 downwards.
CTCACGTTCTGACAAAAATGAAAGATTGTTATTTTGGATTATCTCACGTTTGAAAAGGTTTTTCCACACGCTCATACCATATCTGCTGTCATCACCTTCACCGGGAAGTGCTCCAACTATACCAAAATTCAAACCTTTAATATCATTTTCGGATGTAAAGAGAGTATCTTTATCAAAATATGATTTGGTTATTACCTCTCCCTCTTTACCAAACATATTTCCGTCTACAAATCTTACGCCTGACATAACAAGGTCGGCATTGTACTTTTCTGCTGCGTTATACAGCACCTCATACATTTCGGGAGATACATAATCATCCGAATCAACAAAACCTATGTATTCACCGTTGGCAATATTAAGACCTGCATTTCTCGCCATTCCGGCACCGCCGTTTTCTTTATGGATAACCTTTATTCGTTCATCTGCCACTGCCGCCTCATCGCAAATAGCAGGACTGCTGTCAGGCGACGAATCATCCACAAGTATTATTTCAATGTCACTTAGCGTTTGGCTTTTTAGAGAATCCAAGCATCTTTTAAGATACTTTTCCACATTGTATACCGGAATAATAATACTAACCTTTGGTTTAGTCACAACCCTACCCCCGATTTATAATCTCGTTATATTTATCAATCAAAATATTGCAGTATTTATCGACACTTAATATATTATCTTTTTCATTTTCGCAGTTTTTCAAAAGCTTGTTATAATAGCCGTCATCATCCATAGTCATTTTTATCTTTTTGGCAATTTCCTCAGGTGTCCAAACATCAACGAGTGTTCCATTTACACCATCTGCCACAAGCTCTGCCATACCACCGCTGTTCATGGTTACCACAGGCACGCCCATACAATGTGCCTCAAGGATAGAAAGCGGACAATTTTCATAGCACACCGACGGCAAAACTAAAAGCTTTGCTTTTGCCATGGTATCAGTAAGCTGATTTCCAGTAAGAAATCCTGCAAGTGTGACGTTATCAATATTATGTAAAACATCCTCATCAGGACCACTGCCTGCTACTACAAACTTATACTCTGGAAGAAGTTTTGCTGTTTTCGCAAGGTGTTCTACACCTTTTTCCTTTGACAGACGTCCTACAAACAATATATATGAATCTCTTTCGCTATTTGTATTTATAAATGCATTTTTATTTATAAAATTGTGAAGTGCAAATGTCTTGCCCTCATAAAACTTTTTAGATGACAAAAGCTTACTTTCTAAAAATCTGCTAGGGCAAACAAACAAATCGACTTTTTTATATGTTTTAAGCAGTGAATAAAGTCTTGCTTCTATAGCACCTATAATGCTTTTAACTGTAGAAGTGTGTATGCATTTATTTTTTATGCAATTTATATATGAACCATTAAGGCATTTTTCACAAGGCTGGTTTTTTTCAAAATCATAAAGAAGATGGTTCGGGCATATCATCTGATAATCGTGAGCCGTTTGCACAAGTGGTATTTTACGCTTTTTCACCGCGTATATTATTGACGGTGTAAGCTGAAAATTTATATTATTAAGATGCACTACATCCGGTTTAAAATCGTCTATAACCTGTCCGATTTTTTTCTTTGCCTCAAATGAATATATTATCTTAAACGGATACAAAAATCTGCTTAAGCCCTTAGAATGAAAATCCATATTTTGCGTATACAAGCCAAGAGTATTTCCGACTGTGTTTTTATCATCATACATTCCAAAATACTCAACCTGATGTCCCATTTTTGTAAAATGCTCACCAAGTGAAAGCATATAGCTTTCGCTGCCACCACGCGGATAGAGAAATTTATTAACCATTAATATTCTCATAATATTGACTCGCTTTCTGATTTCTCGTTAGCTTTAGATACACAACCGAATATTTTAGTTTCCGTTTCGCGTACATTTTCATCAAACCCGCATCCTATCATAAGAATTGCCAGTACGCCTGTCAATAGCGGATAGTTCATAGTATTGTCTGTAGTAGATACTACTATAAGGTAAAGTGTAAGCATAAACGTAATGATAGCACCATCGGTTTTACCCTTTGAGCCAAAGTGCCATACCCTAACCACTGTCATTGACAACAGCCATATAATATATCCCCAAAATCCAAGGTCGATAAAATGCTGAAGGAAATCATTGTGTACAGATGCCACACCTACATTCATATTGGTGTTTAGCTGATATGTTAAAAAGCCTATTCCGTTACCCAAAAATCCCAGGTCAAATTCGTAAAACTTATCAACCGCATCATATATTTCCACACGTCCGCTTGTGTTTATTCCTGCTTTTTCCAATATTTCAAATGCACCCATCTTTATAAGTGCTACGTAGCAAATAAGCAAAAAAACAATTACAAGCGATAAAAACATTATTAAGCCTCTTGCCGTTTTCTCGCTGTATTTCGCTATGAATTTTAAAAGATATCCAAACGCAAGTGCTATAACTATTGCTATGATAGCTATTCGTTTAAACGCCGAAAGGAAGCAAAACATACTTAACGCAAGAAGGATAAAAAATGCAATATTCTTCTTTGGCTTAAAAAACATATATATAAGATATGCACCAATACAGAATGCAAGCTCGTGCACCTCTGCCTGAATGATGATATCGCCTGTTTCTTCAGCAAATGATGTAATAAGTGCTATAAGCTCGGAAAAATAATTGCCCATGCCATGCTCTGCGATTATCGTAACTATCATAAGTATATTTGCGATAAGTATTGCAATTAGGTTATACCATACTCCCTTTTCGCCAAATATATAAAGAAACGCACCCGCCGCAAGGGCAAATGATAGCATATTGGCATATATAAACGAGCTTGAAAGGCCTCGCGATATTACATCAACATCTATGGTGTTTACAAACCATATAAAAAGCGAAACCACTGTAGTAACCAATAGCGGTGTGCTGTATATAGCCGCTGATTTTAAAGCCACAGCACCTCTTGCAATATTTGGATTGTACAAAAATACCAATATACAAGAGCATGCAAGAACAAGGGCAAATGCGTGACGGTATGTAATGTGTATTCCCAAATCGATATATTCGGTAATGAAATAATACATCATTACAGCTACTGCCATAAAATAAAACACTTTAGCTTTATCAAGTATTTTACCGTCCACCAACACTTGCCTCCTCTACTTAAAATTTTACTTCTTGTGAATTTTTATCAGATACGTACAGCTTTTTGCTTTTAATAGCCTCTGAAAGCAGCTTTCTGGCAGATTTATTTTCCTTGAATGTTTCTGCTATACCCACCTTATATTCTATAGCTATATCTGCATATTCTTCTCTTTCATCAAGTCTTAATCTAAACAGACCGATAATGTCTTCTACGGTAATGTAGTCTGAGTTATTCACCAAGATTACAAAGCTTCCGTTTCCATTGTAAACGAAAGTAGCGTCTGTTTTACCAAATGATTCTTTAAGATACTCTGTAAACATTTTTATAATTTCATCGCCAACATTTCGTGTATGCTCTCCGTTTATATGAGCGAGATTTGCTATATCAACCATACAATACACTACACCATCGTCAAGAAGCTTTTTATCCATTGACTTTAAGTATTTATCAAGATATGCACGGTTATTAAGCGAAGTTAAGTGGTCTGTGTAGAAAATGTAATTTATTATATCGCCCAATCTGCCAAGCACTATAGCTCCGCCGCAGCATACTACTACCAGGAAGAAAAATGCTATTATAGTATATAGAGTTACATTAACACTTTCCTTTACCGATGCTGATGCCAAAACTGAGATATAACTTGCTCCAAGGTACTCATTATATTCGTCATTTGTTTCCATTGTTGTATTATAAAGCTTGGTTAGTTCGTCTACCAGTTCTGTGATTTGAGCGTCTATTTCATTTCGCATATTTCCATAGTCTGCGTTACAAATCTCTGTACAGGTTAGAGCTGACGTTTTACATTCGCCGTTACAATTACCTGTACAGCTCTGGAATGTATCTATGACATAGTTACAATATGCCGAGTCAATTATAGCGTGCTCTTTATTTTCGTTATGGTCTCTCCAACTGTATATAAGTTCATCGTAGGTTACTGTCTGGTCGCCCACAAAATCCTGAAGATTTCTTTCATGAAGATTATCAAGGATATACTCGTATGTTATATTAGTATTACCTGATTCACGCATTTTTTCTACGTAAGAATCTATTACGGTAACTACGTCCTCTACTATACTTTCCTCTTTTGTGTTTGATATATTGTTATTATCAATTCTTGTGGTATAGTCGGACACAAGCACTGACTTGTTTTTTGTAATCTGATATTTGTAGATTTTAGAGAAAAGCGATGAAACCTTTACCTGTCTTAAATAGTTAAAGTCATCTGCAAGATCACTAAATGATGCACCCGTTTTAGATGATCTGTAATAGTGGTTCTTTTCCATTCGCTGATACAAGGTATTTAGCGTTTCATCAATACTTGTATCGATAAGCTCCATCATCTCAATATAGTCATAGTCTTCGGCGTGAAGGTTTTCTATAGTATTGTTAGCAGGAGCTACATTAACGTATTTCTGACTAAACTGTGCGAAATATACATCAAGAGTTTCGTCAAGTATGGTTCTTGCAAAATCAGCACCTTCGCCACTTGTAGCAGTAAAAGAAACTATAAATGTGCTTGGCTCGTATATGTACTCTTCGCCCTCTTCAAGCTTAGCTTCCTTCTGTGCTACTTTATCCTGGTCTTCGATAGGTGTTATATCTATTCGTGAAATAAGACTGTCTACAGAATATGTTCCTGTAAGCCCCATTTTATCAACAACCTTTGACATAACCGCTGATGATTTAATTTCATTTACATCCAGCTTGTCCCCTGTAGGTGCCAAGCCCTTTTCTGCCTGCTCATCGTTATAATGAATAACCTCCGATGCAACGTAGGTATTTGATGATGATAGCTTAAAATATATTGCGTATGTCGCTAAAAGGCAAAAAACTATTATCAGTGGCAAAATTCTTTTTATATATCTTAAAATTTGAAAATTCTTCATTTTTTCCTCCTTAAATAGTTTTTATTTATGCCCTTTTAGGGAATTTCTTTGAAATATCGAAAAGCATCAGCGCCGCATAAGCAAATACAAAGAACAATATAAGTGTCTTAAGCTCACTCATAAGCGATATGCCGTAAATACTTACCGCAACACATTGATTCATTCTGTGGTTAGAATACTCTCTGCCTGCCGCTATCGCTTCTCTTTCAAAGCCTTTTATGCTTTGATATATCGAATCTATAAGCTCATCTGTTGACTGATACATCTGTGCATCAGGTTCTTTATTGCTCATTTTTTCTATAATCAGGTTATTGTCCATAATTTCCTTTTCATTGGATGCTACATTATCACTAAAGTTTGTAGCCTGAACAGATAATTCGTCAATACCTACTTTTGTTCGTCCCATATAGTACTTTCCTGTTTGGTCCCATGTAGGCACAAGCACTATTCTTGTCATTTCTTCAGAATATCTTGCTATTGCTTCGTTGCAAAGGTCAAATGACACAGCGTTTTTCTGCCTATCAAAATCAGTATTTTTATTTTGGTATGACAATCTGTCTATATAATCAGCCTGGTTTCTGACTATTCCGTGCTGAAGTATCAACGAGCTTAAGTTTTGGTCTATCTGTGTTTGTTTAAACTGATATACCTTACCCGCTATGGAATTAAACGTTGTATTGTTTTCTGTTACAAAGCTAGGATTTTTTTCAGCCATTCCGTATAGATAGTTTAATACTGCCATAGTTTCCTTGTTAAGATACGATACTATATCCATATATTCCATTTTGGAAAAATCAGGCTTTTCATCTGCCGAGTCAAGTCGGAAATTGTCAGTATATCTTTCTATGTAATATTCCTTGTACGCAGCTGTGATTAGCTTAATTACATTTTCAGCATCAAGATGCTGTGTATGCTTAGATGCGTGGTATTCCACCGCAAACTCTGTAGATATATGATACTCCGATTCGTTCCCTACTCCGCCCTGAACGCAAGGATAAACAACAAGACAATCTTTTAGTTCTTTTACTGTTACATCCTCAAATGCACCTTTTTCAATTGCTTTTGCTACTACCTCATCGCAAATGATTTCTGCCATGTTGTACCTTGTACCATTTGAATTAAGTGCCTGTGATGCTTCGGAATAATTAAGCGATATTATAGCGTGAACAGACTTTTTTAGATTAAGGTGATTGAACACCCCAAATACTCCCGTAAGAATAACGCTTAATATAAGTATCCACAGATTAACATATTTTGCTGTTTTGAAAATCTGTACAAATTCCGCACGATTGATATGCTTAGAACGGGAATATATTGCCCAAACTGCTGTTACAAACAGCAGTCCTGCAATAATAACAGGTATTTTTTCTAAAATTGCTGTAATCATTTTATACCATCCTTTCCGTTCTAAAATTTATTCACATCAACAATAACAAGCTCCGGTTGATTGTTAATGCGAAGTATTGTATTATTTTCAAGACCTGAGCTTATGATAAGCGGTCTGCCTGAAACATCATATCTGCCGTATACATAGTAGTCATTTCTCTCAGGGAAAAGTCCACCCTCGTGAGTGTATAACGGACCAAGCACCGGAACACGTACTGTTCCTCCGTGTGTATGGCCTGCCACCATCAAATCTCCCCAGAAATCATATTCAAATTCTTCGAATACATAAGGTTCGTGAACGGCTGTAATCTTTACGTTATCAGGATTTGAATATATATAGTTTTCAAATTCCGCTCCGCCATAGCTCCAGAACGACGAAGGATTTGAAGTAAGTACTCCATATACATCTACCTGAGTACTACCTACTGTTATGGTATCTAGCTCGTTTTTGAGCACCTTTATACCTGCGTTTTCAAGCTGAGCTTCGAAACTATCACTCATTTGAGTAAGCTTAGTTGAATCGCGGTTATCATCGTTAAAGCCAAACTTTTTATCTAAAACAGTCTGCGTCAAAGGGAAATCGTATATCATTTCCACTTCGTTATTTCCGTATATGTAATACGCAGGAGCAATGCTAGAAAGCTTACCGCAAAGTGCCACTATGTTTTTAGATTGAGCCTTGTCCGAATCAACCATATCGCCTGTGCAAATAATAATATCAGGCTTTAGTTTTTCCACACGGCTTATAAGCTTTTCGTTATCCTTACCAAACCTGCAATCGTGCAAATCCGAAATCTGTATAACTCTTATCTGGTTATTTGTCTTTAAACTGCTTACACTATAAAAGGTTTCTCTAAAGTTTCTGTTTACAATGTAGCTGCACATAACCAAGGCAATCGCAAGAGTGATAGCAGCAAAAAATGCACTTACCACAAAAAACTTTGCTGTTTTTATATTCTTTTTTGCCTTAGGTGTATGAAGAATTGATGACTTGTTTTTTCTTTTATGTATTTTTAGATTTTTTCTAAATCCCACCACAGAGCAAATATGCATCCATACTGTTTCTTTATATTCTTTATTGAATTTTTTAAGCGGTTCACTACCGTAATATCCCACTACGATACTATTTGAATCAATCTTCTCAATAACAAAATTGTCCACCCATGTATCGTATATATCTTCAGGCAATACTTGTTTTAAGTGGAATTTTATTTCGTTTTGTGTATATTCAAGGCTTTCGTTTATGTCTGGCATATTTCTTTCCACACTATTCACACCTTTCATTTATTTTACTTTTTATATAAATTGCAGGTTTTTTCTGCAACATCTCTCCAGTTATATTTTCCTACGATATACTCATCTACTCCGTCTTTTAAGCTTTTTACAATGTTTTCATCATCGCACATCATTTGAAGCTTTTGTGCCAAATCGTCTACATTGCTTTTCTTAAAATACATCGCTCTATCATCAGCAACAGATGTATTTTCAGGTATATCAGAGCACAAAACTGCATTGCCGTAAGCAAGTGCCTCAAGAAGACTTAGCGACATTCCCTCAAGGTCGGAAGGAAGTGATACCATGTATGCATTTGAATACATTTCGCATAATTCATCTCCTGATATAAATCCTGTAAATATAATATTTGGATTATCCTTCGCTTTCTCTTTTATAAGACTCACATAATCGTCAGTATCACTAGTATCGCCTGCTATAACAAGCTTTTTATCAGTTGAAATGCTGTTATATGCATCTATAAGGTAATGAATACCCTTTTCAGCTGTAAGTCTGGATATAATGCATATATATCCATCCTTTTCAAGACCGTATTTCTCGGTAATAATCTCTGCGTCCTTACGATTCTGCATATCTATTCCATTATGTATAATCACTGTTTCTCGATTATATGTTTCTTTAAAATAATCCTGAGCTGCCTTACTTAGCACTATAACCTCATCGGCATATTTTGCAAGAATTTTCTCGCCAAATTTTATATACTTTGAAGCAAAGCCCTTTCCCCATTTTTCTCTTTGCCAGTCAAGTCCATGCACAGTAGCAACACACTTTTTGCCAAACAGCTTTGGAATCCACAGTGCTGCACACGGACCCTCCGCATGAAAGTGCACAACGTCATATCTTTTAAAAGCAGCACTTATCGCAGCGGTAAACGAAGCTATCATCGCCGCAACACCTCTGGCATTTATTGTCCATGCTTTTTTTAGCTTGACACCGCGATACTTACCATTTTCCACTGTGCCGACATATTCATTTTCAACCTTGTCCGATGTTCTGTTATAACATGTAACGTCCATTCCAAGTTCAACCATCAAAGGGCATAGTGTGGTTAACACATTTTCTATACCACCTCGTCTTGACGGAACAACCTTATGTCCTATCATTGCTACTTTCATCGCGTTCTCCAATCTGATTATACAAAAATTATCTGCCTGTAGCTGTAATCATAACTATAGGAGTCTTTAGCATAATCTTTATATCATTTAAAAATGTTCTTGTCTGTATGTACTCTATATCCATTTCAACCCACTCTTCAAACGGAACGTCATTTCTGTTTTCGTGGATTTGCCATGTGCAGGTGATACCTGGTGTAACAAGCAAACGAAGCTTTTGGTAATCGGTATAGTACATAACCTCTCTTGGAAGAGGAGGTCGCGGTCCTACAAGTGTCATATCACCCTTAAGCACGTTGAAAAACTGCATAAGCTCATCTAACGAAACCTTTCGAAGAAACTTTCCTACCCTTGTTATACGAGGGTCTTCTTTCATTTTAAATACCGGTCCGTCCATTTCATTTTGCTTTGCAAGCTCTTCAATCATCTTATCGGCATTTGCCTTCATGGTTCTGAACTTATACATATAAAATTCTTTACCATGACGGCCTACCCTTATCTGTTTGTAAAACGGTCCCGCACTTGGGTCATCTATACATATTACTATAGCTATTACTATCATAAGCGGAATAAAAAACAATAAAATAAGTGTTGCAAAAAATATGTCAAAAAGACGTTTTTTCTTCCAGTACGAAGCATACGACTTTTCAAGTATCGCCTCAAGCTTCACCCTAGTTTTTTCATCGACTTTCTCCTGCTCTATGTATGGCACTTTTATACACTTCTTTCTTTAACATCTTTTATATTTAAATTCATTATAGCATCAAACTCTGTTTTTCGTCCATCCGAGTAATAAAATTTTTCAAAACTTTTATTACACATATCAAGACTTATCTCCTCCCCGCTTATATGTCCGGGGTGGAATAATACCTCTATATCCATATTTGACTTATTCGCCAGCTTTATGTAATGAGGTAATATTTTCCTCACTCTTTTTTCATCCATGCTTCCAGAAAACAGTATTCCAAAGAAATACGCCGTAGGAATGTTTACTTTTCGGTATTCTCTTTTGTCTATCATCCAGAAAAATCTCAAAAGCCACTGTTTTATAATATTTACCGGGCTGTATGTAAGATATAAAGATGGCTCTTTAATATACGGCAATACCGGCTCTGATGGGATTCTAAGATATTTCACGCACACATTAAGGTCGGTTAATACCCTTACAAGCGTTTTGAATATTACCGGTATCATGTGTGTATGCTGATGGCTATCAATTAGTATCGGTATGTCCATCGAAACTAAAGCATTCCAATATTCCACCTGAGCTTTTAATTCTATGTAAACTTGTTTTTCAAATTCTTTTCTTTTAAATAACGAAAGCATCCAAAGTCCTGCAAACGAATATTTAAAACGACCCGTTTCATCGACTAGCAAGTTTATTTTTTCGGGACTTGACAAGGCTTTGCCCTCTACCAGATTTAAGTGAAGCGACAATTCAACCTCATTGTTTGTCAAAAGTTCATTTATATCTGTGCAATCAAAGTTTGGTAACACGCTTACTTTGTTTAATCCTCCGTTTTCCACGCACTCAAGTATATTTTCAGAAGCAAGAGTGCATAGTCCGTAATCATCAGCACAAAAGTATATCAATGGTTACTCACTCTCCACTCCAAGGTTAATTACTATGATATTGTCTACTACCGCTATACTTTCCTTTAACGGCCACAAGCTCATATTTTTTATTTCTTCTTTTTCCAAAAGCGATTTCCTTCTTTCACCGCTTACAAACTTATAATCTTTTTGGCAATAATCATTTAAAGCACTGCATAGCACACTTTGTCCGACGGTTTCATCATCTTTGCGAATTATGTATCCGTCAGTAATTCCTGTAATATCCGGTGGTAGATTTACGCTGTATTTTTCGCTATTTTCCAGTGCTCCTATTACTAAGATTTCATCGCAATCTTCAGCATTTTCTGTTTGTTCTATCCTGTCGGCAATACGAATAAGAGTTGCATACGATTTTTCATACGCCATCTGTGCCTTATGATAGCTTACATTCGCTATGACAACATAATTAAATATCATTACTAGCGATAGTGCAAGAACCGTCCAACATTTAACTGCCGTACGTTTTTTTGTGGCATCCTCCCCACGCTCATACAGTATAATGAAAAACATGTAATACACAGAATATCCCTTAAGCATAAGATTGTGATAATCGATACCTGCATTTATAAATGTTAAAATCTGTCCGCCAAATAAAAGCAAAACTCCAAATACTACTAAAAGTATAACTTTTAGCGGAGATAAATATATTTTGTTTTTTATAAAATATACAATGTATGCCAATATAGTAATGGCAAATACGATTATATTTATTACTACAAAAACATTTATATTTTCAAAGTCACCAAAGAAATAGCCTATAATTGTTTCTTTGGCATTATATATTGAACCTAAAATATCTATATTTGACATTCCCATTGTAGAATTAAGTCCCTGATAATCAAGAAGAGCCGTACCGGTTGCGTTTAAAAGCACAGTAAGTATTATATAATACAATACCATTCCTGCAATGCCTGTAACAAAATACGCAAGACTTTTTTTAATCAGATACACAGCATCCTTTTTTGCAAAAACCAATTCATCAAACAGGTGAAGAATAACAAGCATAATTGTAACCGTTATATATGCCTGATAAATAGCTGATGAAAGCATAATAAGGCATGCTGCCAACACATATCTTGGTTTTTTATCAGTCATAAACACAGCCGCCAGGCACGACATAAAATATGCAATACTATATCCGTCTGCAACATAATTATACATCATAACCGATGTTACAGCAGGAAACGAAGTGACAAGTGCACCTATAAGAAAAGCCGTTGTATTCTTTTTTATGTCAAGCATTTTGCATATACATATCGCTCCAAATGCATGAAAAATGATAGCAAGTATACCATTTAAAAACGGCAAGTCGTAAAACGAGCTAAATGCACAAGCCACGGGAAGAAACCATCTTCCAAGTGATAACATATTTTGTGCGTCATATCTGAAAACCAAGGAATCCCAGTTTGGTAACCAACCGGTTATTTTATACAAATGTGCAATAAGACCAACTATCACACTTGCAAAAAAACACACCTTCCACTGTGGCAAAATATTATTTTTTATTTTTTCATAAGCTTTCTCCGGCACTTATTACCACTCCAACCATTTAAATTTATGTAAAAACTTTCCGTATAATTTATCGTACAGCTTAACACCTATTATCCTTTTTACAAAGGTGGTTCTTTTAGATGTTTTAGATGTCCATGATGCACAATAGTGATGTATCGAATATGTATTTGGGGTTATCTTCTTTTTACCTGTATAATAGTTCATAGGACAAAGATATTCTTCAGGCAAAAATCTCATACCCATAAATACCTGATTTTTATTTTCTATATCCATACCAAGCGTTTTTAAAAGCTTTGTATTCCTCTCCGGGCATGGTGTTAAATCATAGCTTCCGTCGTCAAGCAAAAATGGAATATCGTCATAGTCCTTAAGCATAAGACCTACTATCTCGTTACCCTTTTCACAGGCAAATCCAAGTCCGGTAGAAACCAAACCGGTTTCTTCAAACCCCATATATCCGCCATTTTCTATAAGGTCCGACAGCGGTTTTAATATTTCAACATCTGTATCAAGATATATTCCACCTTCATCATACAACACCTTAAGCCTTACGTAGTCGCTTACAAATGCCCACTTTTTAGCCTCATACGCTTCTTTTGCATAACGATTTTCATTTATATCAAAATTATCTTCATTCCAGCAAACTATCTTATAATCGGGGCAATACTTCATCCAGCTTTTAATACATTTTTCTGCCAGTTTCGGCATTTTACCATTACCAAACCAGCAATAGTGAATTATCTTTGGAATACTCATGTTTTTTTATTCCCCCTATATAATTCGATAAGTGTTTTAAATGCGTTTTTCTGAAACACAAAATTGACTACCACATATAGTCCCACTATCCACACAGAATGGATAATGCCATTTAAAAGAAGCTTTAAAAACGACATATTGCTAAATGTATCTACAAATAAAGTAAGCATTATAACCGCAAATACTGCTCCGTTTACAAGCCAGCATTTATATGTATTAAACATACTTCTTCCAAGCACCTTTTTATTTGAATGGTAAATCATCATTATGCTTCGGTATACTAGTGCCGCTATAGTACCAAACACCGCTCCGCATATACCATAGTATATAATAGCCACTACCGATACGACGATGTTTATAGCCATTTCCCATATCGCATGCAAGCGTGTTTCGTCAAACCTACCTGCGTACTCTATCACGCCATTTGAAGGTAATTTACCATTTGCAAGAAGGTTCATTATTACAAACAAAAGCACAAGCGTTACATTTGTATAGTTTGCGTCGTTTATTCCGCTTGTGTATATTTGTATAAGCGGAAGCAAAAATACTGCCATAAGAGTGTAAATGATAAATGTTGCCATTATATAAAACACTTCATATACACTATATACTTTTAAAAACTTTTCTTTGTCGGTATGAAACAGCTGTCCGAGTGCAAAGCTAAATCCCGACACTATGCTTGTTATAAAATTCTGCATCTGCGAAAAGAATATATTGTATATGGTGTATATGCTTACCGCCTTAAAATCGCAAAGCACAGAAAGCAGAATGATATCTGTGTTATTAAACACCATACCTGAAAGCTGATGCACAAGCACAGAATTTTTTTGTGATATAGCCTCGAAATCAGGCTTGCATTTTAAATCAAGCCATGTATATCTGCGTTTTGCGTACACGTACAGATACACAAGCTGAACAAGTGCTATAATGCAATATACAAGCTGAATAAGTATCAGGCTGTCGGTAAGCACAAGCACTAATATCTTACCAATATTTGACAAAAGCTGTACTATGGTTTCGGAATTATTGATTACATATTTTCTTCCGTCAACCTCCATAAGTATTCTGTACTTAGCCTGAATAAAATAGCTGAAAAGTGCCGGAACGGCATTTAAAATAACAATAGCAAACAGCACATGGCTGTTTATTCCGGTAGGTATTACATACGCATAAATCAATGCAATAATAAGCACTAAAACAAGATATATCACACCTGTTTTTATGTAATATTTATTTGTTGCCGACAGCACAGCACTTGCACTTTTGTAATTATTCTCGCCTATGCTTTTATACAAAGCCTGAGTAGTAGCAAGTCCGACACCTGCTTCTAGAAGGCACATATATGCAAATATCTGTTTTATGGTAGAAAGTACTCCGTTAACCTCCGAACCAAAGTTTTCAAGGTACAATCTCGGTAACAAAAAGCTAAGAGCGATAAGCACCACCTGGTACACCAAAGATGATACAAGATTATATTTAATCCTCGAATCTTTTTTCTCCAAGATTACACCTCCAAATCCCAATAAAATATAAAAAAAGCCGCAACCATGATATCTTACGTCGTTGCGGCCAGTCAATCATAGCATATCAGCCTTAGACACTGAGCTTTGTGCCCCTGTTTTTCAACAGGTTTACCTAAATATTTTACTTCTATAATAATATATATACATAATAACATTTATACAGATTTTTGTCAATAGCATTAACCCCGTTTAAAGCGTGTTTTTACCGCATCAAAATGCCCTTTTAAACACAGTTGCAAATATAGTCTTCTGTTGCATTTTCTCTGTGGATGATTTTCGCAGGATTTCCTATGACGATGCTATGGTCGGGCACGTCAAAATTCACATAAGAAAGCGGTGCTATAAGTACATCCTTCCCTATTCTGACATTTCCTACGACAACCGCATTTGTACCTATCCAGCAGTTCCCGTCAAATGTTGGCACACCCTTTCTCTTTCCTCTATTTTCCATTCCAATTGTTACTCCGGTTGCGATATTCATATTTTTGCCAAGCTTTGCATCGGGATGAATAATTACCCTGCCAAGATGACCTATATACAAGCCCTCGCCTATGCTTGTTCTTGCCGGAATCTGTATTTTTGTTTTATTGGACATTCTCATAAGCTTTAGCATATAATACAGCTTAAGCGGTAGAAACCTACAGCTTCCCGCTTTTCTGAAAACCGATATGTATTTTAATTCTAAAGGTCTGAATATTCTTTTTAAGATAGGTTCTCCTGCTTCACCATAGTATCTGTACAGGTCTTTTGAAAAACAGTTTTTCATAATTTTATCACCCTTACTTTTCTTTTGTTTCGATAAATATCTTTCTCGTAATAAAATTATATGCCGGTACGAAAATCATAGCACATAGCTTTACCACCAGATAATATATATTCAAAAGCTTTACTCCAAGCCACATAATAAACTGGTTTATGCACAATCCGCCTATACTTAAAATAACAAAAACAACAAACTCTTTCAACTTGCTTTGCTGTTTACCTTCAAATACATATTTCATACTAAGTATATAGTTTACAACAACCGAAACGGAAAACGAAACCGCTGAAGCTATAAGCACATCTATATGCATTACATCGCTTAGAAGCATAAGAACGCCTATATCAACCAATCCTGCGATTATCCCTACAAAGCTGAATTTTATTATCTGAGAAATAAGATTTTTCATATTCCCTCCATTACCATCTAAAAGGATTTGATATCATAATTTGGTATTGCCTCCACGCACGATACAACATATCCGCTAACCTTAGTCGCGATATCCAGTGATTTTACGATATCCTTTGTTTTTAAATATTTTGCCATAAACGAAGCCGAAAAGCTATCTCCTGCTCCGACTGTTGATGCCACTTTGACCTTTATTGCATCACAATTGTATGACTTTTCGGTTTTACAGTCATACACATACGAACCGTTTTCGCCTTTAGTGATTATGATTATTTTTATATTGGAAAATCTATTTGATATACTCTTTGCACTTTCCTCTACAGACTTTGCCATTTTGTCCACATAATCCATAACTGTCGGAAGCTCTTCCTCGCTTATTTTTATAGTGGTCGCATTTTCAAGTGCCAGCTCTATCACGCTACCGCTGTAGTATGGCGGACGAATATTTATATCAACAAATATATTTTCAAAGGTATTTTCTGCGATAAGTTTTTTTAGTGTATCCCGGTTGTGCTCGCTTCTTAGTGCTAATGTACCAAAATACAAAACACTGTATACATTTCCTTTCAAATCAGGCTTTTGTATATAATCATACGCTACGTTATCTAAAAGGTTATACGTTGGAATTTGGTTTTCATCAAGTGTAACCAGACATTTGCCGGTTTCAGCACACGATGGCATAACAAAGTCTGTGCATACGCCAAGCTTTTTTATTTCATCAATGGTTTTATCGCCAAGAGCGTCATTTCCTACCGAGGTAATTATCCACGACTTACCACCGCATTTTTTAAAATGTGCTGCAAAATTAAGCGGTGCACCGCCTATATGCTCGCTATCGGGATATACATCCCACAATACCTCTCCAAATGCTAAAGCTTTTATGGCCTTTCCCTTTTTAATATAAGTCGGGAAAATTTTCTTTATCAAATAAAACAAGCACTCGCAAATCCCATCAAAAATAAATTCAAATAAAGCAATAATCCCATCCATCAGCCAAAATTCCTTTCAACAATATCCGACATTTAAAAAGGGGAAATTCATTTATTTTATCTCTAATAAAATTATTATATCATCCCATTCCATTTTTTTCAACTGCGATAGACAAATGAAAAAATTTGATATATAATAGTAGACAGAAACAGAGGTGATATATATGGACAGCATAAAGATAGCCCACATAGCAGATGCGCATTTAGGATGTGCATTTTCCGACCTTGACGAAAAGAAAAGAGTAATACGCCGTCAGGAAATATTATCTTCTTTTGAAAAAGCAATTAAGCTTTCTTTGGAAAAGGGTGCGGAAATAATACTAATCGCAGGTGACATATTTGACAACGACTTTATTGGCAAGGAAACAATTACATTTGTAAAAAATGTATTAAACTCTGTCAGCATACCTGTATTTATTGCGCCGGGCAACCACGATCCATACACTACAAGTATTTACGATACATTAAAAGACGGACTAAATCAAAACATTACAATATTTGAAAATAAAATAACAAAAGTATCGCTTGGAAACATAAACATATACGGATACGGCTTTGACAAGCCGGAGCTTACAGTTTCTGTGCTTGAGGATTTTTGTGCGGAGGATGATGGTATAAATATAATGGTTCTTCATGCAGGCGGCATATACAACCCTGTATCTGACGAGCAGATAAAAAATTCAGGTCTATCATACCTGGCACTTGGACACACTCATGAATTTTCAGGTGTTAAAAAGCTTGGAAGCACGCACTATGCATACTGTGGCACGCACGATGGTCACGGTTTTGACGAATTGGGTGTTAAAGGCATTCTCATAGGCAGTGTATCAAAGAGCAAAGCCGAGATGGAATTCTACCCTACTTCAAGCAGACTTTACAAAACTATAGGCATTGACATATCTTCATGCGAAACCACCAACGATATAATAGCTTTAATAAAATCAAACATATCTGGCAAAGAAAATTTATATAAATTTGTACTTACAGGAATGCTTTCTCAAAATATCACAATCGACACAGATGTTTTATCGTCAATGATAGATGGCGAAGCATTTTACGCAGAAGTAAAGGACAAAACCACACCGTCATTTGATTTGGACGAAATATCAAAAGACTATTCTTTAAAAGGAATAGTGGCAAAAAATCTTATAAAAGAATTTGAAAATGCAAAGACAGATGAAGAACGTGAAATACTAAACGCGGTATCTTCGCTCCTTATTACTTCCATTGAAAAAGGAGGTAACGAATAAATGATTATAAAACAGCTTAACCTTATAAGCTTTGGAAAATTTACAAATAAAATAATAGATTTTAAAGATGGTATAAACGTGCTTTATGGTGAAAACGAAGCGGGAAAGTCGACCATTTTATCGTTTATACAGTTTATGTTTTATGGCTCGACCACTAAAAAATCAAACATTGCAGAAAACATAAAGCTTAAATTTATGCCGTGGGATGCTGACATTATCGAAGGCGAGCTTATATACAATAACGATGGCATAGATTATATCATTCACAGAAAAGCCGGAAAGCGAAGCACAGTAGATGTTATAAACAAAAATACCGGTGAAAGCCTTGGCAGTGAGATTTCAAAAAATATAGGAATACATCTTTTTAACCTAAGCGAGGACGCCTTTGTAAAGACACTGTTCATATCGCAAAATGGTATATCTACCTCCCCTGACAAAGACGGCATAATAGTAAAAAGGCTTTCAAGTCTTGGCAGTGAAAATGACGAAGGCGGTTCGTATACAAAGGTAAAAAAAGAGCTTGAGGAAGAAATTCTAAACCTTTCGTCGCCAAGAAGATCGGGAGCGATTATTCCAAAGCTTCATGAAGAGATTGAAGAGCTAACCGACGAGCTTGAAGAGATAAAAGCCAACATAAAAGCAAAAGAAAGTGCAAAGGAAAACTACACCAAAATAGCCGAACGCACAGAAAGCTTGCAAAAAGAAAAGCTGGCACTCGAAAATCAGCTTGAAGACATAGAAAAGGCTGAAATGGCAGAAAGCTATATAAAAGCCGAGGAAGAATACAAGAAGGTTAAAACAGAATTTGACAGAATATCCGAAAAGCACGCATCTATTGACCTTAGTGCATACCCTGATTTTGACTGCATTGATGACGATGTAGTAAACAAAATAATGGCAGATGACACAGAAGACATAAACAAACTTGGCTCTGCACAAGTGTTTGCGACTGAAAAGGCAAAAAGTGCAAAGCGGATTTCCATAGCATCTGCTATCGGACTTGTGATATGCATTGCACTTGGATTTATCTATCCTGCATCGTTTGGAGTGGCTGTTATATTTGTTGCAATACTTGTATACGGCATCATTTCGTCTAAATCACAGATGAAAAAAGTATCTGAAATTGATGAGGAAATTGCATCTAAAAAAGCAGGTAAGCAGGATATATTATCACAATATGGCTTCGCAAGTAAAACAGACTTTTTAAATATGCGTTCACAATATACTCAAAAACGCAGTCAAAAATCCGAGCTTGAATCATCGCTTGTATTTTTGGCAAATCAGGTAAAATCCAAGCAGGAAAATGTCGACAAATTAAAATTGACAATATGTGCAAAATACGATAATCTGGAAAATGTATTGAATATTTTTTCGAAATATGATAATATTGGTAATAAAGAAACTGTTAAAGCTAAATTGAATTTAGTATTAACAGAGCTAAATAACCTTATTTCCGAGGCGGCTGTCGCAAAACATTTGCTTGGAAATGAAGATGAGCTATCTCAGAGATACTTAAATGTTACTGAGAAAATTGCCGAAAAGGAAAAACAGCTTAGCGAGAAAAGCAAACGTCTTGAAATACTTAAAAAAGCCCTTGATATACTGGATGTATCATTTGATGAGATTAAAAACAATTTTGCACCAAAGCTGGCAAAAAATGCAAGTGATATTTTTTCGCGTATTACCGGTGAAAAATATCAAAATCTTCTTATAAACCACGACTTTGACACACGTGTGGACAGTGGTAAGGGATTTTATGAGCTTCCGTATTTTAGCGGTGGCACCATTGACCAGTTGTATTTTTCTGTTAGATTTGGTATAATAGAAACTATAAAAGATAAAGACGCAAGTTATCCTGTGTTTTTAGATGATATTTTCTGTCAGTGTGACACACAAAGGCTAAACAAAGCAATTGAGTTTTTAAGCACTTTAGCTGACACTACTCAGGTTGTATTCAGCACTTGTCATGAAAGAGAAAAAGGTATTTTCGAAAACACAAAAAATGTCAATATAATAAATTTATAATTTTGGAGGTGCTTTAAGTGGCAAACAATGTTCTATGCCTGAACTTTGCAAAAGGTGATGTAATAATCGAAAACGAAGCGATTGCCAAGCTTGCCGGAATAGTAGCTACAGGCTGCTATGGTGTTGTGGGTATGGCTTATCGTTCTAAAAAGGATGAAATTGCAAATCTGCTTAAGAGAGATACCCTAACCAAAGGCATAAAGGTAAATTATGACGGTGAAAAAATAAATATAGATATGCACATCATCGTACAGTATGGTGTGAATATAAATGTTATCTGCGACAGCATAATCAAAAACGTTAAATACCAGTTAAACCGTATTACGGGAGTTGAAATCGGAAAAGTAGACGTATATGTTGAAGGTTTCCGTATACAGGAATAGAGGTGTGTTTTAAAATTGATTAAAGAAATTACCGGACAGATTATGGCGGATATGATTATATCCGGTGCAAACAATCTTAATAATAATAAAAATCTTATAGATGACCTCAATGTATTTCCTGTACCAGACGGTGACACAGGAACAAATATGTCGCTTACTATGAGAGCGGCAGTATCTGAGGTTGATGCAAACAGAAACAATGGCACAGGTGCTGTAGCAAAAGCTCTTGCAAGTGCTACGCTTAGAGGTGCAAGAGGAAACTCAGGTGTTATACTTTCACAGCTTATGCGTGGTATTCAAAAGCACGTAAAAGATGCTGACGTTTTAACTGCAAAGGAAATAGGTGCAGCATTCACAAAAGCATCTGAAAGTGCATACAGAGCCGTAATGAAGCCTACAGAGGGTACTATCCTTACTGTCGCAAGAGAAACAGCTGAAGCTGCTGTTAATATTTGTGAAGAAAGCGAAGATGCTGTATATATATTTGAAAAGCTTGTAGAGGCTGCAAACAAATCTCTTGACCACACTCCTGAGCTTCTTCCACAGCTTAAACAGGCAGGCGTTGTTGACGCAGGCGGTAAAGGTCTTGTATGCGTACTTGAGGGTTGCCTTGAGTATTTAAAGACAGGCAGTGTTATTGAAACATCTGCCGAGGAAACTAAAAAGGAAGCATCAAATGTTGGTAAGGAAATTGATCCTGAAAGCATTAAGTTTATATACTGCACAGAGTTTTTAATAAGCAAAAAAAGCAAAAGTGTAGACTCTTTTAAATTTAAAACTACAATAGAACATTTCGGCGACAGTATGGTTGTAATAGATGATGATGACATTATCAAGGTACATATTCATACAAACGAGCCAAACCTTGTGCTTGGTGAGGCACTTAAGCTTGGTTCACTTATGAATATTAAGATTGATAATATGAAATTCCAGCATCAGTCAAAGCTTGAAATAGCTTCGGATAATGAAGAAGTAAAAGCAGAGGAAGA
>JAZQHR010000081.1:0-28419 GCA_045540695.1 Clostridia bacterium | reverse complement strand
CAAACAAAAGTGACAGAGATTATCTAAATTCTGATGAGGGAATAAATTCTATTGCCGAAGGTATTGCAAATGGAATTTTGAAGGTGCTAAAAGTTTACAAAAATAATATTAGTAAAAATTAGCTTGATTACTTGTTTTTTTGTGTGAAATGTGGTATTATATTACAGAAGGTAGGTGTATGTAAATGGAAATGAATGAAACTGTAAAATTCAGCTTTGAAAATGAGAAAGAAAAAAGAGTAAAAGACGTTCTTACAATTGTTTATGAGGCACTTAAGGTTAAAGGTTACAACCCTATAAGTCAGATTGTAGGATATATTATGTCGGGTGATCCATCTTATATTACCAGCCTTAATAATGCAAGGACACTTATAAACAAACTTGAAAGAGATGAAATATTGGAAGAACTTCTTAAAAATTATCTTGAAGAAAATTAAATAGTATATTTGACATCAGATGATGTTATGGACAAGGTAAGCCAAACATATTTTGCGAGTTTGACTCTCCTTGTCCTTGTCAGTTCTATAGAAATCAAAGGTGTATATATGAAAACGAAAAATAAAAATATTGCATTTACGGCTATTTTTATGTCAAGTGCAACACTTCTTGCAAAATTTTGCGGAATGCTTCGTGATATGATTTTAGCTTCAATGTACGGAACTGGTAGTTCAGAGGCAATTGCTTTTTCTACCGCTAGCCGCATACCGCTTCTATTTTTTGACATAGCACTTGGTACTGCGGTAACATCGGCTTTTATACCGATTTTTAATGAATATCTCGAAAAAGATAATGAAAATAAAGCAATGCAATTTGCAAATAAATTTGCAAATCTGATTATATTAGTTACTGTTATTATGTCAGCGATAGGAATTGTATTTTCTAACCAATTTATTCATCTTATTGCGGGTGACATTAGTGATCCCAATACTGTTATCCTTGCAGCAAATTTGGTGAAAATATTATTTCCTACAATTATTTTTACAGGACTTGCTTATTGCTTTGTGGGAATACTTCAATCGTATGGAGAGTTTAATATCCCATCAATTATAAGCCTTGTATCAAATGGCTTTTTGATTATTTATCTTTTTACAATTGGTAATCGAAGGGGCATAGTTGGCGTTTCAATAGCAATGCTTGTAGCATGGAGCTTACAGATACTTGTCCAAATTCCTTCGCTTAAGCGCTTTAAATATGTTTTTAAGCCTACATTAAATTTTAAAGACGAAGGTATAAAGAAAGTGGCGAAGCTCGCACTTCCTATAATCATTAGCACGTGGGTCCAGCCTATCAATACTATGATAAATATTAGGTTGTCATCCGGATTAAACGGTGGGGCTGCGATACCTGCACTTGATTATGCAAATAAGCTGTATATTATTTTAGTTGGCGTTTTTACATTTACTATTACAAACATTGGTTTTCCTGCACTTTCGAGAGCTGTTGCCAGTGGAAATAAGGATGAATATAAAAATATTGTTAGCACATCGCTAAGTTATGTTTTTTTCTTAATTGCACCAATCATGGCGGGATTTTTAATATTAAGTACACCAATTATCAGATTGGTGTATGAACGTGGGAATTTTGATGCAGCTTCAACAATTCTAACATCTACTGCATTATTTTATTATTCATTTGGCATGCTTGGTTATGGCGTGCAGGAGGTTATGAATAAATCTTTTTATGCATTGCATGATGGTAAAACTCCTATGAGAGTCGCCTTTTTAGGAATTTCTATAAATATAGTGCTTAGTTTATTATTTGTACTGTATCTCGGAAAGGGACTTGGAAGTTTAGCTTTAGCAGCTTCTATTTCTGCTAATGTTACAGGATTTTTGTTGTTGTTTTTATTAAATAGAAAACATAAAGGTCTTGTTAATAATGATTTTATTAATTCAGTTTTAAAAATAATCATAAGTGTTATTATAAT
Source organism: Clostridia bacterium (assembly GCA_045540695.1). Lineage (GTDB taxonomy): Bacteria > Bacillota > Clostridia > UMGS1810 > UMGS1810 > JAZQHR01. The sequence continues at coordinate 26,493 of JAZQHR010000081.1, read as the reverse complement.
GAGCATTATTGTATTGCTTGTTTATAGATATTTATCAGATATAACGCAAAATAAACTTCTTTTAGCAGGGGTTCCAAGTTTTATCGGTGCCATAATATATTTAGTTTGTTGTGTATTACTTAAAGTACGTGCATTAACTGATTTTATAAACATTGTAAAAAATAAATTATTAAAACGTGATACAAATAACTTATATGAGGAGGAAAAATATTGAATAGTATGTTTTATAACTTTTTTATGAAAATTTGTCATACGATCAAGTGTAAGATAAGTGTATTAAAAAGTTTGTTATTTGAAAGTTTTATTTATTCAATTGGATTAAAACTAACTAGCGTTGCAACATATCTTGGAAATGGAAGTTGCGTTGTTGATTTTTTCAAAAGTAACTCTGCTATGAATAGTTATGTTTATAATAGTGTTTTTGTAAAGCTAGTTATAAGGTTTTTTAATTGGATAGGTAATATTTTAAAAGCTATTTTTACGGCTTTTTCTAATAGCGTTATAGTATCTTCGCTAAGTTCTTTTTGTAGTAATTCTCTTAATTATTCGATTAGACATTATGGTGTTGTCGGTGGATGCTTTGTTGTTTCAGCGTTAATACTAAATTTATTGACTGCAAATCTTACTGCTATTCGAATGATTATATATGGAGTTGTTTTGGTAGTATCACTTATAATGGTATGTATAAATACAAGCATATATAATAGTTTCATAAATAGTTTTGTTGTAAGAAAATTTATGATGTATTTAGAGATAGATGGATTTGTTGATAAAGATATAATTTCACTTAATAAAAAATCTTCTATCGTTTTATGTGTTGTTATAGGCATAGTATCTGGTATATTTACCTGCTTTTTTGAACCATTATTTGTTATTATTGGATTGTGCGGAATAATTGGACTTTCGGCAGTGCTTTATGACTATAGGATAGGAGTATATATTGGAGCTATAACGTTCCCATTTCTTCCTACTATGGTACTTGTCGGACTTATAATGTTAAGCTTTGCATCTATGATTATAAAACTTGTATGTGATGAAAACCTTAAATATGTACGTACAGCTCTTGATTTTCCATTAATTATATTTGGCATAGTTTTATGTATATCTGCAATCACATCTTTTGCTGTAGTAAATAGTATTATGGTTGTAATGGTATACCTTGCATTTATGTTATCATATTTTCTTTTGACAAATACTGTGAAAACAAAGAAACAACTTTATGCACTAATATCAGCTTTATTAGCTGCAGCGGTACTTGTTGCACTATATGGTATATATCAGCATGTTTTTGGATTTCCCGAGGGTGCAACTTGGATTGATGCAGATATGTTTTCTGATATAGAAACTCGAGTTGTTTCAACTTTTGAAAATCCTAATGTTCTTGGTGAATATCTATTGTTAACTATACCGCTTGGTATGGCACTGGTTTGGTCAGCACCTAAAAAATACAATAGGGTAATTACTCTATTTGTAACTGCTGTATTAGCATTGTGTATGATTTATACCTATTCAAGAGGAAACTGGCTTGGATTAATGTTTGCTGTATTTTTATTCTTTGTTTTTTATGATAGAAAATTTATCTGGCTTGGAGTATTATTGTTGCTTTTTGCTCCTCTATTTTTACCAGATTCCATATTAAATAGATTTTTAAGTATAGGTAATACAGCAGATTCATCTACTTCATACAGAGTATATATATGGCTTGGTACGTTTTTAATGATTAAGGATTACTGGCTATGTGGAATAGGACCTGGTCCAGAAGCTTTTGGGCTTATTTATCCAAGATATGCATATTCTGCGATAATAGCTCCTCATTCACACAATTTATATTTGCAGATTATTGTTGAACACGGTATTTTAGGTGTGATTTCATTTGCACTTATTATTATAGTTTATTATAAAGAAGCTATTTCAACATATATAAAATCATACGACAAAAATTTAAAAGCAATCATTATCGGATTAGTAGCCGGTATGTTTGGTTTTTTAATACAAGGTCTGTTTGATAATGTATGGTATAATTATAGAATAGTTCTTATGTTCTTTATGATTATTGGTGTTACTTCAGCAGCAGTTAATATTGCCAAACTTGGAGGTGGAGACAATTAAGATATTAAATATAATCAGTGATACGAATATTGGCGGTGCAGGAAAATGCGTTCTTACTTTCTTGAAGTTTTATAATAGAGAACAGTTTGATGTAAGTGTGGTTGTTCCTACAGGAAGTCTTCTCAAGGAGGAAATTGAAAAACTTAATGCGAAATGCATAGAAGTTGACGGAATATCTGATAAATCATTTGATATTAGTGCGATAAGAAAATTAAAAAAAATCATATCAAATGAAAAACCTGACGTTGTACATGCCCATGCTTCGTTGTCTGCGAGAATTGCCGCAAAAAAAGTTAAGGGAGTAAAGGTTATATATACAAGACATAGTGTTTTTCCTCCATCTAAGATGATTTCAAAGGGTATTGGAAAGAAAATTAATGGTTTTGTAAATAATCATTATTCAGATAAAATCATTGCCGTTGCAGAAGCTGCAAAGAAAAATCTTACTGATACTGGTGTTGATGAACGAAAAATTAAGGTTATTAAAAACGGCGTTGAAAGACTTGATATAATTTCAAATGAAGAAAAACTTGTATTAAGATCAAATTATAATGTTAACGAGGGTGAGTATCTTCTTGGTATGATTGCCAGACTAACTGAGGTGAAAGGTCATATATATGCACTAGATGCTCTTAAAATGCTTTTGGATGATGGTATAAAAGTAAAACTTCTTATAGCCGGTACCGGACCTTATGAAGAAGAAATACGAAAGAAAATTGTTGAACTTAATATAGAACAAAATGTCATTATGGCAGGTTTTATAAAAGATGTAACAGGCATAAAAAATATTTTGGATATAGAACTTAACGCTTCGTTTGGAACAGAAGCTACAAGCCTTTCTCTTCTTGAAGCAATGAGCCTAGGAGTACCTGCTGTTGTAAGTGATTTTGGTGGTAATCCGGGCGTAATATATGATGATGTTAATGGATATATTTATCCAACAAAAGATAGCATAGCAATGTATGAAAAGATTAAGCGTATTCTTACAGATGAAAAGGTTAAATCACGTTTGAAAAATGGCGCCTGTGATGTGTTTGAAAGAGAGTTTGAAGCTAAAATAATGACAAAAAATATAGAGAATGAATATATTTCTATGAAATGAACGGAGGTTAATAAAAATGAAAAAACGAACTTTTAAATTTGGTATTATTGATTTATTGATTGTTGTATTTGTAATAGCAGCACTTGTTGGTGCGTATGTATTCTTAAATAATGGCGATGCTAATGATAAGGATTCAAAAAAACTAGAATCTGTTGATGTATATTTTACAGTTGAATTGAAAACACAGCCTGAAGAATTGAAAGATATTGTCAAAGTTGGAGATAAAGTTATTGATAGCATAAAAGGTGGCGAATTGGGTAAGGTTGTTAAGGTTGAACCTAAAAAAGCAACAAATATCATGGAAAATCAAGATGAAGGAACTTTTGCTAATGCAGAATATGATGATTTGTACGATGTTTACGTTACAATTAAAGGCAAACCTACTTCTATAAAAAAAGATATAATGGTTTCCGGACAGGTAATCAAAGTTGGAAGAACTGCATATTTTAAAAATAAAAACTATGCATATAGCGGTTTCATTGTTGAAATGGATGTTAAAAAATAATTGGAGGATATTAAAACTATGATAACAGATAACAAAGGAAAAGTTTTCGGAAAATTAAATATTATTGATTTGCTTATTATTTTTATTGTATTGATTGCAATTGTATCAACTGTTTTTAAGTTTAGTTTTTCAAGTCAAAAAGAAGCATCAGTCAAAAAAAATGACATAGTAGAGTGTATGCTCAAAGTTGAAAATGTCAGAATGTATACTATAAATGCATTTGATGAAGGTGTTGATGTTTATGACGAATCTACAGCTAAAGTTATAGGGAAAATTAAAAAATTTGAATATGAACCATCAATGCAGTATCTTACAAAAAATGATGGTTCTGTAGTAAAAAGTGTAATGCCTGAAAGGTATAATGCTTATATTACTCTTGAATGCCCTGTAAAATCAACTAAAGAAGGGTATATTTTGAATGGAAATAATCTAATTACAAATCTTTCAACATTACGAGTTTCTACAAATAAAGTCGAAGTTGTATCAAAGGTTATAAATATTAAAGCTAGTAAATAATTTTAGAAAGGATTTTGTTATACCATGAAAAAGAGATTTTCATTTTTTGCTTTTCTTCTGTTGCTTTCAATAATAATCTCTTCTAATGTTGTATATGCTGATTCAGTTGACGATTTTATTACGGGTAATGACGATTTACTTGTGCTTGCTACGATAACAGATATTGTTGATAATAGTATTGTAATAGAGCCTTTTTCATGCTTGAAAAATCGTATTGACGAAAGTGACGTTATTCTGCCTGATACTATTAAGCTTAATAAGTTTAGATATTACTATTGTAATGATCATGCAAAAAATTTCAACATAGCAAAAATAGGTGATAATATAATTATTTCACTTGCAAAACACCAAAATAATTATTCCATAAAAAATGGCGTATATAAAACAGATACTGTTGATATGAAAAATATTAGAATACTTGTGCCTGTCACTGCAAAAGGTGAAGAATGCGAAGAGAAACTTGTGTCTTTATCATATTATCTTTCAACAGGCTGCGGTAACGAAAAGTTTATTTATCAAAACGGAACAGTGAAAGTAAACGAAAATGGTGTAGAAGTAACGCTGTATCCGTCAGAAAAAAACACTGAAAAACTTATTACATATGTAGGCGAAGATGGTAAAGAAATTTCAGGTAAAAGAGAAGACGTTATTTCTGGTGGAATAAATCTTACTCTTGATGAAGATAACGATGTGTGGATTTATGCAATGATTACTATTGTTGCCGGTCTTTTTATCGGATTTGTTGTTATTGCATCGATAAACAAATTTATTTCGCATAAAAAACAATAAAATTATGGGTGAGTATTTATGAATTTTGAAGAAAAAACAGTTGATTCTACAGTTTATTTTGAAGGTAAGGTTATCAAAATGAAGGTTGATACTGTTGTTTTACCAACCGGTGACAGAGCGACAAGAGAGCTTGTCAATCACCCTGGCGGTGTTGGAATAATTGCAATTGACAACGATAATTTTGTATATATGGTAAGACAATATAGAAAACCTTATGAAGAAATGGTATTTGAAATTCCTGCCGGTAAACTAAACTATGGTGAAGATCCGTTTGAATGCGGAAAACGTGAACTGAAAGAAGAAACAGGAGTTACAGCAGAAAATTTTGATTGCCTTGGTGTTTATTATCCTACACCGGGATTTTGTGATGAAAAGATAACATTATACCTTGCGACAAATTTACAAAAGGGAAATACTAATCCTGATGAAGATGAGTTTCTTGAGGTTGAAAAACACCATATAGATGACTTGTACAATATGGTTATGAATAATGAAATTCATGATGCAAAAACAGCAATAGCGATTCTTAAAGCGTATAACATAGTAAGAAGGTAATAAGATGAACAACTTTTTAAAAGATAATTATGGCATTTTCGATGAAGTGTTAAACATTTGCAAAAAAGCTGATGATATGATAAAAGATAATTTCAAACATATTGATGATGTTTGTGAGTATAATACAATGAAGGTGCTTAAAGCATTTCATGATAATAATATTTCCGAAGCACATTTTGCTCCTACAACTGGATATGGTTACGATGACCTTGGCAGAGATACTCTCGATAAAGTATATGCACAGGTGTTTGACGCCGAGGATGCAATAGTAAGACATAATATTGTAAATGGTACTCAGGCAATTGCATCGTGCCTTTATGGTATACTTCGCCCGGGGGATACTGTTGTGGCGGTTACAGGTGCACCGTATGACACTTTGGAAGAGGTAATAGGTATTCGTGGCGAAAATAGCGGTTCACTTAAAGAATTTGGTGTAAACTATAAACAGGTTGATTTAAAGGATGGTAAACCTGATTTGGATAAAATAAAAGAAGTTGTATCTGAAGGTTGTAAAATGGTAATGCTTCAGCGTTCAAAAGGGTATAGCTGGAGAAATTCATTTACAGTAGATGAGCTTGGTGAAGTAATATCTCTTGTAAAGTCTATTGACCAAAATATCATCTGCATGGTTGATAACTGCTACGGCGAGTTTGTAGAAAAGAAGGAGCCTACAAGCGTTGGTGCTGATATTATAGTAGGTTCACTTATTAAAAATCCTGGTGGCGGCCTTGCAAAATCTGGTGGATACATAGCCGGCACAAAGGAATGTGTAGATCTTATTTCATACAGGCTCACTTGTCCTGGAATAGGTAGAGAGTGTGGTGCATCTCTTGGTAACAATCGAGATATGTATCAGGGATTTTTTATGGCACCGCATATTGTTTCGCAAAGTATTAAAGCATCTGTTTTCTGCAGTGCAGTGTTTGAACTTATGGGATATGATGTATCACCAAGATATAATGAGATAAGAACTGATATAATAGAGTCTGTTAAATTTGGTAATCCTGATAAGCTTGTGGCTTTTTGTCAGGGTATTCAAAAAGGTGCACCGATTGATAGCTTTGTAATTCCAATGCCATGGGATATGCCAGGTTATGAAAATCAGGTGATTATGGCGGCAGGTGCTTTTGTGTCAGGTTCTTCTATAGAGATATCTGCAGATGGTCCAATGCGCGAACCTTATGTAGCATATTATCAGGGCGGTCTTACATACGAAAGTGCAAGACTGGCTATAATGATTGCTGCAAATAATGTTATAAAATTGAAATAGGAGATAGTTATGGCTAAAGAATGTATACTTGAAGCGGATAAAATCTGTACAAACTGCGGTGAGTGTGACAAATGTGACCTTGATCCTTTGAAAATATGTGACAACTGCGGTAAATGCATAAATATAGATGATGAGTACGCAGTAATTGAAATTGATGAAATAAAAGAATAAAATTAAAACCTCTGATTGATATATAATCAGAGGTTTTTTATAACTGTATATTATAGATTATATCCTAAGTCGAACGCTTTAAGGTTTACTTCGAGGAATTTTTCGGGTACAGTTGCTTTGATGGTTTCAACCCATGTTTCATAAGCTATATCAGTATTTTTAGCGATTACGCCAATTAGTACAACGTTAACAGCCTTTGAGTTTCCGGCTTCGTTTGCAAGTGATAGAGCATCAACTGCCTTAAGATTTGCTTTTGCTGATATTTTTTCAGTTATATCAGATGGATATTCAGCAGCACCTATAATTACAGGCATAGGGTCTATGCTTTGAGTGTTGGCAATCATTATACCGTCTTTTCTTAGGTATGGCAGTGCTCTGTATGCTTCTAGCATTTCGAAAGCTAATATGATGTCTGCTTCGCCTACATCAATAATAGGAGAGTGGATTTTTTCACCATATTTAACATAAGTAACAACGCTTCCGCCACGTTGACTCATACCATGTACTTCAGATACTTTAACGTCATAACCTTCGTTTATTACCGTATTTCCTAAAATACGGCTTGCTAGTAGTGTTCCTTGTCCGCCAACGCCGACAATCATTATATTTTTAGCCATATTTTAGTCCTCCTTTTTAATTGCGTTAAACGGACATACGTTTATGCAAAGTCCGCAACCATTACACTGGTTTTTGTCTATTTGAATGTTTCCGTCTTTGATTGATATAGCCGGACATCCAAGTCCCATACATTTTTTACACTTTTTACAATCTTCTGTAATCTTGCAGTGACCACTGTATTTAACAGTTTTAAGTAGTGCACAAGGACGTTGAGCTATAATAACTGATGGCTCATCTGCGTTTACTTCTGTTTTTACTACTTCTTCGAAATGTTTTAAATCAAATGGGTCAGCTACCACAACTCTTTTTACACCAACTGCTTTTGCAAGTGCAACAAGGTCAACGTTTGTAGTAGGCTCTTTTCTGATTGTATAACCTGTTGTTGGGTTATCCTGATGACCTGTCATACCTGTGATGGAGTTATCAAGAATAATAACAGTATTATTACCTTTGTTATATACTATGTCTATAAGACCTGTAATACCTGAGTGGATGAAAGTAGAATCACCTATAACTGCAACAAGCTTTTTATTAAATTCAGCACCTCTTGCTTTTGCCATACCCATTGCTCCACTAACGCTTGCACCCATACATACAGTAGTGTCAACGCTTGCCAGCGGTGCAACAGCACCTAGTGTATAACATCCGATGTCACCTGATACAACAAGACCTAGCTTCTTTAACACGTAGAATGTACCTCTATGCGGACATCCAGCGCACATAACCGGTGGTCTTACAGGAATTTCTTCATCAATTGTAAGCGGTTTTTCATCCTCTTTGCCTGTTACAACCTTTTTAATCATAGATGGAATATATTCACCAAGAAGTGTAAATTTATCTTTACCTATAACCTCAATACCAAGTGATTTACAATGTCTTTCGAATATAGGATCAAGTTCCTCTATTACATATACTTTTTCATGTTTTTCAGCAAAATCTTTTATAAGCTTGTCAGGAAGAGGGTATACCATACCAAGTTTTAAATAGCTAACGCTATCACCAAGTGCTTCCTTTGCATACATATATGAAATACCGGAAGTGATAACACCAATTTTATCAGAGTTTATTTCAACAGTGTTTAACTCACTTGTTTCTGCGTATTCTTTTAGTGCAGCCATTCTTTCTTCAACGATAACATGTCTTTTCTTTGCGTTTGCAGGCATCATTACGTTTTTGGCAATGTTCTTTTCATAAGGTTTTAATGGAACATCTTTTCTTGGCATTTCCTCAACAAGGCTCTGTGAATGTGATACTCTTGTAGATAATCTTATAATTACCGGTGTATCATATTTTTCGCTTAGTTCGTAAGCGATTTTCGTATAATCACGACACTCAAGGCTGTCGGCGGGTTCAAGCATCATAGTTTTTGAAGCTTCAGCATAGTGTCTTGAATCCTGTTCATTTTGTGATGAGTGCATTCCAGGGTCATCGGCAACACAGAAAACAAGTCCGCCGTTTACTCCGATATAGCTGACTGTAAATAGCGGGTCGGCCATCACGTTCATTCCAACGTGTTTCATACATGACATACTTCTTGCACCGCCGATTGAAGCACCTATAGCAACTTCGGCAGCTACTTTTTCGTTAGATGACCATTCAACATATATTTCATCGTATTTTACAATGTTTTCAGTTATTTCTGTACTTGGCGTACCCGGATATGATGCAACAACATTTACGCCGGCTTCATAAGCACCACGGGCAACTGCTTCGTTTCCAAGCATTAGTCTTTTCATAACATATTTCCTTTCTGTAATTGGTTTTAAGATATTATTTTATCTGTGCTGATACAAGGCTTTCTCCACAGTATATTTCTCTTAAACGAGGTTTTTCTATTTTGCCTGTAGGGTTTCTTGGTACTTCAGCAAATATAATCTTACGAGGTCTTTTGTATTTTGGAAGATCAATACAAAATTCATTTATTTCTTCTTCTGTGCATTTATAGTCTTCTTTAATTTCTATAATTGCTGCAGCTATTTCACCTAGTCTTGCATCAGGAAGTCCGATAACTGCAACGTCCTTAATTGCAGGATGCTGTCTTAAGAAATCTTCAATCTGAACAGGATATAGGTTTTCACCACCTGATATGATAACATCTTTCTTTCTGTCGACAAGATATATAAATCCATCTTCATCCATCTTAGCCATATCACCTGTTAATAACCAACCGTCTTTTAGTACTTCGTTTGTTGCTTTTTCATCATTGTAATAACAAGTCATTACACCTGGTCCATATACAGCAAGTTCACCAACGTCACCTTGTTTAACTTCATTAAGTGATGAATCAATTATTTTAACCTGCCATCCGAAACCTGCTTTACCTATTGCTCCAACCTTGTGGATGTTTTCTACACCTAGATGTACACAGCCAGGTCCGATAGACTCGGAAAGACCATAGTTTGTGTCGTATTCGTGTGAAGGGAACTTTTCTTTCCATCGTTTGATTAGACTTGGTGGAACGGGCTGAGCACCGATGTGCATAAGTCTCCATTTTGATAAATCGTATTCTTCTAGATTGATTTCGCCTCGGTCAATAGCGTCTAGTATATCCTGAGCCCAAGGCACTAATAGCCATACGATTGAGCACTGTTCTTCTGAAGCTGCTTTTATAATTCATTCGGGCTTGATACCTTTTAGAAGTACTGCTTTAGAGCCTGCGATTAGACTACCAAACCAATGCATTTTTGCTCCTGTATGATATAGAGGAGGGATACAAAGGAATGTATCATCTTTCGTTTGTCCGTGATGGTTTTGTTCGCATCTTGCAGAGTGGATAAGGCTTTCGTGCTTATGTAGTATTGCCTTTGGAAAACCTGTAGTTCCAGAAGAAAAATATATTGCTGAATAATCTTCTTCGCTAAGTTTTATTTCAGGAGATTTTGATGAACAATATGTAACGAGCTTATCATAGCTTTCTGCAAATGTAGGACAGTTTTTACCAACGTAAAATATCTGTGAAACTTTTGGCAGCCTGTCACATATCTCTTCGATACGTCCGATAAACTCAGGACCAAATACAAGAACATCGGCATCGGCAAGATTCAAGCAGTATTTAATCTCCGAAGCGGTATATCGGTAGTTTAATGGCACTGCTAAAGCACCGGTTTTTAAAATACCAAAGTAAATAGGAAGCCATTCTAAGCAGTTCATAAGTAGTATAGCAACCTTGTTACCCTTTTTAATTCCACGACTTAGAAGTAGGTTGGCAAATCTATTTGCTTTTTTGTCAAACTCACTCCAGCTTATTTCCTGTCTGCCACTTTCTTCAGGATTTGGCTGGATAAGAGCGTACTCTTTCCATGTTATTTTCGCTTTTTCCATCATATGCGGTGCAATTTCAACAAGCGCAGTATCGTTTGCGTATTGCTCGGCATTTTTCTCAAGTAAATCTACAATTGTCATAACGCAAATATCCTTTCGATAAATATATAGTTCTATTCTATCATAAATTACGACAAAAACCAAGTGTTTATTTAAATTTTTATTAACTTTTTTGTATTTAATAAAATTTACAAATTTTTAAATGGAATTTTATGTAAAAAATACGTAAATTGCCTGATAAATAAGGTTTTATAAGCAAAAAGGCATTTACAAGATGATTTTTTTGTGATATAATATACATAAGTTATATTATACTTATTTTTCAATATATTTCATCTTGCTAATATATAACTGTGATTAATACATCATCAGGAGTGATATTATGAAGTGCAATAGAAAAGAAACTGACATAATTGATAATGACAAACTATGTTTATCTGATGAGATTGATTTGTTTCTAAAAGGTGATAGCTGTAAAGCATATAATTTTTTGGGATGTCATAAGGATAGTACAGATGGAAAAAATGGTTTTATATTTAGAGTCTGGGCACCAAATGCATTGAGCGTTAGAGTGGTTGGTGATTTTAATGATTGGGATACATCAGCCAACGTTATGTATAGAATTTATGGCGGTATATGGGAAGCACATATTGATAATGCAAGCATTTATGATGCGTATAAATTCTGTATTGAAAGACAAGATGGAAGTCTTGTCTATAAAAGTGACCCTTACGGATATCATATGTGTACACGTCCTGAAAACGCAAGTAAAGTTTATGATATTGAGGACTTTAAGTGGACGGATAAAAAATATATTTCAAATAAAGAAAAAAACAATCCTCTTAATAGTCCAATGAACATTTACGAAGTTCACTTAGGTTCCTGGAAGATACACGAGGATGGTAATCCGTTTACTTATAGAGAAATTGCTGATGAGCTTGTAGAATATGTTCTTAAGATGGGATATACTCACATAGAGCTTATGCCTGTAAGCGAGTATCCGTTTGACCCTTCGTGGGGATATCAGGTAACAGGATATTATTCACCTACTTCCAGATATGGAACTCCACATGACTTTATGTATTTTGTGAATAAATGTCATGAAAACGGAATAGGGGTTATACTTGATTGGGTAGGTGCACATTTTCCAAAGGATGAAAACGGACTTTATGAGTTTGATGGAAGTTGCCTTTATGAATCAAGTGATTCTCTTATGAATGAGCATCCTGACTGGGGTACGAGAATATTTGACTACAGTAGATATGAAGTTATATCATTTCTTGTTTCAAATGTAGTATTCTGGCTTGATAAATACCATATAGATGGTATAAGAGTTGATGCGGTTGCGTCTATGCTTTATCTTGATTATGGAAAAAAAGACGGACAGTGGCGAGCAAATAAGTATGGCGGTAAAGAAAACCTCGATGCAATAGATTTTTTAAGAAAAGTAAACAAAGCAGCCTTTGGTTTTAATAAAAATGTTCTTATGATTGCTGAAGAGTCTACCGCATTTCCGCTTGTTACTAAGCCTGACTTTGTTGGCGGCCTTGGATTTAATATGAAGTGGAACATGGGTTGGATGAATGACATGCTTCGCTATATGTCACTTGATCCACTATATAGAAAAGGTAATCATAACAACCTTACTTTTTCTATGACGTATGCCTTTTCGGAAAACTTTATCCTGCCGCTATCACACGATGAGGTAGTATATGGAAAGTGCTCCATGATAAATAAAATGCCGGGTGAGTATGATGAGAAGTTTAATAACCTTCGTGCATTTTACGCATATATGATGGCACATCCCGGAAAAAAACTTTCTTTTATGGGTAATGAATTTGCACAGTTTAATGAGTGGAATTATGCAACTGAGCTTGACTGGTCACTTCTTGATTTTGATAAGCACAAAAAGATGCAAAATTTCGTTAAAGAACTCAATGCGTTTTACAAAGATAATTCTCCACTTTGGGAGATTGATGATGACTGGACCGGATTTAATTGGATAAGCAATGACGACAAAGATCAGAGTATAATCTCATTTAGGAGAATTGACAAAAAAGGCAGAGAAATAATAGCTGTTTGTAATTTCTGCCCTGTAACACGTAAAAATTACAGAATTGGTGTCCCATACAAAGGAACATATAAACCGGTATTTTCTACAGATTACAAAAGATATGGCGGAACGGGCGAGGTATTAAGAAAGAAAAATAGTGTCAATATCCCATTCCATGGATTTGAACAAAGTATTTCAGTTACCGTACCACAAATGTCTACAGTATATTATGTAATTGAAAAATAATTTTTAAATCATATAAAGGAGGCAGTTTAGTATTATGCAAAGACGTAAAGAGTGTATAGCAATGTTGTTGGCTGGTGGTCAAGGAAGCAGACTTATGGTACTCACAGAAGAAACGGCAAAACCAGCTGTCCCTTTTGGCGGTAAATACAGAATAATTGATTTTCCGCTATCTAACTGTGTAAATTCGGGTATAGACACCGTTGGTATACTTACACAGTATCAACCTCTAGAGCTGAATGACTATATTGGAAATGGTCAGCCTTGGGGACTTAACAGTAACTATGGTGGTGTTCATATTTTACCACCATATCAGAAATCACATAAAACAGAATGGTACAAAGGTACAGCAAATGCAATTTATCAAAATATTCATTTTATAGATAGGTATAACCCTGAATATGTTCTTATACTTTCAGGTGACCATATATATAAAATGGATTATTCGAAAATGCTTGCTTATCATGAAAAGAAAAAATCGGATTGTACTATAGCTGTACTTGATGTTCCGCTTGAAGAGGCATCAAGATTTGGTATTATGAATGCCGATGAAAATGACAAAATATATGAATTTGAAGAGAAGCCTAAAAAGCCAAAAAGCACTAAGGCATCTATGGGTGTATATCTGTTCAACTGGAAGGTACTTAAAGAGTATCTTATTATGGACGAGGAAGATGAAAAATCATCTAACGATTTTGGAAAAAATATTATTCCAGCTCTTCTTCGTGATAATAAGAAACTTTTTGCATACTCATTTGATGGATACTGGAAAGATGTTGGTACCATTAAGAGTCTTTGGGAGGCAAATATGGATTTATTAAATCCTGATGTACCATTTAAACTTAAAGATAAAAACTTTAAAATTTACGCAAGAAACTACGCAAAACCTTCAAGCTTTATAGCTAAAAGTGCAAATATTACAAATTCATATATCGCAGAGGGTTGTGTTATAAAAGGTATAGTGAAAAATTCTATTATATCAACAGGTTGTGTTGTCAAGGAAGGTGCGGAAATATCTGACAGCATTGTAATGCCTAATAGTGTTATAGAGGAAAGTGCTAATATTAAATATGCAATTATTGGTGAAGAAAGCACAGTATGTCAAAATGCCAAGATTGGTGATAAGCCTGAATTTTACGACGAATCAGAATGGGGTATAAGCGTCGTAGGAAAAGGCAAGAAAATCAAGAAAAACGGCATTGTTAAAGTAAATGAAATTGTGTGAGGTGATATAATATGAGAATGGTCGGAATTGTATTTTCAAATATTTACGATGCAACTATGGGTGAACTCACAAAAAGAAGAACTGTTGCCTCTCTTCCGTTTGGCGGCAGATACAGACAGATAGATTTTGTACTTTCGAATATGGTAAATTCGGGTATAGCAAGTATAGGTGTTATTACTAAATATAATTACCAATCACTAATGGACCATTTGAGTTCAACTAGTGAATGGGATTTAAACAGAAAAACAGGCGGACTTTATATTTTACCACCATTTAGTACAGGTCATACAGGTATATATCGTGGTAAGCTTGAAGCTTTGTATGGTGCACTATCATTCCTTAAAGGAAACAAGGATGAATATGTACTTCTTTGCGATTCTCCTATTATCTGTAATATTGATTATGATAAGGTTTTGGATGAACATATTAAATCAAAGAAAGACATTACAATTATAGCTAACAGAGCAGAAAAGAAGGCAAAATTTGATCTTGTACTTGATACCGAGAAAAATAATAAAGTAACAGGTATAGCTGTAGATGCTACTGCTGCAAAAGATACTCTTATCGGTATGGGTATGTTTATTATGAAAAGAGATGCACTTATAGATGTTATTGAAGACTCTGTGTCGAGAGGGCTATATCATTTTGAACGTGATTTCCTACAGAAAAAATTCATGGACAAAAAATTGTCTATAAATGTATATGAATTTTCAGATTATGTTCTTAGAAACAGAGATGTAGTGTCATATTTTGATAACAACTTAAAACTAATGGATGAGGATGTAAGAAACAGCTTGTTTAATGTAAAACGTCCTATCTATACAAAAGTCAGAGATGAGGTACCAACTAAGTATGGTGACGATTCTCAGGTTGATGATTGCATAGTTGCTGACGGTTGTTCTATTCATGGTACTGTTCAAAATTCTGTTATATTCCGTGATGTTAGAATAGGAAATGGTGCAACTGTTAAAAATTCAATTATAATGCAGGGTTCATCAATCGGTGAAAATGCTGTAATTGAAAATGCTATTGTTGATAAGGATGTAACTGTAACAGCAGGTACTACACTTATTGGTGCCAAAAATGCGCCTATTATTATAAATAAAGGCGAAACTGTATAAAAATATAAAGGAAACGGTGGTATAATATGAAAATACTAATGACAGCCAGTGAAGCAGCACCGTATATCAAAACCGGAGGACTTGGCGATGTTATTGGAGCGCTACCAAAAGAGCTCGCAAAAAACAAAGATGTTGAAGTATGTGTATTTTTACCTTACTATAAGTCAATAAAATATAATCCGGATTTTAAAATAGAGTTTGTTACATGCTTTAATGTGATGCTTGCTTGGCGTACAGCTTATGTTGGCGTGTTTAAAGCGGTTAGCAGAAGTAAAAAACTGTCTTATTATTTTATTGATAATGAGTATTATTTCAATAGAGATGGTGCTTATGGTTATTACGACGATGGAGAGAGATATGCATACTTTAGTAAAGCTGTGCTCGAAGCAATTATGCATATTGGATTTTATCCCGACATCATTCACTGTAATGATTGGCAGACAGCTCTAATTCCGGCATTTTTAAAGGGACACTATAATGCTATCCCTGAATATCAGAAAATAAAAACTATATTTACTATTCACAATATAGAATATCAGGGAAAGGTGCCTGAAGAGTTTTTAAAAGAGGTTATAGGTCTGTCGGACGATTGGCACGATGTTATGTATCATAAAGATTGTATTAACTTTGTTAAGAGTGCTATAGAGCTTGCAGACAGAGTATCTACTGTATCTGAAACATATTCTCACGAAATCCGTCATGCATATTTTGCTCACGGACTTGAGAGTGTTTTAAAGAGAAATGAGCATAAACTATGGGGAATAGTAAATGGTATAGATACCAAATTATATGACCCTGCGACAGATGAAAAGCTTCCTGTAAATTATACTCCGGGCGAGTATGATAAGAAGGTCCAAAACAAGCTTCATCTTCAGAAAAAGCTTGGACTTCCCGAGAATCCGGATATTCCTATGGTTGCAATGGTTACAAGACTTGTTGCACATAAAGGACTTGAGCTTGTTGAGTATGTGGCAAACGAGATAATGGATATGGATATGCAGTTTGTTGTAGTTGGTACAGGTGATAGAAGATTTGAAGACTTGTTTAACTATATGGCGTATATGCGTCCTGACAGAGTTTCTATCAGTCTAAAATTTGACCCGGTACTTGCAAACCAGATATATGCAGGAGCAGATATGTTCCTTATGCCGTCAAAGAGTGAGCCATGTGGACTTGCGCAGCTTATTGCTATGAGATATGGTACTATCCCAATTGTTAGGGAAACAGGTGGATTATGTGATACTGTTCCACCGCTTAATACCCAAACACTTGAAGGAAGAGGTTTTACTTTTAAAGGCTTTAATGCTCACGATATGCTTGGTGCTATTGGCAGAAGTATAGAATTTTACCATGATAAAGAAAAACTCCATAAACATACAGAAAACATCATGAAATATGATTGCAGCTGGAAGGAATCTGTAAAAAAATATATGGAGCTTTATAATAATACATTACAATATTAGGAGGACTAAGGATAAATTGAAATCAAAAGAAATAATTTCACTTGTAAATGAAGAATCATTAAAAAGTATGGGCTGCGAGCTGAAGGAAGCTACCAATCAGCAAATATACAAAGCTCTATGTACTGTGGTAAGAGATATTCTTATCAAAGAAAGAAGAAAGTTCAGCAAGGACTTTAAAAACAAAGATGGTAAACAGGTTTACTACATGTCAATGGAGTTTCTTGTTGGTACTTCTCTTAGAAACAATCTATATAATCTAGGTCTTGAAGATGATTTCAGAACTGCACTCAAAGAGGTTGGTATAGACATAAACAAACTTTATGAAATAGAACCTGATGCAGGACTTGGAAACGGCGGTCTTGGACGACTTGCATCATGCTATATGGATTCTATGACATCTGTTGGAATGCGTGGTACAGGTTTTTCTATCAGATATGAGTTTGGTATATTCAAGCAGAAAATTGTTGACGGTTGGCAGATGGAATTTCCTGATGACTGGCTAAATATGGGTGATGTGTGGTTACTTCCAAGAGAAGATGAATCATTCGAAGTTAAATTCGGTGGTGACGTTGTTCAGTGGTTTGACGATGATGGCAGACTAAGAGTAACACATCAGAACTACAGCCCTGTAGTAGCTGTTCCGTATGATATGTATATATCTGGACACGATACTAAGGCTGTAAATAAGCTTGTACTTTGGAGTGCAAAATCTCCTGCGTGCCTTGATATGTCAGCTTTTTCTCGTGGTGAATATGTAAAATCACTTGAACAGAATACTATGGCTGAAGTAATATCAAAGGTTCTTTATCCTGCTGATGACCATATCGATGGAAAAAGATTAAGATTAAAACAGCAGTATTTGCTTGTTTCAGCATCACTTCAAAGCATACTTAAACAGCATTTAGCAAAGTACGAAACACTAGATAATCTTGCTGATAAAGTAGCAATTCATATCAATGATACTCATCCTGCACTATGCGTGCCTGAGCTTATGCGTCTTTTAATAGATGAGCATGACTATGGTTGGGATGATGCGTGGGATATTACTTGTAAGACTTTATCATATACTAACCATACAGTAATGAGCGAAGCATTAGAGCGTTGGTCAGAACAGCTTTTCAACGAACAGCTTCCTAGAGTATACCAGATAGTATGGGAAATCAACAGACGTCTTATTCTTCAGCTAAACGAAGTGTATGGCGGAGATATTGCAAAGATAGACTATATGGCTGTAATATCTAATGGTGAGGTTAAAATGGCTAACCTTTGTCTTGCTGCTTGTCATAAGATAAACGGTGTATCAAAGCTTCACAGTGATATTCTTACTCAGAGTATTTTCAAAGATTATTATAATATTACTCCTGACAGATTTACCAACGTTACA
Source organism: Clostridia bacterium (assembly GCA_045540695.1). Classification (GTDB taxonomy): domain Bacteria; phylum Bacillota; class Clostridia; order UMGS1810; family UMGS1810; genus JAZQHR01. The sequence continues at coordinate 8,048 of JAZQHR010000081.1, read as the reverse complement.
AATGGTATAGCATACAGAAGATGGCTTTGCCAGTCAAACCCTGAACTTACAAGCCTTCTAACAGAGCTTATCGGTGATAAATTTATTAAAGATTCAACATACCTTGAAGATTTAATGAAATATCACGATGATAAGACTGTACTTGCTGAGCTTAGAAAGATTAAGCTTAAAAAGAAAAGACAGCTTGCAAGCTATATTTCAAAAGCTAACGGCATAAAGGTAGATCCAAGCTCGCTGTTTGACGTTCAAATAAAACGTCTTCATGAGTATAAACGTCAGCTGTTGAATGTTATGCAGATACTTTATTTGTATAATAAAATCAAGGAAAATCCTAACATTGAAATGCCATGCAGAACGTTTATATTTGCTGCAAAGGCTTCTGCCGGATATTTCATGGCAAAGCAGGTTATACGTCTAATAAACGCTGTGGCAAATACAATAAATTCTGATCCTGTTGTGAGAGATAAAATAAAAGTAATATTCATAGAAGATTACAAGGTTTCACTTGCTGAGATTATTATTCCTGCAGCTGAAATTTCGGAGCAGATATCTATCGCAGGTAAAGAGGCTTCTGGTACAGGTAATATGAAGCTTATGATAAATGGAGCTGTTACTATTGGTACACTTGATGGTGCAAATGTTGAGATACATGAGCAGGTAGGCGATGACAATATGTTCTTATTTGGTCTTAAAGCTCATGAGGTTGAAGAATTGTGGCGTCAGGGTTATGATCCAAGTGTATATATTAATAGAAGTCCTGAACTACAGAAGATTATAAGCATGCTTCGTTCAGATGTTCTTGGTGCAAGATTTGATGATATTGCAAATTCACTTACATCAGGTAACTACGGAACAGCTGATGCATATATGATTATGGCTGATTTTGAAGATTATGTTAGAGCACAAAACGATGTTGCTATCGCTTACGAGGACAAGAGAAGATTTACTAATATGTCACTTGTAAATATCGCTAAAGCAGGCATATTCTCATCAGACAGAGCTGTTAAACAGTATGCTGACAACATCTGGCATATTGATGTGAAATAAAAATTGTAAGATAAATGTTTGATTTATAAGAAACTATATTGTTTCATAAAAATAAACATAGGGTCATATACTGATAAGCAGTATATGACCCGTTTGTGTGGAAAGAGAGTAATTTATGAGAATACTACACGACAGTAAGTCATCAGTATTTAAAAAACCATTTGGGTGTTTAAGACAGGATGAAAAATGTGAAATTAACATCCACATACCAATACACTGTAAAACAAAACAAGTTTTTTTGTGTTTAAACAGTGAAGATGGACTATCTATGAAAGTGCCAATGAACCTCTATAAACAAATAGAAGAATATGATATATATACAGTAAACTTTTCATTGTTTATGTGCGGTCTTTATTTTTATCATTTTCATATCAATACAGCTGATGGTGAATTTGATTTGTTTAAACAAGGGTATAGTGATACAAATATGTGTTCAGGTGATAAATGGCAGATAACATGTTTTGATAAAAATTATGATACACCAGATGAATTTAAGGGTAATGTAATGTACCAGATTTTTCCTGACAGATTTTATAAGTCAGGTGAGGTTGATTTATCTGATAAACTAAATCCTTACTGGATACATGAAAATAAAAGCGATACTCCATACTTTAAACCTAACGAACAAGGCGAAGTATTAAATAATGATTTTTATGGAGGAAACCTTAAGGGAATTGCCGAAAAGATAGAGTATATATCCTCGCTTGGAGTAAAAACACTATACTTAAATCCAATATTTATGGCGTTTTCTAACCACAGATATGACACTGCAGATTATAAAAGGGTAGACCCAATGCTTGGTACAGAGGACGATTTTATAAATCTATGCAATGTAGCACATAAAAATGGCATAAAGATTATATTAGATGGCGTATTTTCACACACAGGGTGCAATAGTATTTATTTTGATAAATATCACGTGTTTGGCAATGGTGCATATTCTAACCAAAATTCGCCATATAAATCGTGGTTTCAGTTTGAAAATTATCCTGAAAAATATACGTCGTGGTGGGGAATTACCACACTTCCGTGTGTAAATGAACTTAACGAGGACTATCTAAATTATATCATCGAAGGCGAGGACAGCGTAATAGAGCATTGGCTAAAACTTGGTGCAGATGGCTATAGACTTGATGTGGCCGATGAGCTTCCTGATGAGTTTATACTTAGACTTAAAAACAAGGTTAAACAGGTTAAACCTGATGCAATAGTTATAGGTGAAGTATGGGAGGATGCATCAAACAAAGAGGCGTACAGTGTGCGCAGAAGATACTTTGTTGATTCAGAGCTTGATTCTGTTATGAACTATCCATACAGAAATGCTATAATTGATTTTGTAAGAAAAAGAATAAATGCTACTTCATTTAAAGAACAGATAATGAATATAGCTGAACACTATCCAAAGCCTGTTTTAGATTGTGTAATGAACAGCTTATCAACTCACGACACCGCAAGAATACTAAATGTGCTGGAAAGTGAAGGCGAACATAAATCTAAAGAGGAAAAGGCTGACTTGTACCTTAGTGGTGATAAGCTTGAAAATGCAATTTCGATGGAGTATGTAGCATCATTTTTACAATTTGTTTTGCCAGGTTGCCCTTGTATTTATTATGGCGACGAAGCTGGTCTTCAGGGATATGATGATCCGCTAAACAGAAGGTATTTCCCTTGGGATAATATAAATGAAAAGGTTGTATCTCATTATAAAGATTTAGCAAATCTTAAAAACACATATCAGCTTTTGAAAACCGGTGACATTGACGTTAAAGAAATAGGTGACCACGCGGTTGAAATTATAAGAAAATCAAATAATAAAAAGCTAAAAATAATAGTTAATCTGGGTGATGAACCGGTAGATGTAAGCTATTCAAAAATAATTTATTCTAACAACTGCAGTGCTGATTTAGGAATTTTGCACGTTTGTAATAGAGGTTTTGCAATAGTTGAGTGAAGTAAATATAACTTGTCTTATTGAGGCAAGTTATATTTTTTTGTCATTTAAAATATAATTATATATAAATAACTAAAGGAGAAATTAAGCTTGCAACGATACAGAACCTACGTTATATCTAAAAATACAGCATTACGCTTTATATCAATAGTGCTTATTTCTGTTATGTGTATAACATATTTTTCAATTTCAAACCTTAGTACAGGCATACTAAAGTATATGATCAATGGCGTAATTCCAAGTGCAAATGTTAATACGTATAATGGTAATGTCATAAATGATTTATCAGATTCGCTTTTGGGGTTTGATATTTTAAATAAAAAAACGTGGCTAAATGTATTTTTGCCTGCAATAGCAACAGCAAAAATCCCCGAAAAAATAGAAATAATCGTAGAAGATGTTCCTGTAGAAGAAAAAAGACTACCTATAGTGGAGTCAAAGGTTATTTCAGAAAACAGGATAAAAAATGAAACTTCATATACTCCTGATTTTGAATATCTTCTTAACCAACCGCTTGGATTTTCAAAGGAAAATAAACCGTCTATACTTATTGTGCATACACATGCTTCGGAATCCTATACTCCGACAAATGAAAATTCATATCTTCCAAGTGACCCATCGAGGACTGAAGATACTCGATTTAATATGATAAGAGTAGGGGAAGAAATGAAAAAAGAGCTTGCATCATACGGATTAAATGTAATTCATGATAAAACTATTCACGATTATCCCTCTTATACAAATTCATATAAAAACACACTTGTTACAATCGAGAAGCATCTTATAGAAAATCCATCTATTCAAATAGTATTAGATATACATCGTGATGCACTACAGGCAGAAGACGGTACAAAGACAAAACTTGTGGCTAATGTAGAAGGGGAGAAAGTTGCACAAGTGTTAGTCCTTTGCGGAACTAATCAAGCAGGACTCCCAAATGACCACTGGGAAGAAAATTTGAAGTTTGCACTTAAAATCCAAAATGAGCTAGATAACTTATATCCAGGATTCGCAAGGCCGTTAAACCTTAGAAAAGAACGTTTTAATATGCATGCCACAACCGGCTCGCTTATTTTGGAAATCGGCACAAACGGAAACACTCTCGAGGAAGCACTCGCTTCAATTAAATACTTAGCAAAATGTATAGCAAATGTTTTGAACTAATATAGCAACTCTGATGTTATTTCAGGGTTGCTATTGTTTTTTATAATGGTATAATAATTTTAAACAAAATGTTTTAAATCATTATGCAAGAAACAATGATTATTTTGTTTCTGATTTGATGTAAGGATAGTAAGAGTGTCTAAATTTGTTGAAAATGAAAAACAGGAGAAATCGCAAAGCGTAAAGATGCTTTAGAGCGGGTCGAAAATGACTTGCGCTCAGAAATCGATTCTCCTATTTCAAATAAAAGTATAGCACAAAAGTTAAAAACTGTCAATGAAGCCTTTGAGCATGGCATCTAGATTATATAGTCTTTATATAAAGATTGTCGAATATTGTCGAAAAAAGCCTCCCTTGCCTAAAGGGAGGGGGACCACCGAAGGTGGTGGAGGGATATATGGATAGAAACCATAACACAGAATTAACAGCCAATGCAAGAACATTGAGAAAGAATATGACTAAAGAAGAACGACATTTATGGTATGATTTCTTGAAAAGTTATCCTATTAGATTCTTAAGGCAGAAATTAATAGATAATTACATTGTTGATTTTTACTGTCATAGTGCAAGGTTGATAATTGAGCTTGACGGCTCACAACATTATGAAGAAAACGGGTTGTTGAAGGATAAAATCAGAACAGAAATAATAGAACAACGAAATCTAACTGTTATAAGGATACCCAATAATGAAGTAAATAAAAACTTTGAGGGAGTTTGTCAGTATATTGATATTGCTGTAAAAGAATCCCTCCGTCAGTCTTCGACTGACACCTCCCTTTAGGCAAGGGAGGCTTTGTTAAGTGGCATCTAAATTATACAGTTTTTATAAAAGAGTGCTGAAATATGTTGAATAAAAAGCCCTCCTTGTGTAAAGGAGGGTGGCACACGAAGTGTGACGGGAGGATTGTCGAAGTAAATAAAACAATCCCTCAGTCACTTCGTGACAGCTCCCTTTACACAAGGGAGCCTTTGCAAGGTTGCATCTAAACATTATGCCTTGCTTATAGCTAAAAACATTGGCATCGGGATTATACAGTCTTTATATAAAAAAGCCTTGAATTTTTTAATTCAAGGCTTAAATATTTATATATTATTTATGCGGTTTCTTTCTTTTCCTTTACGCTATATGCGATAGTAGGAGTTGTGAGGGAAGTAACATTGTCTTTGGTAACAGTACAAACAGAATTTTTACTGTCTGATGGAGCTTCAAACATTATATCCATCATAACTTCTTCCATTATAGCTCTTAACCCTCTGGCACCTGTTTTTCGCAAAATAGCTTTATTAGCTATTTCATCGATGGCATCTTCTTCAAAATTTAATGTTACATTATCCATTTCAAGAAGTTTTTTATATTGCTTTATAAGTGCGTTTTTAGGTTCTGTAAGGATTTTTACAAGTGCAGCTTTATCAAGTGACTCTAGTGTAACCATTACAGACAAACGTCCTATAAATTCAGGTATTAGTCCAAATTTTAAAAGGTCCTGCGGAAGGATATCCTTTAAAATTTCACCAACGTTTTTGTCTTCTTTTGAAGTGACTTCAGCACCAAATCCTAATCCTTTTTTACCTGTTCTTTGGCCGATGATTTTTTCAATACCATCAAATGCACCGCCGCATATAAATAGGATATTTGAAGTATCTATCTGTATGCATTCCTGCTGTGGATGCTTTCTGCCGCCCTGAGGTGGGACAGAAGCTACAGTTCCTTCAAGGATTTTAAGTAGTGCCTGCTGAACACCTTCGCCACTTACATCACGTGTAATAGAAGGATTTTCAGATTTTCTGGTGATTTTATCTATTTCGTCAATATATATAATGCCTTTTTCTGCCTTTTCGATGTTAAAATCAGCTGCCTGAATAAGCTTTAAAAGAATGTTCTCAACATCCTCACCAACGTAACCTGCTTCGGTAAGAGAAGTTGCATCGGCAATTGCAAAAGGAACATCAATTATTTTTGCAAGTGTTTGTGCAAGTAGAGTCTTACCAGAGCCTGTTGGACCAAGTAAAAGAATGTTACTTTTTTGGATTTCTACGTCGTTATCATAGTCATCTGAAGTAATTCTCTTATAATGGTTATATACTGCAACAGCAAGGCTTTTTTTTGCTTTATCTTGGCCGATTACATAGTCATCAAGTATTTTCTTGATTTCTTTTGGCTTTGGTAGAGAATCAAGGCTGGCAAATGACTCAACTTCTTCGTATTCACTTGAAATTATATCGCAGCAAAGGTCAACACATTCGTTACATATAAATACATCAGGACCTGCTATAAGACGCATAACCTCTTCCTGAGATTTTCCGCAGAATGAACACTTTAGTTGTTTTTTGCTATCTGTATTTGCCACATTAACACCTCGTTTTGTTTAGTTTCTCTTTGCCCAAACTTCATCAATTAAACCATATTCTTTAGCTTCCTCGGCAGACATAAAATTATCTCTGTCAGTATCTTTTTCTATCTGCGAAAGCTCTTTTCCAGTTCTTTCGCTAAGAATAGTGTTTAAAGTTTGCTTAATTTTTAATAATCTGTCAGCGTGAATTTTGATATCTGTTGCCTGTCCCTGCATACCGCCAAGAGGCTGATGTATCATTATTTCGCTGTTAGGAAGGGCATATCGTTTGCCTTTTGCACCGGCAGCAAGTAAAAATGCACCCATGCTTGCAGCCATACCAATACAAATAGTAGAAATATCACATGAAATGTATTGCATGGTATCATATATTGCCATACCTGCTGTTACAGAACCGCCCGGACTATTGATGTATAGATATATGTCTTTGTCAGGGTCTTCTGCTTCGAGGAAAAGTAACTGTGCAACTATTAAAGATGCAGTTGTGTCATTTACTTCTTCACCTAAAAATATTATTCTGTCTTTTAATAATCTTGAATATATATCGTAAGAACGCTCTCCACGATTTGTTTGTTCAAGCACCATAGGAACTAAACTCATTTTGTTTCCCTCCCGTAAAATTTATATTGTAATATTTAAAATGTTATCTAAGCTTTGAAGATTTAGTGATGAATTCAAGAGCTTTTTTGTTAAGCATTTCTTCCTTCATAGCATCTTTATCTTCGTCACGAAGAAGAGTTTCAAGTTTGTCAAGCTCCATGTTGTAATCTTTAGCCATTTTCTTAAGCTCTGCCTTAAATTCATCTTCTTCGATAGTCATGTTTTCAGCTTTAGCTATAGCTTCTAGAACTAGAGTAGATTTAACCTGAGATTCAGCCTGTTCTTTAAACTGCTCTTTGAATGCATCAAGAGTAGAACCTGTTAGCTGTAAGTATTTTTCAAGGTTTAAGCCCTGAGCTGAAAGTCTGTAATCAAAATCTCTTGCAATATTGTTAAGCTGATTGTTAATCATAGCTTCGGGAATTTCTACTGTAGCATTTTCTACAACCTTACCAAGCACAAGATTTTCGTTTTCAACTTTCATTCTTTCTTTGTTAGCTTTATTAAGTTTAGCCAAGATGTCAGCCTTGTATTCTTCGAGTGTATCAAATTCGCTTGTATCTTTTGCAAAGTCATCATTTAGTTCTGGTAATTCTTTTTTCTTTATTTCATGTAGTTTTATTTTAAATACAGCATCTTTTCCTTTTAATTCTTCTGAAAAATATTCTTCTGGGAATTTAACATTTATATCTTTATCTTCTCCTATTTTCATACCTATAATTTGATCTTCAAATCCTGGTATAAATGTATTACTTCCTATTGTTAATTCATGATTTTCTGCTTTTCCACCTTCAAAAGCTTTACCATCAACAAATCCTTCAAAATCAATAACTGTTATATCTCCACTTTCAACTGGTCTATCTTCTACTGCTACTAATCTTGAATTTCTTTCTGCCATGTGTCCTAGTTCATGTTTAATATCTTCATCTTTTACA
>JAZQHR010000080.1:0-2044 GCA_045540695.1 Clostridia bacterium | reverse complement strand
TTTTGGCTTCTTCAGCCTTTCTCGCCTCTTCAGCTTTTCTAGCAGCCTCAGCCTTTCTTGTTTCTTCAGCTTTCCGTGCTTGTTCTGCAGCATCCGCTTTTCTCTTTGCTTCTGCCGCTTTGGCGTCAGCTTCTTTTTTCGCTTTTGCATCTGCTTCAGCTTTTCTCTTTGCTTCCGCTTCGGCTTTAGCTTTAGCATCAGCTTCTTTTTTCGCTTCTTCAGCCTTTCTTGATTCTTCAGCTTTTTTAGCTTCAGCATCTGCTCTTGCCTGTGCCTCGGCTTGTGCTCTTGCTTCCGCTTCAGCCATAGCACTATCCTTCATCATTTCCTCGTATGTAACAGGCATATAATTTTCATTTTTCATGCGTTCCTGCTGTTTTTCTTTCATCTGCTGTTCATTGCCATAACCCGTACTTACAACAAGAGTTACAGTAGTTCCTGCCGTTGACTTGCCAACTATGCTCTGGCTTATTACGTTACCACTTCTTACTTGTGGATTTTTCTCATATACTACTGTTACCTTTGCTCCCGCGGCTACTATTAGCGAACGTGCAGTTGCTTCTTCTTTATACACTACATTTGGAATTACAATAGTATTTGAACTTACAGTAAGTGTAATGGTGGTACCTTCTGCCATTTCTGCTCCCGCTTCAACTGATTGACCAAGTACGTTGTTTTCCTTTGATGCGTCAGCCTTTTCTACTCTGGCTACATACATACCTATAGCTGTAAGCTTCTTTGATGCTTCTGCATAAGACATACCTACAAGGTTTGGTATAGCATGAGTCTTTGATGGGTCTATCTGCATTTCACCCTTTGACACTGTAAGGACGATTGTTGAACCATAATCGTATTCAACATCTGCTATATCCTGTAAAAGGACTGTTCCTGCTGCGTCGGTTGAACTGTATTCCTCCTCAACCGATACTGCAAATCCAAGTTCTTCAAGATACTGTTTTGCTTCATCAAGTGTTAATCCCATTACATTTGGTACAACTACCGGTGCGTGACCACCACTGACTACGACAAATACTATAGGTCTACCCTTATCGTCGTGTTCTGAACATTCAAATGCCATTTTACCACTTAATGGTGTCTGCATTTTAATAATATCTTTAGCAACAAACTCGTCATACGCCTGGTCGGTAATCTGCATACTGAAGCCATCGTCATTAAGCAACTTTTCGCCATCAGCCATCAGCTGATTTATTACATACGGAACACGAGTAGATTCATCAGCTACCACTCCGACTCCTACTATGTTTGAAATGTCTATAACGCCAAATGCAACTAAGCTTACAAGTATCATAGCGACAGACAACACTGCAGGAATGGCAATTTTCAGCCATAACGGCATACGTCCTGCGTCGGACTTTTTAGGTTTATCTATGATACGTACTACTTCGCTGCTTCCAAGCTCTTTTATAAAGTCATCTGCCGACTGTGTTCTAAGCTCTGCATGAATATTTAACGCATTCATAATGGCAGTATTTGCGCCATCAGGCAATACAACACCAAGCTCTGCAGGAGATTTTACATTATCCTTAACAGTTCTTTCCATTGACTCTTCGATAGTTATGCCCGTAATCATTTTATACAGTGTAGCTGCTGTAGCATACACGTCAGACCAAGGACCCTGATTACCATGGCTTCGGTACTGTTCCTCGGGAGCATAACCAGGCTTTAATATTACTGATAAGCTTTTTGAATGGAATCCTGACGCATAACGCGCAGCACCAAAGTCAAGAAGCTTTATTTTATTATCGTTTGTAATAAAGATATTATCAGGTGATATATCTCTGTGTATGATGCCCTCTTTGTGCACTTCTGAAAGCGTTTTAAGTATTTCTACTATAATAAGCTTAGCACTTTCGTACGGCATTACACCATTTTTCTTGAGAAGGTCCTTTACGGTGTCACCCTCAAGGCACTGCATTACGATATATCCGGTATTATTCTCTATGAAGGTGTCGTAAATATCAACTATACTTCCAACGCTGTTAAACTTAGCTAGTCTTTGTGCTTCCTCGATAAAACGCTCAAG
>JAZQHR010000079.1:0-20965 GCA_045540695.1 Clostridia bacterium | reverse complement strand
TCCGACTTGCATAATTTTCAGGTGCAGGTTTATCCCCCGCCTGACTTGGTGCTTTTTCCTTTTTGTCTTTAATGAGCGCCTTGCATATTGCACCCATTACCTCGCATAAAATTATTATGCAGATAAGTCCTATAAATACTGTCGCTATACCCATCACAACTACAAATGCATTGGACAATTCTCCCATAATAACAAATGCCTCCTTTCCGTAAAATTATATTTTTAAAAAATTTTAATCCAAATCTTTCTCATTTTAATTATATACCTTTTATTTGTCAAGGTCAACAAAAATAACATAAAAATCCAAATTTCTATTGTTTTTTTCAAAAAAAGATACCGCAAGCTTTAAACCGCCTGCGGTATCGTATATTACTTACTATTATTTATTCAATTACGCTCGCACATCTTGAGCAAAGTGTAGGATGAGCGCTGTTTTCGCCAACAGTTTCAGAGAACATCCAGCATCTTTCACATTTTTCGCCGGGAGCCTGTGATACTTTTATCTTAAGCTCAGGATACTCCTCACCGGTAAATGTAGCGTCAGATATGTCACCTTCGGTGATGCTTGCTTTTGATACGATGAAGATAGTAGATAATTCATCTTCTATTTCCTTAAGGAATGTATAAAGCTCGCCCGAAGTATAAAGCTCAACGTTTGCATTTAGCGAATGACCGATAACCTTATCGTTTCTAGCCATTTCAAGTGCTTTTGATACATCTGTTCTAATCTTAAGTATCTTATCAAACTTAGCTTCCATATCTGCGTTTACATAAGCTTCGTTATATACAGGGAAGTCGTTAAACATAACGCTTTCCAAATCATCTGCTTTTTTATGTGGCATCATACTCCAGATTTCTTCTGTAGTGAAGCATAGTACAGGAGCAAGAAGCTTTACAAGTGCATCAAGTATCATATACATAGCAGTCTGTGCACTTCTTCTTTCAACACTTGTTTTCTTTTGAGTGTATAGTCTGTCTTTTATAACATCGAGATAGAAGTTACTCATATCTACTACGCAGAAATTATGGATAGCGTGCTGTAGGATATGGAACTCATAGCTGTTGTACGCCTCTGTACTCTTCTTAACAAGGTTATTAAGCTTTAGAAGTGCCCACTTATCTATCTCAAGCATATCGTCATAAGCAACCATATCTGTATCAGGGTTAAATCCTGAAAGGTTACCTATCATATATCTTGCAGTGTTTCTTATCTTACGATAGCTTTCAGAAAGCTGTTTTAGTATAGCGTCACTCATACGCATATCTGTCTTATAGTCGGCAGATACCACCCAAAGTCTTAGGATATCTATACCATATTTCTTACCTACGTCTAGCGGGTCAACACCGTTGCCAAGAGATTTACTCATCTTCTTGCCTTCGCCGTCAACAACCATACCGTGAGTAAGTACAGCCTTGTACGGAGCACCCTTACCAAGTGCTACAGCAGTAAGAAGTGATGACTGGAACCAACCTCTGTACTGGTCATTACCTTCTAGATAAAGGTCTGCAGGCCAGCCAAGATTTTCTCTTGCATCGCTTACTGCGTAGTGGCTTGAGCCTGAGTCAAACCATACGTCCATTATATCTGTTTCTTTAGTAAATTTATCGTGACCGCATTCGCACTTAGTGCCTGCAGGAAGAATTTCACTTGCATCCATTGCGTACCAAGCGTCTGAGCCTTTTTCACTAAATAATTTTGAAACGATTTTTATGGTTTCCTCGTTTACAAGCTCCTTACCGCATTTTTCGCAGTAGAAGATTGGAATAGGAACACCCCATTTTCTCTGACGAGAAATACACCAGTCGTTTCTGTCCTTAACCATATTGGTTATTCTTTCTTCGCCCCAACCAGGAATCCACTGGACATCCTTGATAGCGTCTACAGCAGCCTGCTTAAAGCCGTCTACCGATGCAAACCACTGTTCAGTAGCTCTGAATATAATCGGATGATTACATCTCCAGCAGTGTGGATACTGATGGACAATAGGTGAAACCTTAAGTAGTAGGTTAGAAGCTGTTAATTCATCTATTATTTCTTTATTTGATTTATCGTAGAATAGTCCTGCAAACTTGCCTGCATCTTCAGTTAGATAACCCTTTTCATCTACCGATACCACGATAGGAAGGTCATAACCCTGACAAGCTACAAAGTCCTCTGCACCAAAGCCAGGAGCTGTATGAACGCAGCCTGTACCTGCATCTAGAGTAACGTGGTCACCCACGATAATTAGAGAATCTCTGTCTAAGAATGGATGCTGACAAGTGATGTACTCAAGGTCAGAGCCAACCATTTCTTTTACAATCTCATAACTATCAATGCCTACAACCTTTGCAAATTCCTCACAAAGCTCTCTTGCCACAACGTAGTATTCGCCGTTTGCACTCATAAGTACATAGTCAAATGTAGGGTTTAGCGAAATTGCCACGTTACCTGGAAGAGTCCAGGTAGTAGTAGTCCAAATCACGAAATAAATCTTTGATTTGTCAAAGCCGTCAAATACGCCCTTGTCATCTTTAACAGGGAATTTAACGTATATAGAATTAGTTTCATCCTCAGCGTATTCTATCTCGGCTTCAGCAAGTGCAGTTTCGCACTCAGTACACCAGTAAACAGGCTTTAAGCCTTTGTAGATGTAGCCGTTTGTAGCCATTTTACCGAATACTTCTATCTGCTTACCCTCAAATTCAGGTAAAAGTGTAATGTATGGGTTATCATAATCACCAAGCACACCCAGACGCTTAAACTGCTCCATCTGTGTGCCGATGTATTCCATAGCATAATCCTTACACATTTTTCTAAATTCTACGGCAGATACTTCATCTTTATTAACCTTTGCCTTTTTAATAGCCTTTACTTCGATAGGAAGGCCGTGTGTATCCCAACCGGGAACGTAAGGTGTCTGGAAACCGGTCATACTTTTCTGACGGATAATGATATCCTTCAAAATCTTGTTTAATGCGTGACCTAAGTGAATATCACCGTTTGCAAACGGAGGTCCGTCGTGAAGAATAAATCTTGGTTTACCTTCATTTTTCTCGATAAGTTTATAGTAAAGTCTGTCCTTATCCCATTTTTTTGCCATTTCAGGTTCTTTCTGAGGCAAATTTGCTCTCATGGAGAACTCGGTTTCAGGCAAGTTAAGTGTCTTGCCATAATCCATATTTTCCACTTGTTATTTCACTCCTTGCGGCTAAAATTTGTCTTTATAATAATTATGTATATTATTTTCAGTCTTTCTTATCTATAAGTGCATCTATCTGTGCCCTGAAAAGCCCTGCAACCTGTGCTTTGAATAAATCAATGCTTCTTTTTAGGTTTTCGTATTCCTCTGTAAGCTTTGCTATTTCAGCATTTGCATTGGCAATAATCTCACCCGACTTAACTTTTGCTTCCTCTATAATAAGGTCAGCCTTTTCAGTTGCATTTTTCTTTACTTCCTCGCTTGTGCTTTGAGCTATCATAAGTGTGCTCTGCATAGTATCTTCCATTGCTTTGTAATGCTCAATGCCTTCGGACAAAGCATGTATCTTGTCCCTCATAGCTATATTATCCTTGTAAAGCTTTTCGTAATCAGCCAGTACAAGCTCCATAAAGTCGTCAACGTCGTCTTTATTATACCCCATCATAGCTTTTCCAAAACACTTGTTTTCAATATCAAGAGGTGCTAACATTTTATACCCCACCTTTTCTAAAGTATTTTTTAATGTAACAGGACTTAAACTGCAAAAGCATTAAATCCCATATAGCATTAAACTTATGAAGTTTATGTCCTGTCACACTATATATAATGATTAACCGTTATATGGATACGCCCTTTTTTGGTAAGTCGCTCATCGGTATTTATAACCGACTTGCCGTATCCTCTTACGGATATAACATCATCATTTTTCACCATATATGAATGGCTTATAACAGTATCGTAATTTACGCAAACAAGACCTGAGTCAATAAGCTTTACCGCATTGGCACGCGATTTTTTGCACATTGCTCCCACTATCGCATCAAGCCTTAACGATGAAACGGTAACGTCCATTACCGACATTTTCTTTTCAAACGCTCCAAGTACGTCTATATCACATATTTCGCATATAACATTCATATTGCCCACCTTAAAAAGGTTAAGCTCTATAAAATCCGCTATATCCTCCCTGCAAACCACGTAAGCTCTGTCATCCGAAATAACGATATCGCCTATCTTTTCTCTTTTTATACCAAGGCCAAGCACCGAACCCAAGTAATCTCTGTGCGAAAACACCTTTTTATTTTTGGTTCGTATGCTGACAACACGCACGGGATACTCGTCTTTCTCAACGTTGCAAAAAAGAGAGAAAGAATACATCCTTCTCTCGGCATCGTCATAACCGCCAAACGAATCGGCAATTATTTCACCCGAATATTTCAGCATTTCAGATACAGTCATCTGTAGTTTGGGATTCAAAAAATCCGTATACATAACCTTCCCCGATATTTGCGCCTTATCCAAAAGATCGCATATCCTTGATACAAGCACCTTTTCATCGGGGTCGGAAATATGTGATAAAAGTTTTTTTCTGTCAAGCATTAGTCGTCTAAGTCAAATAGACCTTTGCTCTTAAGCTCGTCTGAAAAATCACCCATAATGCCAACATTGTACGGAGCAAGTAAAAGTATACCGTTTGAAACCTTCTGCATGCTTCCGTCAAGTGCATATACAGCACCGCTTAGGAAATCAACAACCTTTTTAGCTGTTTCCTTGTCAATCTTTTCAAGGTTAACTACTACAGGCTTCTTTGATTTTAAATGGTCAGCAATATCCTGAGATTCCATATAAGTAGTAGGCTGAATTACAACCACCTTTAGCTGAGTAGTAGTGTGAATGTTTACAACCTTACCCTTTTTAGAAAGACCTGAGCTTGCAGGTTCTTCTTTCTTGCTCTCTATGTAACCGCTAGGTGTCTCATCAAATTCTTCTTCTGCTCCAAGTCCCATTGCAGACATCATTTTGTCCATAAATCCACTCATTTTTTAATCCTCCTAGAATTTATTATACGGTGTGACTTCTGTCACACCCAATTTAATAATGAACCTTTTTAATCGGCAAACATAGCACGACCTATTCGCACCATGGTTGCTCCCTCCTCTATGGCAATTTCAAAATCATTACTCATTCCCATAGACAATATCCCCATGTTAATATTATTATATTTTTTTGCTCGGTTGTCAATAAAAATTTTATACATTTTTTTAAAAATTTGTCTTATTTCGTCTTTATCGGCTAAAAGAGGTGCCATTGTCATAAGTCCCTGGACCTTTATATTAGGAAATTTCCCTATTTCCGAAAGTATATTGTGAAGGTCATCAGGTGATACACCAAACTTACTTTCCTCGCCCG
This sequence comes from Clostridia bacterium, assembly GCA_045540695.1. GTDB lineage: Bacteria > Bacillota > Clostridia > UMGS1810 > UMGS1810 > JAZQHR01. The sequence continues at coordinate 15,593 of JAZQHR010000079.1, read as the reverse complement.
ACACATTTACTTCCACAAGCACATCTATTACTCTGTCGTGTTTTTCTGCCTGTTTATCTATCTCCTCGGCAAGCTTTAAGCTGTCTACAGAATGTATCAGTGTAACCTTATCTGCGATATACTTTACCTTGTTTGTCTGTAGGTGTCCTATAAGGTGCCAGTTTACACCCTCTACCTGGTCGTACTTTCTCACAAGCTCCTGCACTCTGTTTTCGGCAACGTTTTCTATACCGCACTCTATAGCCTCGGTTATTTTATCCGCTTCAAATGTCTTTGTAACGCCGATTACTGTTATCTCGTCTACGCTTCTGCCCGACCTTTTGCACGCAGCTTTTATACGGCTTTTGATGTTATTCACATTATCCTTTACTGCCATATATTTCACCTATCCTTTATTACTTTTCTAGCACAGTAATACCGTCTGCAAACTCTTTTGCATCAATTACTATCTCGTCATACAACAAAAGTCCGCCATTGTTTCCTGTATCGGCTTTAAGTATCGCAAACTCTCCGTCATTATAAAGCACTTCCGATGGTTTAAATTTCATAATTCGCCCGTTTACAGTATACACCCCTGTAACGCCGTCCTTTACTCTAACCGCACTCATAGGAACTTTAAGCCCGTTGTACGTATATTTTACTACTCTAATCTTACATTTTCTTTCGGTAAATACCGAGCTGTCACTGTCATACGAAGTAAACATTACTACGCATTTTTTCTTTTCGGCATTTGATATTCTAGTAACCACCGCCGAAAACATCTTTTCTCCTCCGGCAAGCTGAAGCTCTACCTCCTCGCCGACCGAAAATTTACTTGCACGTTCCTCATCCATATATACCGCCGCTGTCCACTCAAGGTTGTCTATAATCTTGCACACCGCACCTGAGCTTGCGATATCGTCCTTAGAAAACTTCATTCCCTCTGCGTTTTTAAATTCCGATGGTGTCATAGTCTGGACGCTGTTTGAATTTAAAACAGACTCAAACCCGTCTATATTTGTAGAAAATATTCCCGACTGCGGTGAATACAAATCCTCTTTTTCTCCGCTAAGAAGGCTTTGATAATACGCCTGCTCTTCTTTTAGCGTTTTAAGCACCTCGGACACGTTTTCCGCTTCGCCCGATCTTGTAAGCTTTTCATCCATCAAAAGATTTAAATTGCTTTTAAGATTTACCACTCCCGATACGTTTTTATTATCGGAATTTACTATAATATCACTTACAGTAGTAGATATTCTCGATTCTACCGAATGTGAGCCCTCGGCATAGTTATTGTCCGACTGTTGTGTGCTTAATATCTCAGCTATTCTCTCGTTTATCTTTTCAAGCTTTTGCTGACTTGAGTCGTCTATTTCACCCTTGTATACAGATGCTACCACTTTGTTGCGCCTAACCATTTCATTTTCATTTACTGTAGCTTGAAGTGTACCTGTAGTTCCCGATGTGATAACCGTTTCGTTTCGTATTATAATACCATCGTGTGTTGATTCGTCAGTCATAGTGCCCGAAAACACCATCTCCGACTCAACGTTTGGATTTATATAAATATAAACATTCCACAGTAAAAATACTGCTAAAGCCAAAAGTATTAACTTTTTTAGAAAACTTTTCATATTTTCACCTTCTCGTGTATATGCTCAAGCGATTTTGAAATTGCAAACTCACAAGCTTCATCCTCACTTGTTTCACTTAAATTTATCCATATTATATCTTTGTTTCTGTTAAACCATGTAAGCTGTCTTTTTGCATAGTGACGTGTATCGCGTTTTAATACCTCTACCGCCTCGTCAAATGTATACTCGCCATTAAAATATTTTATAAACTCCTTATATCCAAGTCCCTGCATACTGGTCAGGTTTTCGCGATATCCTTTATTATACAAATTCTCCACTTCGTTAGCAAGTCCTTCTTTAAGCATTATATCCACGCGTTTATCTATTCTCTCGTATAGCTCGTCGCGGTTTCGGGTAAGTCCGAATATAAGTGGATTATACGGTGTTGGCTCTTTTTTTGACATCTCATTGTGGTATGTGATAGACTTTCCGGTGCATTTATACACCTCAAGTGCCCTTACCACACGTCTTACATTATTAAAGTGGATTCCCTCATAGCTTACTGGGTCGATGTCCTTTAACATTTCGTGTACATATTCGTTACCCTTTTCCTCTGCCAGATTAAAAAGGTACTCTCTGTACTTTTCATCACCTGCTGTTTTTACAAATGATATATTGCCAAGAAGTGAGTCGGCATACAAGCCTGTGCCTCCGACAAGCATGGGGATATTTCCCCTTTTTCTAATGCTTTTTATACAATTTCTCGACATATCCACATACTTATCCACATTAAATGGCTCATCAGGGGCCAAAATGTCTATCATGTGGTGAGTTATCCCCAGCATTTCGTTCTGCGACAGCTTTGCAGTACCGATATCCATTTCGCGGTAAATCTGCATAGAATCGCATGAAATTATTTCGCCGTTTATTTTTTTGGCAAGACCAAGTGAAAGTGCAGTTTTTCCCACTCCCGTAGGTCCTACTATTGCGATAACCGGTATTTTATCCACTAAAACTTTCTCCTATCAGACTATTCTTTTAAATTGCTTTTCAAGTTCATATTTGGTCATACTTACAGAAATAGGACGTCCGTGCGGGCAGGTATTTATAGCACCCATTTCAAACACGTCCTTAACAAGCTTTTCTATCTCAAGGGTATTAAGATATCTGTTGCCCTTGATTGCCTTCTTGCAGGCAACTGTATGAAGCGCCTTTTCAAATCTGTCGATACTCTCTACCGCCTTTGAGCTTGCAATATCACCAACAAGCTCTTCAAAAAGCGTTTTTGCCTCGTGCTCCGGCATATCATACGGAAGTGCTCGGATGATGATAGAGCTTTCTCCAAATGCATCCGTTTCAAAGCCAAGCTTAGACAACAAATCAGCATTTTCCATCGCAGCAGAATACTCTATCGGCGAAAGGTCAACCACTATTGGTGATAAAAGCAGCTGCGGTTGAAACACCCCTTCGTGAAGCTCTTTTTTAAACTGTTCAAAATACATTCTTTCGTGTGCTGCGTGTTGGTCTATAAGTATCATTTCCTCGCCCGACTGCACTATAATGTATGTGTCAAACACCTGTCCGACCACCTTATACGGCGGTACATCAGGTGTGCTTTCCTGCGTTACAGCATCAGTTTCAATTTCCTGTGTTTTCTCAAAAACTGCCGATATATCGTCTGCTTTTTCATTGTTATTTTCTGCTATATATGGTTTATCTTCTAATACAGGTTTCACATCTTCTGTTGCAGAAAAAGTATCCGCATTATCTATATTGGCAGATGATGTGGCTGGCTTTGATATCATATCCAAATCATCAGCCTCTGCATATCTGTTTCGTGCATACGAAAACGTACCATTTACCGACGATATTTTAGGCTCGGGACGTTTAAACGTATTTGGAGCTGATGTATTTTCAGCTTTTACTGTATTTGTCACCTTTGGTGCAACGTCAGTTTTTATAAATGAATCCTTTAAAAGATTTATATCCAGTTGTTTGGCATTTTCGTATGTTTCCTTAGGCATAGTCTTTTCAAATGCCGACTTTTTAAACTCTACCTGCGGAACGGTTCTGGTAGAAGCAAGTGCTGTCTTTACCGCACCATATACCGCACTGAACATTTTTCTGTCGTCAGAAAATCTCACTTCCATCTTGGTAGGATGCACATTTACATCCACAAGCCCTGTGCCGATAGATACATTTAGCACGCACACAGGAAACTTACCCTGCATTACGTTATTTTTAAATGCCTCCGCCACAGCCGATGACATTATCTTGCTTTGGATATTTCTGCCGTTTATATAGAATATCTGAAAGCTTCTGTTACCGCGTACCAAGGTGCTGTCACCTATAAATCCGGTAACCTTTATACCATCCATATCCTCGTTTACGCCTATCATGTGCTTTACGTAGTCGTTGCCGTATACCGAGAACACCGCATCGGAAAGCTTTCCGCTGCCTGATGAGCGAATAACATTTTTGCCGTTATTTATAAGCTTAAACGCCACCGACGGATTACCAAGCACCATTTTATTTACAACGTCACTTACATATCCCGTTTCAGTGGAATCCTTTTTTAGAAATTTCATTCTGGCAGGTGTGTTGTAAAAAAGGTTTTTCACTATAATGGTAGTGCCGTCGGCACATCCCATATCAGTTTCCTCAACCACCTTACCGCCTTCAATTTTTACATATTTGCCCATATCATTTGCTTTGGTTTTGGTGTGTATCTCCACGCACGCAACCGCAGCAATACTCGCAAGTGCCTCACCGCGAAATCCCAGTGTATATATGCTGTCGAGGTCCTCACGTTTTTGTATCTTACTTGTAGCGTGACGCAAAAACGCCTTCACTACATCGTCCGGCTCTATGCCATGTCCATCATCGGTGATGCGTATGTATGACATACCGCCGTTTTTTATCTCTATAAGTACGTTTTTCGCGCCTGCGTCTATTGAATTTTCCACAAGCTCCTTTACGACCGACGCAGGTCTTTCCACAACCTCGCCCGCCGCTATCATGTTGGCTATATTAGTGTCTAATACATTAATTCTGTTCATATAGCTCACTGACCTTTTTCTGTAATTTATATATTTCATTTAGTGCCTCTATAGGCGTAAGTGTAGATACATCGTAATTTTTTATAATATCTATCACCTCGGCAAAAGATGCACTATCTTCTTTTTCCTCTACTACAGGTGCTGCCATATTACGTTCGCCTTCGTTTATAAGCTCACCGCTTTCTATAGCCGAAAGCACCCATTTTGCACGGTCAATAACCGCATCAGGCACGCCTGCAAGCTTGGCAACCTCGATACCAAAGCTATCGTCGGTACCGCCTTTAACTATTTTACGAAGGAACACTACGTCATCACCGCGTTTTTTAACCGCGATAGAATAGTTTCTTACTCCTTCTATCTTATTTTCAAGTCTTATAAGCTCGTGATAATGCGTAGCAAACAGCGTCTTTGCACCAGCATTTTTCTTATCACTCAAGTATTCTACCACACTCCATGCGATGGAAAGTCCGTCAAATGTGCTTGTACCTCTGCCTATTTCATCAAGGATAATAAGGCTCTTTGGTGTAGCATTTTTAAGAATGTTTGCCACCTCGGTCATTTCCACCATAAATGTACTCTGACCAGCCGCAAGGTCATCCGATGCGCCTACTCTGGTAAACACTCTGTCCACCACGCCCATACGGCAATACGATGCAGGAACAAAGCTTCCTACCTGTGCCATAATGGCTATAACTGCTGTCTGCCTCATATAAGTGGATTTACCCGCCATATTAGGGCCTGTGATGATAGAAAATCTGTTTTTATCAGTATCTAAGTATGTATCGTTCGGCACAAATAGCGCATCCGTCTGTGAAAGCTCTACTATAGGATGTCTGCCGTCTTTTATATCAAGTATATCCGAATCGTCTACAATAGGTTTTGTATAATTATTTTCCGCCGCCACCTGAGCAAGTGAACACAAAACGTCAACAACCGAGATAAATTTTGCACATTTCTGCAATTTTTCAAGGTTTTCTCTTACCTTATCACGAACATAGATAAAGTTGTCATACTCTATGTCGTTTACTCGTTCTCTTGCACCAAGGATGGTATTTTCAAGCTCCTTAAGCTCCTGAGTGATATATCTTTCGCAGTTTGTAAGGGTCTGCTTTCTTATATAAGTGTCAGGTGCTTTTGAAATATTCGACTTTGAAACCTCTATATAATAACCAAACACGCGGTTATATGCTATTTTAAGATTCTTTATATCTGTCTTTTCGCGTTCCTCTGCCTCCATATCGGCAATGATTTTCGTGCTGTGCGTAACAACGTTTTTAAGTCTGTCAAGCTCTGCATCAAATCCGTCTTTTATCATACCGCCCTCTTTAACGGTAAGCGGCGGATTTTCCACAAATGCCGATTCTATAAGTATTCTAAGGTCACGCATACAGTCAAATTCTGTAAAAATATTTTTAAGCAAAAGCGACTTAAATCCCGCAAGAATATCATATAGCTTTGGAAGTGCTGCAAGACTCTGACCAAGTGACACCAAATCTCTCGCATTTGCACTGCCGTACACTATTTTACCAAGTATTCTCTCTATATCGTTTACACCTTTTAAGCATTCCATAATGTCTGCACGCATGGTTAAGTTGTCATAAAGCTCTTCCACACTGTCAAGACGCATATTTATCTGCTTTGGTGATATAAGCGGCTGTTCAAGCCAGTTTTTAAGGCGACGTGCACCCATTGATGTCTTGGTCTTGTCAAGCACCCATAAAAGCGAGCCTTTTTTCGATTTATCACGCATAGTCTGTGTGATTTCAAGGTTTCGCTTTGAAGCGACGTCTATCCCCATAAAGTTGGTATTTTCAAAAAATCTTATATCCGAAATGTGTGACAAATCGGTTTTCTGTGTTTCGGAAAGGTAAACCAGTGCCGCACCTATCGAACGTATACCGCAATCATCTGTTTTGTCAAAAAGCTCGCTCGCCTTGGCAATGCCGAACTTTTCCATTATTCTGTCCTTTGACGCCTGAAGCTCGTAGGATGAATCGGGCTGAAAGCTGTCAAAAAATTCAAATCTCTTTTTAAGCTGTGCAATAACACCCGCATGAGCCATACCGCTGTCGTTTATTATAATTTCCGATGGTGAATAACACGAAATGATATTTGCTATAGAATTTTCAGCAAAGTCATTTTTCCCATGCGTAGTAGACATTTCACCTGTAGATGCATCTACAAATGTAATGCCAAAATCGTCATTTTCCACATATATGCTGGCAAGGAAATTGTTTTCCTTTTCATCAAGCACCGAATCCATAGTAGCAGTGCCGGGAGTAACTATTCTGACTACCTCACGCTTTACTATTCCCTTGGTGCTGGCTGGGTCCTCGGTCTGCTCGCATATAGCCACCTTATAGCCTTCATTTACCAGCTTGGCAATATAATTTTGTGCACTGTGAAACGGAACGCCGCACATAGGTGCACGCTCCTCCTGACCACAGCTTCTGCCGGTTAGCGTAAGCCCAAGCACTTCCGACGCTGTTTTTGCATCATCATAAAACATTTCATAAAAATCACCAAGTCGGTAAAACAGTATACAATCCTCATACTGATTTTTTATTTCAAAATACTGTTTCATCATCGGTGTAACGGGATTTGACATAATCTTCCTCCGAAAAATCAATTTACATCCATACAAAAGCAGCAAAAAATATACCTAAATCACACTGCTTCAAGCAAAACTCAAGGCATTTGCTGTCTTTGTTTTAGTGGCATCCTCCGCATGTAGAACAGCTTCCTGTGCATCCGCCTTCTTCCTTGCCCTGTACAAAGTATGAAATAATAGAGTTCACCTGCTGCATCATATTTGAAAATGCTGCCTGTGCCTCAAGATAATTTTTAATGTTTTCATTTTCGCAAAGCTTGTTAAATTCCATCTGCATTGCATCCTGAATACCTTCAAAATCCTCTTTTGTTATATCAGGCTGATTTGCTTTCTTTGCAAGCTCTTCTCTTTTTTTGTAGTAAGCCATCATAAGCTCCTGAGCAGCTGTGTCGTTTAACTGAGCCTGCTCTGCCTCTTTAAAGTTTTTAAGCTCGTCGCTTTCTGCGATAAGCATTCCTAGTTCTTTTGCTTTTTCCATTATATCTGACATAGTAATATCTCCTTTTTTATTATTTTATCTCGCCATACATTGACCATGCATTAGCTTTTGTAATTTTTACGTTTATTATTTCACCGGTAAGGCTCGCATCGCCGGGGAAGTTAACTATCTTTCCGCCGTCTGTTCTTCCGGTTAAAAATGTCTTGTCGGTCTTGCTTGGGCCTTCTACAAGTATTTTTACTGTTTTGCCCTCAAGAAGCTTATTTCTTCCTCTTGAAATCTCCGCCTGAACATCCATAAGTCGTGCAAGATTTTTCTTTTTCTCATCTAAGGTTATCACATCCTCCATTTTAGCTGCAGGTGTGCCTTTTCTTCTTGAATATACAAATGAAAACACGCTGTCGTATCTCACCTTTTCAAGCACTGATATAGTATCCTCAAAATCCTCGTTTGTTTCACCTGGGAACCCGACTATGATATCCGATGTAAGGCTTATATCAGGAATTTTAGCACGTATCTTGTCTATCTTTTTGAGGTATTCCTCACGTGTATACTTTCTGTTCATAAGCTTTAATATCTTATCGCTTCCTGCCTGAATAGGAAGGTGAAGCTGTTTGCATATCTTACTGCTTCTTGCTATAACGTCTATAAGCTTGTCACTTATATCCTTTGGATGACTGGTAACAAAGCGTATACGCTCTATCCCGTCGACCTTTTCCACCATAGTAAGAAGGTCGGCAAAGTCGATATCTTCATCCAAATCATTTCCGTAAGAATTTACATTCTGACCAAGAAGGGTAATCTCCTTATAGCCTTCAGTGGCTAATGCTCTTACCTCTTTTAATATATCCTCTTTGTCGCGGCTACGCTCTCTTCCTCGTACATACGGCACAATACAGTACGTGCAAAAATTATTACAGCCGTACATTATAGACACCATAGCATTTGTGGTGTTTTCTCTTACCACCGGCAAATCCTCTGCTATAGCTCCGTCTACATCTATCACATCAAACACTCTGTCTTTTGTGTCAAGTGTTTCCATCATTATCTGCGGGAAACGATAAAGGGTATGCGTACCAAATACAATATCTACATGCTTGTACTTTTTCTTTATAGCATCTACTATATGCTCCTGCTGCATCATACAACCACACACGCCTATAATAAGGTCGGGTTTTTTAGCCTTCATCGCCTTTAGTGCACCAATATTACCAAACACTCTAAGCTCAGCATTTTCCCTTACGGCACAGGTGTTATACAGTATCACATCTGCTTTTTCCTTATCGTAAGTTCTGTCATATCCCATTTCACTAAGCATACCTACAAGCTTTTGCGAATCATCTGTATTTTGAGCACATCCGTATGTTTCTACAAATGCATAACGCTCTTTTTTATTTAAATCAAGCCTTTTTTTAATATCGGCTATTATACTTTTTTGATGAAGAATTTCATTTTGTGAAATTACAGTGTTTTCTTTTCTCGACATAAGTTATAACATTACTCCCATTAAATCATACTTATATTATTTTAACACAAAAAAGTGTAAAAGTAAATGATTTTCTACATAATAATTGCTGAAAATTCTTTACAATTTTACACCCGATGCGGTATAATATTATTATAAAAAACACGAAGGGAAGAACAAGTGATGTTTCAGCTTATATCCGACATACTAAAATATGTATTTGTAATAGTCGTGTATATGTTTATATTCAGCGTTATAAAGCTTATATATCTTGACATATCCGACACCAAAAGACTGTCAAAGTCGCTGGATGACGCTTACGCGTATCTTAAGCTAATGAACCTTAGAAGGGATTTAAAATTTAAGGTATTCGAAAGCTACGGCATCCGCGAGGAAGTAAGTATAGGCAGAAGCAGAAAAAGTGATATATATATAAACGACCCGTTTATGTCGAAAGAGCACGCAAGGATATTTCTTTTAGACGGTAAATACTACCTTGAGGATTTAAAAAGCACCAACGGCACTCTTTTAAACGGCAAGGAAATACGCGGAAAATGCATAAAGCTTAACGAAAATGATAAAATCACATTCGGTCAGGTAAACTTTTTGTTTATAAACGCTATATAAAAGCTATCACCTATTTTAGAGAAAGGAGAACACTATGTCAAAGCTACGACTTCGTCCGGTAATATATCTTACAATAATAAACATCATAGGCTTTATACTGCTTTATTTGTATCGTTCTCCGTTTGATAACACCCTTATATACGCAGGTGCACTCCTTTGTGCTATAAATATAGCTGTGTATTTTATTATGTATTTCACGTCTATGGGCGATGCATATTTGTATCTTATGGCGTCAATGCTGGTGTCCATAGGACTTATTATGCTTTTCAGAATAGACTTAACATACGGTCAAAAGCAGATAATATGGTTTTTTATCGGGATTATAATATTCCTTGTAACCTACCTCATAGTAAGGTTTTTCAAGGCGTTTAATAAAATGGCGTTTTTCTTTATTTTCCTTACATTTGCAATGTTTGTGGCAACGCTTGTGCTTGGCGAAGTGGTCAACGGCTCAAAAAACTGGATACGTATAGGAGCTTTTGGATTTCAGCCGTCGGAAATTATAAAAATACTATTTTCCTTTACGCTTGCTTGTTTCTTCTCGGACAACCAGCCAAAGCTGAAAGTATTTAAGAAAACGTTTATCGGCATATCGTACAAAGACTGGACACTTTTTGCCTACGTGTATATGTGCCTTATGTTCCTGGTTCTTCAGCGCGAATGGGGTACTGCGGTACTGTTCTTCTTGGTTTACATAACCACACTTGTGCTGTACGACGCAAAGCTAAAACTGCTCTTTATAAATATATCTTTTGCTATAGTTGGTTGCCTTGGCGGATACTTCCTTACATCGCACATAAAAAGCCGAGTGGATGTATGGCTTGACCCATGGGCAGACGTAAGCGGTAAGGGATATCAAATTACCCAGTCGCTATTTGCCATATTCTCGGGTGGATATTTTGGCACGGGACTTGGAAACGGAAATCCGCATTTCATACCAGAGGTCCACTCTGACTTTATATTCTCAGCTATATGCGAGGAAATGGGTGTGTTTACAGGCATAGCCATCATTATGATGTACTTTATATTCTCGTACAGAGGAATTAAAATATCTCTCGGAAGTAAAAATGAATTTTACAAATCGCTTTCACTTATACTGGTTATATGCTTTGCATATCAGACATTTATAATTGTTGGCGGTGTTATAAAGCTTATTCCGCTTACAGGAATAACACTTCCGTTTGTAAGCTACGGCGGAAGCTCGCTTGTGTCAAGCTTTATACTTCTGGGCATTATGACAGCGATATCTTATATAAGCAAGGAATAGGAATTATAGATAATATTAACACTATGACATATATGTGTTTATCTTACTTTTAACGTTTAAATATCTATTATTTTTGTCAGGGGCTTCATCAGCAAATCCCCTAACAACCCCTGCCGCACCTATTGATGAATTTCATCAAATGGTGTCTTTATGCTCGACTGAAAGTTTGGGGATTTTATTATATACCACACCATTGTAGGGAATGCCCTGCGTGGCATTCCGAAGCGAAAAATCGTCAGGATTATTCTATGAATCCTCCCACCGCTAAAGCGGTCCCCCCTCCTTTAGGCAAGGAGGACTTTTTCTACCGACCAGGGACACCCTAGAACCGAAAGCCTTTTTATAGCTATATAAATACCACTATTTTTATTTTAAATTATGCAATTTATTATTGCATAATTTAATTTTATGCAGTATAATATACATATATTATTTTTCAAAAAGGCGGTGAAGGGCTTGAAAACCATAGCAATATTGCCAAACGCAAACAAGGATAAGGATTTAAAATATACAAAAGAAGTGGTTGAAATTTTGCATAAAAAAGCAAGAATCATCACCGATGTTCCGCTTAAAATACCTCACGTTGAAACGGTGAGTGTACCTAAAATGATAGACGAAGCGGATATTTTTGTCGCACTTGGCGGTGACGGTACTATGCTTAGGCTTTCAGCACTTGCCTCAAAAAAAGGTCAGCCAATACTGGGCATAAACCTTGGCACGCTTGGATTTTTATCAGAGGTGGAAAAGGACAAAATATCCACTGCAATAAACCACCTTGCCGACGAAAATTACACCATAGAAGAGCGAGCAATGCTTGACGGATGCGTTATAAGAAACAGAAATAAAGTGGCTCATTTTACCGCACTAAACGACTTTGTGGTATCACGTTCATCGTTCAAACGAGTGGTTGACATAGAGGTTCATATTGATTCGTGCATGGTGGATTCGTACATATCAGACGGAATAATACTTGCTACACCAACCGGCTCTACAGCATATTCGCTGTCAGCAGGCGGACCTATAGTAGACCCACGACTTGATGTGATAATAGTAACACCTATTTGTCCTCATTCGCTAAAAACACGTCCTATCATCACCCCCGCTTCAAAGACAGTGGACGTGGTGGTAAAAAGCAAGTCAAAACGCGATATGCTTCTTACAGTTGACGGGCAAACCGGTTACGAGCTTGAAAACGGCGACATTATCAGAATAACCAACTCAAATATCACTACAAAGCTTATCAAGCTAAACGGACTAGGCTTTTACGATACTCTAAGAAAAAAATTCCAGACCGAAAAGATATAGGAGAAATACCAAAATGGGAAAAAGTGACAGACAACTTAAAATAATAGAACTAATAAACGATAATGTTATATCTACACAAGAGGACCTTACAGCACGCCTTATAGCTGAAGGGTATAACGCTACACAGGCAACTATTTCGAGAGATTTGCAGGAGCTAAGGGTAATAAAGACTCTTCTTTCCGACGGCACATACAAGTATACCGCTACCAAAGCTCCAGAGTTTAACATAAGCGACAAGATACAAAATATATTTTCGCAGTCGCTTTTAAGCGTAGATTCTGCTATGAATATTGTGGTATTAAAAACGCTTTCGGGTGCGGCACAGGCGGCAGGCTATGCGCTTGATTCGTTTGTGTGGGACGAAATAGTAGGCTCTATCGCGGGCGACGACACAGTAATGATAGTAGTACGAAATGAAAAAAGTGCAAAACAGCTTGCTGCAAAGCTTTCAAAGTTTATAAAATAGTTTGATTTTGTCGGATTGGAGAAACTTATGCTACGACATTTATCTATAAAAAACATAGCAATTATCTCAGCGGTAAGCCTTGACTTTGAAGATGGCTTTAGCATACTTACCGGTGAAACGGGTGCGGGTAAATCGATAATTATTGACTCACTAAACCTTCTAAAGGGAGAAAGAGTAAATAAGGACCTTATAAGAACCGGCGAAACCTCTGCACGCGTTGACGGTATTTTTACGCTTAATGACAGCTTAAAGGATATACTTTCAAACGATTTTGGCATTGATACTGACGATGATGAAATACTTATTTCACGCGAAATAACCACCGACGGAAAGAACACCGTTCGTATAAATGGTATGCCCGTTACAGCATCTATGCTAAAGGAAATAGGCGGACATTTTATTACCATTCATGGTCAGCATGACAATACTTCGCTTTTATCAAAGAAAACTCATATAGCGTTTCTTGACGCATTTATCGGTGAAGAGGCTGATAAAATAAAAGACCAATACCTCTGCGTACATCGTGAAATAGAAGAAATCTCTGATAAGATTGCCGTTCTTTCACAGGGCGAAGAGGACAGAATAGCCAAAGCAGAAAAGCTAAGATTTTGCATAGAAGAGATAGAAAATGCTCACCTTTATTCGGGCGAGGATGACGAGCTTGAAACACGAAAGAAAATCCTTGATAACGCACAAAAAATTGCCGAGTGCTCAAATGAAGCATTCTCACTTTTGTACGAAGGAAGTGAGCGTTCATCATCGGCACACGATGCGGTGTGGGATGCACTTAGCGAACTAAACAAGATATCAGACATAGACAAATCAATTGCTGATATGTGCCAGACACTTACAGACATAGGCTATACACTTAAAGATATTTCGGCCCAAATACGTGCATTTGGTGACAGTGCAAGCTATGACGAGGGCGAGCTAAACGACATAGAAGCAAGGCTTGAGGAAATAACTATGTTAAAGCGAAAATACGGCTTTACTATAGACGATATACTATTAAAGCTTGAAAATCTTAAAACCGAGCTCGACGAAACAGAAAATTCCGATACTAACCTTGCAAAGCTAAACGAAACACTAAAGCTTTTATCGGACAAGCGAAAGAAAATAGCAGGAAAGCTAACCGAGCTTAGAAAAAAACATTCAACTGTACTTTGCAAAAGCATATCTACAGAGCTTTCCGACCTGGATATGAAAAAAGTGACATTTACAGTAAGTATAAACGAAACTGACTACAGGCTTGACGGAGCAGACGATGTGGAATTTTTAATATGCACAAACGTCGGCGACACTCCAAAGCCGCTTACCAAAATAGCATCAGGCGGTGAGCTTTCGAGAATAATGCTGGCTATAAAGAGTGTGCTTTCAAGCGGTGAAAATGCAGAAACATTTGTATTTGACGAAATTGACACAGGCGTTAGCGGACACGCGGCACAAAGTCTGGGCGAAAAGCTTTATTCAATATCCAAAAATGCTCAGGTTATATGCATCACTCACCTTCCGCAAATAGCAGCAATGGCTGAAAATCATTACCTGATAGCAAAGACAACCGATGGCGGAAAGACATCTACAAACGTTACATTACTTTCAGAGGATGAACGAATAAACGAAATAGCAAGAGTAGCCGGCGGTGCAGTGATAACAGACATTACAAGGGAAAATGCCAAGGAGATACTTCAGCTTGCAGAGAAAATCAAAAACAAATAGTGTTATGTAAACCTAATGCGTAATATATTTAGTATTTACAACAACTTATATAATTATATTGGATGTTATGTAAACTTAGATGATAAGGAGGCGTTAACAAATGCCAAACGAGAAAATTGAAAGAAGAGATAAGATAAACTATTATCTTGACATTGCCGAAACAGTGCTTGAAAGAGGTACATGCCTAAGAAGAAACTACGGCTCGATAATAGTAAAAAATGACGAGATAATATCAACAGGCTACACAGGTGCACCAAGAGGCAGAAAAAACTGTATAGATTTAGGATATTGTATGCGAGAAAAGTTAAACGTTCCTCGCGGTGAGAGATACGAGCTGTGCAGAAGTGTTCATTCGGAGGCAAACGCCATCATCAGTGCACCAAGAAATGAAATGATAGGCAGTACACTTTACCTTGCAGGAAAGGATGCTAAAACAGGCGAGCTTGTAGAAAACGCATCCTCTTGCGCTATGTGCAAAAGAATGATACTAAACGCAGGCATCGAAAAGGTAATAGTGCGTCTTACAAAAGATACATACAAGGTTATAGACGTTACCGAATGGATAGAAAATGACGATTCACTCGGCACACAATTTGGTTATTAAGGTATAAACCGAGCTCATATAACGAATAATAAAAGAGATATAACAATAAAATGCATAGGCGGGGTTACATCCTCGCCTTGTTTTATTTGGATGCAGGCTATTTATTGTATGTTATCTCTTTTTTATTTTGCAAAATATGGAGGATTTATGAAAAAAGCTCGATATATCATCATAGCAATACTATTTGGTTTGGGGTTATCTACTTTTTTTACTGATTTTATACCACAAAAGGCGGTGTTTGTATTATCACTTTTGGGGTTTGGTGGTTTAACGTTCATTCCTGCTTTGCTTAAAAATATATTTCCTTCATTCATTTTGGGAAAAACAAGGTTGGTTCTGGCATTTTTGTTTCAATATTCGGTATTGGTGTTTATCGCGTTGTCGCTGGTGCTTGGTAGCTGGTTTAGGTTTTACGAGGATTTTATATGGTGGGATATGTTTTTGCATTTTCTTGCGGGAATAATATTTGCCGTTCCGGGAT
>JAZQHR010000078.1:0-14418 GCA_045540695.1 Clostridia bacterium | reverse complement strand
TATAAACCACCTTTCAGAAAGAGGTACAATGGTGGATGCGTTTTCCTGCATTATGTATGTTTTACCTGAAACGGCCTTTTCGCTCTTTTCGCATCTAACGCATACAGGCTGATTGTCAAGGGCAAGGTTTTCCATCTTTTCTTTAAGCAGATTGTCACCCTCGGCATCCTCGGTATCTATCGTGTCAAACAGGTATTTGTCGAGTATTCGCATTGTAAGCGGGCGGAAATTGTTAGCCGCGGTAAATGCTATTACCATATTTTCGTTAGGGTACACAAGCGAGTATTGTCCAAACGCACCGTCAAGGCGGTATGAACCCTCCTGCATTCCGCACCACATCTGGTAACAGTAACCCTTTGCCCAGTCAATCCACTCAGGACCTTCAGGGACGCTGTCTATCTTCTTTTCGGACATGGTTTTAGCCCAGCCTTCAGGAAGAATTTGCTTTCCTTCCCATACTCCGTCTTGTAAAAGAAGAAGTCCTGTCTTTGCTATGTCCATGGTTGTGAGGTGAAGACTTGCTCCGCCAAACTCTGTGCCTTGTGGAGTTTTGTTCCATTTTACATTATGTATACCAAGCGGTTTAAATAGCCTTGGCTCAAGATATTTGCTTAGCTGCATGCCCGTTACCTTATAAATAATCTCTGAAAGCATGTGCGAGCCAAGAGAATTGTACTTAAACTGCGTGCCCGGTGTGTGCGACTGCTCGGCGGCAAAAAATGCCTTTACAGTGTCAGCGGCGTCTGATATTGCAAGCTCGCTTGCCATTCCGCTCGACATGGTTAAAAGGTCGTGAATGGTAATTTTCTTTTTACGCTCGTCTGTGTCGGCAGGAAATTTTTCAGGGGAAAAGCTGCAGAGTGTGTCATCAAGTGATATTAACCCTTCGCTTATGGCAAAGCCGATGGCTATGCAGGTGAATGTCTTTGTAACCGAGCAAAGCTGATGCACTATGTCTTTTGAAAATGGCTTCCACCACCCTTCGGTAACAACCTTTCCGTTTTTTATAATAACAAGTGAGTGAAGCTCGATGTTTTCGCTTCTCACTTGGTCAATAAATTTTATTATGTTTCTTGGATTTAACCCTTCCTTTGAAGGTGTAGAATATTTCATGTGTATCCCTCATTTCGAATGTTATTTTATCACAATGGAGCATTTTTGTAAAGGAAAATGTTAGAAGGGTATTTCGCAAATCCTGAAAGATTTTATTTCACCACAAAAGACCTTAACTTTTTTATCAAAGTTAAGGTCTTTTGTGGTGGAGCAAATGCTTTAAAATCCGAATTTTTTCCGTTAGGTCTTCCGGGGTCCCCGAAAAGCTTTTGCTTTTTGGGGAGAAGGAAGAGCAAGGGAGTAGACGGATGTTTTCGCTAAACGGCGAAAACGGAGTCAAACGCACTTTGCTCTGACGTGTACGAGAGTGACGAGTTTACCGTCTTATGATTAATCGAAAAAAGTTGGTAGCGACAGCGAAACGTCGAGAGGGCGTTTACAACCGAACAGTTGAGCCGAGCGTGACTTTTTTCGAAAAAGGAGCGGTAGCCGATAAAGTGAAGCCGTATTTTAAAAATAAAATACGGCGAACCGAAAGGCTCGCCGTGACGTGGTGGAGGCGAGGAGAATCGAACTCCTGTCCGAAAATCTATTCACCCAAGGCGCTACGAGTGTAGTTTGTGGTCGGAAATTCCCTCACCTGAAAGTCCACAAACAAACTTTTAGGCTCGGTAGTTTCATTATTCATGGCAGGCTCAAAACTTTGCCTGCTCACGTTCACCGCTAAGATGACGCTCTTATCTCAAGTGCGGTAGCTCAAGTAAGAACGGCTGCCGTTAATTAGGCAGCGTAAGCTAAATTATCGTTAGCGTTTAATTTTAAAGTTTAAGGTTTTATAGCGGTCCTTACCGCTACTCGCTCCTCCGGCTTCAACATCCCCGTCGAAACCATTGCGCCCCCATATTTTTACCGCTTTTATATTTTATCCTATAACGGCACACTTTGTCAACATACATTATTTCCACTTTTAACTATAATTATACATTAAAATTTGACAAAAAATTTTATGTAGTGTAAAATGTTTGTTATAGGGGGTGTGTTTCCTTGACAAATAGTGATATAGCACGTGTTTTCAAGGCTTTTTGCGACGAAAACCGTCTTGAAATAATCGAGCTTTTGAAAAGCGGAGAAATGTGTGCAAATGATATTTTAAAAAATGTAAATGTGGTGCAGTCCACACTTTCTCATCACATGAAGATTTTATGCGAAAGCACAGTGGTAAATGCCAGAAAATCGGGCAAAATGACATATTACTCTATATCTGCGGACGGAATAGAGAAAGCGCTTGAGCTGCTAGCGAATTTCAAGGGTGCACACACTACGGCAAATGCTGCAATTAAACCGGCTCCAACACCGGAAAAGAAGGCTGATAAAACACCTTCTGTCGACACTGCCGAAGCTGACGTTGAAGATAATTGGAGCAAAATGGTTACGTTTATAGATTAAAAAAATTTTTTATTTAAAGGGACTATCTCAATAATCATACAGTGTATAAACATTCAATTTGCAGGGAGATTCACAAATTTCCCGTATGTCATTTATGACTGACCCCTACATCATGAATTGTTATACAGTGATTATTGAGATAGCCCCTTTTTTATTTATAATGAAGATTTATATTGCGTAAGAGCTGTAAAACGATAAATTTGTACGTCGTTACAAGAACGTTTTGTTAAAGTTTTTGTGTAAAAAAATAATTTTTCTTCTATATAATAGGCTTCGTTTATGAAAAATGACGAAAGTTGCCCAAAAATGCGAACTGTCGGTTGAAAACGCTTTTTCGGTATGATATAATGTATATTGGTTAGGGTTCTTGAAAGATTGTTAAAAATATAACAATAACTTTTGAGATTACTAACTCACAAGCGGATTTATCTGTTTGAGATTTTGGTGACGCGGGGAAATACCCCTTAGGTATATCTGCAAAAGACAGAAAACTTTTTAAAAAAGGAGCAAAAAAATGAACAAAATTACTATTATTGGAAGCGGAAGTGTTGGTTCAACGGTAGCGTATACTCTTACAGTGTGCGGAATTGCATCGGAGATTGTTATCATCGATATCAACAATGAAAAGGCACTTGGAGAGGCGCTTGATATACGACAGGGTGTTCCTTTCTGTAATCCTTGTCAGGTATATGCAGGAAGCTATCAGGATGCTGCGGATTCTGACATTGTTATCATTACTTCGGGTCTTCCTAGAAAAGCAGGCCAGACTAGACTTGAGCTTGCACAGACAAACATCGATGTATTAAAAAGTATCACACCTGAAATCACTCGTTATGCACCAGATGCAGTATACCTATTCGTAAGTAACCCTGTTGATATTCTTACTTACGCATTTACAAAATGGTCAGGCATCCCTGAAAGCCGTATTATCGGTTCTGGTACAGTGCTTGACACATCAAGAGTGCGTGCAAGACTTTCTGAATATTACAAAATCAGTCAGAAAAACGTTCACGCTTATGTACTTGGTGAGCATGGCGATTCATCGTTTATTCCTTGGTCACTTGCAAACATTTCAAACGTGCCGATAGAAGAGTGTCATAAAATCTTCTGTCCAAAAGGAACAGTTTTACCGGAGCTTGATTATGCGGAGATAGAAGACTATGTTAAAAAGTCAGGCGGTATGGTAATAGAAAGAAAAGGTGCTACATTCTATGCGGTGTCTATGTCGGTAGCACATATCTGTAAATGTTTACTTAGCAGTATGGATTCTACCATGACCATATCTACTATGATGCATGGCGAATATGGCGTGGAAGATGTATGTTTAAGTACACTTTGTACTGTTGGAAATATGGGCGTTCGTGAAAAGGTACTACTTCCGCTAAACGATGTGGAAATAGCTAAATTCAGAGCGAGCGCATTTAAGCTAAAATCAATAATTGACAGTGTAAATATATAATATAATTTTTAGGAGGATGAAAAGATGGAATATCGTATTGAACACGATTCTATGGGCGAAGTCAAAGTGCCTGCCGACAAGCTTTGGGGTGCACAGACACAGAGAAGCCATGAGAATTTTGAAATTGGTGTAAACATTGAAACAATGCCACGCGAGATAACTCACGCATTTGGTATACTAAAAAAAGCTGCAGCACAGGCAAACAGCTCTCTTCGTCCTGAAAAGATGACAGTACAGAAGCTTGTTGCTATAGAAAAAGCTTGTGACGAGGTTATATCAGGTCAGCTTAATGACAACTTCCCGCTTGTAGTATGGCAGACAGGTTCTGGTACTCAGTCAAACATGAATGCAAACGAGGTTATAGCAAACAGAGGAAATCAGATTGCAGGCGAAAAGATACTTCATCCAAACGATGAAGTAAATATGAGCCAGTCATCAAACGATACTTTCCCTACAGCTATGCATATCGCAGCAGTATTAATGCTTGAAGACAAGCTTATCCCTGCAGCTAAAACACTTATCGAAACCTTCATTCGTCTTGAAAAAGAAAACGAAGGTATAGTAAAGAGTGGTAGAACTCACCTTCAGGACGCAACTCCTATTACTTTCTCTCAGGAGATAAGCGGTTGGAGAAGTAGCCTTGAAAGAGATGTAGAGCTTATAGAAAGAGCTATAGAGCCACTTAGAGAGCTTGCGCTTGGCGGTACTGCAGTTGGTACAGGTCTAAATGCTCCAAAAGGCTTTGGCGAGCTTGTGGCAGAAAAGGTTACAAACCTTACAGGCAAAAAATTCGTTACAGCTTCTAATAAATTCCACGCACTTACTTCTAAAGACGAGCTAGTATTTGCACACGGTGCTATAAAGGCTCTTGCGTGTGATATGATGAAGATAGCAAACGACGTTAGATGGCTTGCAAGCGGACCAAGAGATGGTCTTGGTGAGATATTCATTCCTGAAAACGAGCCTGGTTCATCTATTATGCCTGGTAAGGTAAATCCTACACAGTGCGAAGCTGTTACTATGGTTGCCGTTCAGGTAATGGGTAACGACGTAGCAGTTGGCGTTGCGGCATCACAGGGTAACTTTGAGCTTAACGTATTTATGCCTGTATGCGTGTACAACTTCTTACAGTCAGCAAGACTTCTTGCAGAAGCAATTTTGTCATTTAATAAAAACTGCGCAGTTGGCATAAAGGCTAACAAAGAAAAGATGCATCACAATCTTCACAATTCACTTATGCTTGTTACTGCCCTAAACCCATACATCGGTTATGAAAATGCGGCAAAGACAGCAAAGAAGGCATTTAAAGATAATATTTCTCTTAAACAGGCTTGCGTAGAGCTAGGATTTTTAACCGAGGAGAAATTTGATGAAGTTTTCCATCCTGAACAGATGGTGTGATTGGAGGAATAGTAAATGAAGGTAGCATATTTCCCGGGCTGTACTCTAAAGACAAAAGCCAAGGATTTAGATAAATATGCAAGAAAATGTGCGCAGGTGCTTGGTATAGAGCTAGAAGAAATTGAAGCTTGGCAGTGTTGCGGCGGCGTATTTACTACAAATAAAAACGAAATTGCAACAAAGCTTTCTTCTGTTCGTGCACTTAAGGCGGCACAGGAAAAAAATCAGATGCTTGTATCTGTATGCTCTGCTTGTCACAATGTTATAAAGCAGACAAATAATATGATGCAGACTGACGAGGAATTTGCATCA
Source organism: Clostridia bacterium (assembly GCA_045540695.1). Classification (GTDB taxonomy): domain Bacteria; phylum Bacillota; class Clostridia; order UMGS1810; family UMGS1810; genus JAZQHR01. The sequence goes on along the minus strand of JAZQHR010000078.1, from coordinate 8,747 downwards.
AAGGTTAACAACTATATGTCACCTGAAAACTACAACGGCGAAACAAAGGTTCTTCATTATTTAGAGCTTCTTCGTGACGTGGTAGGCTTTGACAAGGTGAAGGAAAAAGTAGTTAACTCACTAGAGGGTAAGAAAGTAGCCGCTTATTATGGTTGTCTACTACTTCGTCCCGGCAAGGTAATGGCAATGGACGACGTGGAAAACCCTACTATTATAGAAGATTTAATTAAAGCACTTGGCGGTGAGCCGGTTGTATATCCATACAGAAATGAATGCTGCGGCGGATATGTGACTATGGAAAATCCTGACCTTGCAAAGGCGAAAAGTAAGACCGTTACTGAAAGTGCTAAAAACGGCGGTGCGCAGGTGATACTTACTGCTTGTCCGCTATGCAAATACAACCTTGACAAAAACGGTACAGACGTTCCTGTAGTATATCTAACAGAGCTTCTTGCCGAGGCGTTTGGAGTAAAGGAGGATGAAGAGTGAATAATTCAATGAAAAATCTTCAGTCGGAAATCATCCGCCAGAGCGGTGTAAATCCGAAAAAGTGTATGAAATGCGGAAAATGCTCTGCCACTTGTCCTGCTTACGACGCTATGGAATACCATCCACATCAGTTTGTGAGTATGGTTGAATCAGGCGATATTGAACCGCTTTTAAAATCAGAGTCACTTTACACTTGTCTTTCTTGTTTTGCGTGCATCGACAGATGCCCTAGAGGCGTTGAGCCTGCAAAGCTGGTTGAGGCAGTAAGACTTGAGGTTATTAAAAAACAGGGTGCAAACCACATGACTGCGAACGATGTTCCAGGTCTTCTTGACGAGGACATTCCACAGCAGGCACTCGTTAGTGCATTTAGAAAATACAGTAAATAAGGAGGAAAGGGCAAATGCAAAGAATAGGCGTATTCGTGTGCTGGTGCGGAACTAACATAGCCGGCACTGTGGATGTAGAGGCAGTATCTAAAGCTTTAGCAAATGAACCGGGTGTTGTCTTTTCCACAAACTATCAGTATATGTGTTCTCAGGCAGGTCAGGATATTATAATCAACGCTGTTAAAGAGCACAACCTAACAGGCATCGTGGTATGTTCTTGTTCACCAAGAATGCACGAGGCAACATTTAGAAAAACTGCAGCTGCAGCAGGTTTAAACCCATATATGGTTGAGATAGCAAATATCCGTGAGCAGTGTTCATGGGTACACAAGGATATGGCTACCGGTACAGAAAAAGCTATCATCCTAGGTAAAGCAGCGGTTGCAAAGGTTAACCTAAACGCTCCACTTACACCTGGCGAAAGCCCTGTAACTAAGAGAGCACTTGTAATCGGCGGCGGTATCGCAGGTATACAGACTGCACTTGATATCGCAGAGGCAGGTTTTAAGGTAGATATCGTCGAGAAGAATTCTACTATCGGTGGTAAAATGGCACAGCTTGACAAGACATTCCCTACACTTGACTGTGCGGCTTGTATCCTTACGCCAAAGATGGTTGACGTGGCACAGAATGAAAACATTCGTATATTCTCATACAGCGAGGTAGAGGATGTAACAGGTTTCGTAGGAAACTTTGATGTAAAGATTAGAAAGAAGGCTCGTTTCGTTAAAGAGGACGTATGTACAGGTTGCGGTATCTGTACAGAAAAATGTCCTGTTAAAAACGTTCCAAACGAGTTTAACCTTGGTATGGATAATCGTCGTGCTATATACATTCCGTTTGCACAGGCAGTTCCAAAGGTTGCTACTATTGATGCAGACCACTGTAATATGCTTAAAAACGGAAAATGCGGTGTATGTGCTAAAGTATGTACAGCAGGTGCTATAGATTATACACAAAAAGATGAAATAATTGAAGAAAAATACGGTGCAATCGTAGCTGCAACAGGCTTTAACCCTATCAGCATGGACAAATTTGACGAGTTTGCGTACAATCAGTCGAAGGATGTTATTACATCACTTGAATTTGAAAGACTAACAAACGCGGCAGGTCCGTCTGCAGGTAAGCTTGTACGTCCTTCTGACGGCAAGCACCCTCACACTATCGTATTTGTACAGTGTGTTGGTTCAAGATGCTCAGCTTGTGCTGAAAAAGGTAAGGAGTATTGCTCAAAGATTTGTTGTATGTACACTGCAAAACACGCAATGCTTACAAGAGATAAGTATCTTGATACTGACGTGTATGTATTTTATATAGACGTACGTACACCTGGTAAGGCTTTTGACGAGTTCTACCGCAGAGCAGTAGAGGAATACGGCGTTCATTATATAAAAGGTATGGTTGGTAAGGTTGCCCCTGAAGGTGATAAGCTTATGGTGCAGGCATCTGACCTTCTTGCAAATAAACAGCTTCATATAGAAGCAGACCTTGTAGTACTAGCTGCGGCTATCGAGCCTGACAAGTCAGCAAGACCTCTTGCTACAAAGCTTACTGCAAGTATGGATACAAATGATTTCTTCACAGAGGCACATCCAAAGCTTCGTCCGGTAGAAAGCCCAACAGCAGGTGTGTTCCTATCAGGTGCGTGTCAGGGTCCAAAAGATATCCCTGAAACAGTATCTCAGGCGAGTGCTGCTGCTGCAAAGGTTATAGGCCTTCTTGCAAAAGATAAGCTTACAGGTAACCCATGTGTTGCAGGTGCAAACGAAATGATGTGTAACGGATGTTCGTCTTGTGAAAAGGTATGTCCTTACGGTGCTATCACATATGTGGACAAAGAATTCCGTATGCCTGACAGAACTACCGCTATTAGACGTGTTGCTTCAGTTAACGAGGCGGTATGTCAGGGCTGTGGTGCATGTACAGTTGCTTGTCCTTCAGGTGCTATGGACTTAAAAGGCTTTGCCAATAAACAGATTATGGCGGAGGTGGATGCTATATGCAAATAAACGGAGAATTTAAACCACTTATTGTAGCATTCTGCTGCAACTGGTGTTCGTATGCAGGAGCTGACCTTGCGGGTAACAACCGTTTGGCATATCCTGAAAATGTTAAGATAATAAAGGTGCCTTGTTCGTGTAGAGTAAACCCTATGTTTATCCTTCGCGCATTCCAGAAGGGTGCAGACGGCGTAATTCTATGCGGTTGCCACCCTGGTGACTGCCATTACACATCAGGTAACTACTTTACAAGAAGAAGAATGTCGCTGCTATTTTCAATGCTTAACTTCCTTGGTGTAGAAAAGGAAAGAGTAAGAGTTGAATGGGTATCTGCGGCAGAGGGTGCTAAGTTTGCCACTACTATGAACGAGTTTACAGAGGCGGTAACTGCACTTGGCGAAAATAAGAGATTGGAGGATTTGAGATGCAAAAGATAACAAGAGATGAGCTTTTGAAAAAAGCATCGGAACTTCTCCAAAACGGCACAGTAAACAGAGTGCTTGGCTGGAGGTCAGGTGAATTTGACTACGACGTAACACCTTATGTGTTTGGCGATATAGAGTCAATGGAGAAGGATTTTGTATACAACGATTTTTGCGGTGCAAACTTCTCAAAATACCTTGTAGCCGAAACTAAAAAAGAAGGCAAGGTGCTTGTATTTCTAAAGCCTTGCGACACATACAGCTTCAATCAGCTTTTAACCGAGCACAGATTTAACCGCGAGAATGTGTATGCGGTTGGTATTCCTTGCGAAGGTATGGCTGACGTTGATAAAGTAAAGAAAATAGCAGGCGACGGCATCAGCTCAATATCATTTGCAGATGGTAAAATCGTGGTAGACACTATCTATGACGGTGAAAAGGCTATCGATGCAAAAGACGTGCTTTTAGAACGATGCGTAGTATGTAAGAGTAAAAAATGCGTTGCTTATGACGAGCTTATGGGTGAAAACGGCGATGTTATCGACTCAAAGCGTTTTGACGAGGTTGAAATGCTCGAAAATATGTCACCTGACGAAAGATTTGCATTCTGGCAAAATGAGCTTTCTCGTTGTATCAGATGTAACGCGTGCCGTGACATATGTCCTGCTTGTACTTGTGAGAAATGCGTGTTTGACAACCCTGAATCAGGCGTTGAAAACAAAGCTATTTCTGACAGCTTCGAGGAAAAAATGTTCCATATTATAAGAGCGTTCCACGTTGCAGGCAGATGTACAGACTGTGGCGAGTGTTCAAGAGTATGTCCACAGGGTATTAAGCTTCACCTTCTAAACAGAAAGTTTATTAAGGATATAAACACATTCTATGGTGAGTATCAGGCAGGAGAGGTAGAAGGTAACCGTGCTCCGCTTGTAGATTACACATTAGACGATATAGAAGCCGATGAGGCTGTGGAGAAAGGAGATGGCAAAAATGCGTAAATGTAAACTATCTGACCTTTCAAAGATTTTTGAAAAGATTAACGAAAATGCATCTCTTTATCTTCCTGTTGACACCGATAACGGTGCCGAGTACAAAAAATGGGAAAACGGCATGGAAATGTCAAACGCCCTAAACACAAACAGAAGTCCTAAAGACTTTTTCTTCCCGCAGTCAGAAGAGCTTATGGAGTTTAAGACTGAAGGTAAAAATATCGAGGTTATCGATACAAGAAAAGATGCCGAGGATTTTGTGGTTTTTGGCGTAAGAGCTTGTGACGTAAGAAGCTTTGATATACTTGACAGAGTATTTTTGGTAGAGCCTTACGACAGCTACTATGCAAACAAACGTGAGCATTCAACTATTGTTTCTATGGCTTGCACAAGACCTACTGAAACTTGTTTCTGTAGCACTTTTGGCATAGACGCCACAGACCCTAAGGGTGATGTATCTTGCTGGAAGACAGAGGATGAAATATTCTTTGTGGCAAATACCGAAAAAGGCGAAAAGTTTATGTCTGCAATAGAAAGTATTACAGAAGAAACTGATGACAAAGAGGTTGTTGCACAGAAGGAAAAGACAAAAGAGATTATGAAAAAGCTTCCGCTTGCAAACCTAACTTCCGATGCATTTGGCGGAGGACTTACAGAAAAGTACTTTGACGACCCTAAGTGGAAAGAGCTTTCGCAGGCTTGCCTTGGATGCGGTACTTGTACCTTCGTATGTCCTACTTGTCAGTGCTATGATATAAAGGATTATAACACAGGCAAAGGTGTTATAAGATTTAGATGCTGGGATTCTTGTATGTATTCTGATTTCACAAAGATGGCACACGGAAACTCAAGAAACTCACAGGTAGAGAGATTTAGACAGAGATTTATGCACAAGCTTGTGTATTATCCTGAAAATAACGACGGAATATTCGGTTGCGTAGGTTGCGGAAGATGTCTTGCAAAATGCCCAATCTCTATGAATATCGTTAAAGTAATGAAAACACTTGGAGGGGAAGCAAAATGAGTCATTTAGAAGAAACTTTGATTCCTAAAATCGGCGTTATAACAGACGTGCGTATAGATACCCCTGATGTTAAGACATTCAGAGTAGTTACACCAGACGGCAAAAAGGCATTTGACCACAAGCCCGGTCAGTGTGCAATGCTTTCTATTCCGGGCGTAGGCGAAGCGATGTTTTCTATCACTTCATCACCTACAAACACCGAGTTTATGGAATTTTCAATTAAAAAATGCGGCTGCGTTACCGAGTGGCTTCATCAGGCAGAGGTGGGTCAGCAGATTACTATCCGTGGACCTTATGGCAGACCATTCCCTGTAGATGATGAATTTGCAGGTAAGGATATGCTGTTTATCGCAGGCGGTATCGGTCTTGCACCGCTACGCTCTGTTATCAACTACTGCCGTCACTATCGCGACAGATACGGCAAAATCGATATCGTATACGGTTCAAGAAGTAAAGACGATTTGGTTGATTATCAGGAAATCATAAATGAATGGGTAGGCGACGATAACGTTAACGTTTACCTTACAATAGATAATCCGCAGGAGGGTTGGGACGGCCATGTTGGTTTTGTACCAAACTATGTAAAAGAGCTTGGCTTTGATACAAACAAAACTGCAGTTTTATGCGGACCTCCTATAATGATTAAGTTCACACTTCAAGGCCTTGTAGAGCTTGGCTTTGACAAAACTCAGGTTTACACAACAATGGAATTAAAAATGAAATGCGGCGTTGGTAAATGCGGCAGATGTAATATCGGCTCAAAATACGTATGTAAAGACGGTCCTGTATTCCGTTGTGACGAGCTTGACGAACTACCAGACGAATATTGATTCGTAAAATAATCTAAGGAGGAATTTTTCATGGAAAATATGGTAAATATATTTCTTTTCGGTAAAAAATACGAAGTGCCTGAAAACCTTACTATAATGAGCGCAATGGAATACGCAGGCTATCAGCTTGTACGAGGTTGCGGTTGCAGAAACGGTTTTTGCGGTGCGTGTGCTACTATTTACAGAATAAAAGGCGACAGAGAATTAAAAGCGTGTCTTGCTTGTCAGACAAAGGTTGAGGACAATATGTACATTGCTACACTTCCGTTCTTCCCTTTAGTAAAACAGGTTTATGATATGAACACTGTTTCAATAGACGAGCAGGTAATGATGCAGCTTTATCCTGAAATCTATGCTTGTATCGGCTGTAACGCTTGTACAAAGGCTTGTACTCAGGAACTAAACGTTATGCAGTACATCGCTTACGCACAGAGAGGCGATTTTGAAAAATGTGCTGAGGAGTCATTTGACTGCGTAATGTGCGGTGTATGTTCTTCAAGATGTCCTGCTGGTATATCTCATCCGCAGGTTGCAATGCTTGCAAGAAGAATTAACGGTAAATATCTTGCTCCTAAATGTGACCACCTTGAAAACAGAGTTCAGGAAATCAAAGACGGCACATTTACAGACCTTATCGAAGCGCTTATGCAAAAGCCAATCGATGAGATTAAAGAGCTTTATAACACTAGAGAGATTGAGAAATAAGGAGGCGGCTTAAAATGTATTCAGAAAAACTAAAAGAATCTATAAAGGCGGTTGAAGCTGCCAGAGATAAAAACACTGCTTACGAGCCAGAAAGAATGACAGCTCAGCAGAAAGAAGACCTTTTAAAAGCTTATCATCCTGACTATAAAGAATCAGAATTTTCTGTGCTTGAGATAGGCCCAAACAAAGGCGATAAGGTGCCTCACGAGCTAGCAGCTATGCTACAGGCTCATTCAAGAGTAAATCCTAGTGATATCGACCTTACAAACCCTGACTATGACGTAGACGTGCTTATCATCGGTGGTGGCGGTGCAGGTTCTTCTGCAGCTATCGAGGCTCACGAAGCAGGCGCAGATGTTATGATAGTTACAAAGCTTAGAATAGGCGATGCCAACACTATGATGGCAGAGGGCGGTATTCAGGCGGCAGATAAAGAGAACGATTCTCCTGCTATCCACTTTGTAGACGCATTCGGCGGCGGTCATTTTGCTGCTAAAAGAGAGCTTCTATCAAAGCTTGTATGCGACGCTCCTGATGCTATACTATGGCTTTCAGAGCTTGGCGTAGAGTTCGACAAAGACGAAACAGGCAGAATGGTTACTACTCACGGCGGTGGTACATCAAGAAAGCGTATGCACGCTGCAAAGGACTACTCTGGTGCAGAAATTATGCGTACACTTCGTGATGAAGTATTAAACAGAAATATCCCTGTAGTTGATTTCACATCAGCTATCGAGCTTATACTAGATGAAAACGGCAACGCAGCAGGTGCGGTGCTAATGAATATGGAAACAAAGGAAATTCTTGTAGCAAAAGCTAAAACTGTTATCATCGCAACAGGCGGTGCAGGCAGAATGCACTATCAGGGATTCCCTACTTCAAACCATTACGGTGCTACAGCAGATGGTCTTGTACTTGGCTACAGAGCAGGCGCAAAACTTCTATATGCTGAAACACTTCAGTATCACCCAACAGGCGCTGCTTACCCTGAACAGATTTTCGGTGCACTAGTTACTGAAAAAGTTCGTTCGCTTGGTGCAAAGCTTGTAAACTCTAAGGGTGAAGTATTTATGCATCCACTAGAAACACGTGACGTTGCAGCGGCTTCTATTATCCGCGAATGTAACGACAGAGGCAACGGCATCGAAACAGGCAACGGCCTTGGCGTATGGCTGGATACTCCAATGATTGAAAAAATCGGCGGTGAAGGTACTATCGAGGCTAGAATTCCTGCTATGATGAGAATGTTTGGTAAATATGGCATAGATATCCGTAAAGAACCTATCTTAGTTTACCCTACACTTCACTATCAGAACGGCGGTCTTGACATAAATGCAGACTGTATGACTACAAATGTAGAAAACCTATTTGTAGCAGGTGAGGCTGTTGGTGGTATTCACGGCAGAAACAGACTTATGGGTAACTCACTTCTTGATATCATAGTATTTGGTAGAAGTGCAGGTAAGAGTGCAGCTGCTAAATGCAAAGATGTTAAGGTTGGCAAGCTAACACTTGACCACGTAAATAAATTTGAAAAGGAAATTGCAGACGCGAAATACGAAACAAACGAGGTTTCGCCTAAACTTCTTCCTGATTATACAAGAAAATAATAACTTATTATGGGCGGCTTATAAAAGTCGCCCGTAAGTATGACAAAAAAGAAAAGAGGTCATTTTAAATGAATTTATTTGGCGGAGTTATTCCTATAACAGGAATTTCATTTTTAATGTTTTGTGTATTTGCCATTGCAGCTGTCGGTTTTGCACTTGGAAGAATTACCATTAAAGGTGTAGCTCTTGGCGATGCGGCAGTGTTTATTATGGCACTTGTATTTGGTGCGTTTTTCTTTAAACCACTTGAAGCACAGCTTATGGTAGACGGCACAGCTTATGCTGAAAA
>JAZQHR010000077.1:0-15539 GCA_045540695.1 Clostridia bacterium | reverse complement strand
TGGCCTCCGACCTCCTCCCGACCAGGGATACCCTGGACCCAAAACGACTTTCTCAAAAGAGAAAGTCGTTTTATAGTTATATTAGTGCCACTCTTATTGATGTCTTTTTTATCCCATAGCCTGCGAGGGCGTTAATCCGGTTCTTTTTTTAAATTCCCTTGAAAAGTGGCAGTTTTCTGTGTAACCGCAAATGTTTGCCACCTCGTTTATGCCAAACTGACCTGAACGTAAAAGCTGTTTTGCGTAGCTTATTCGCATATTTAATATGTATTCTTTAGGTGATACGCCAAACTTATTTAAAAACAATCTTCTTAAGTAAACCTCGCTTATTTCACATTCTTTTGCAAGGTTGGATACTGAAAGTGAGTTGTCACAGAAGCTATTTTGTATAAGCTTAAGTGCCGGAGCAAGTATCAAGTCCTGCGATGTTGGTATATATGACCTTTGTAGTTCCTTTTCGAGCAGAAGAATTATCTCATACACACACTTAATTGTAATCATATTTCTGTTTGGCATTTGCTGACGCCAAGTTTTTTCGGCTTCTTTAAAAATTTTTATCGCACTATCGTAGCTTTTTACAGGAATACAAAATGGCTCGTCTGATATATCTGCATCAAAATTTATGGCAAAGCAACCGCCTTTTTCGATTGATTTAACTTCATAAGATGAGCCTTTGGGTAGGTAAAACAAATCAAATTCGTTTGTCCTCATAATGTTTCCATCCGAAAACAGATAATCTTTCGTGGAATTTTCAATGTTAAGTACAAAACCATGCGATGATCTGTTTTTGTGTATAGGATTTCCTGTACCTTTTTTTACATTTACCGCTGTCACGGCTTTTGTAATTATAACGTTTTTCCATCTATCATTCATAATCATCACCAAGTTTATTATAATATTTTGTTTCGATTTCGTCAATAGTATCGTTTTAGTAATTTACAATTTTAAACGAGATGATATAATGTATTCGAAAATGAATATGTGGTTAAAATAGGGAGGCTTAATTATGGAGTATATATGCGAAAGAGATTATGATTATATCTTAAATAAGTATCACGATGTTTCGAAACCGTATGATATTAGGTGGAGATTTGTACGACACGACGAAATATTTGACGAATCTACCGGCCTTAACGGAGAGGTGATAAAAGAAAATATCATTAAAAATGATAAAGTGATTTCGCATCTTCCGCATCCTGTACGCAAGGCAAAAGCGTTTGAATATGTACTTGATAATACACGTATTTCGTGCGATGCACGTGATATATTTCCTGCTATAAATATGATGGATCGACCACTTAACGATACTATCATAAAAGAGTGGAGAAGGGAAGTGTTCTCGGATATTATTCCCGAAACCGAAAAAAGAAGAGCGTTTATCGAAAAAACAGGTGCTTGTGCTATGTGGCCGGACTATGACCACAGCGTGCCTGTATGGGAGAGGTTGTTTTCACTTGGCTTTAAAGGAATACTTGAAGATTGTGAAAAAAGATACGCAGAATTTGATGTTAAAAAAGAAATGTCCGATGATGAAAAGGCATTTTTTGAAGGAATCAAGATTACCTATACTGCCATTATTAATTTTATAGATAGACTATATAATCTTGCAAAAAATACTAAAGGCTCTGAAAAAATGGCAAGAGCACTTTATAATATCAAGGATAATCCGCCATCAACCTTCTATGAGGCACTTTTGGTTGATTATATTTACTTTATGCTTTCAGAACATATAGAAGGACTTCAGGTGAGATCTCTGTCAAACTTCGACGTACTTTTCTACCCATATTATAAAAATGACCTTGAAAATGGTCTAACAGAAGAAGATATCAGAAAGGACCTTGCATATTTCCTTATGCAGTTTGCCTCTATCGACAACTATTTGGGTCAGCCTGTGTTTCTTGGCGGATGTAAAGCGGATGAATCAACACAGATAAATAAGCTATCGTATATATTCTTAGATGTGTATGACAAAATGAATATATATACTCCAAAGGTTCAGCTTAAAATAGCTGAAAGTACACCGAAGGATTTTATATTAAAAGCGCTTGATATGATAAGACGTGGAAACAATTCAATAGTTTTGGTTTGCGATGATACTATACGAAAAGCGCTTGAAAAAGTGGGATGCACCAAGGATGAAGCAAGAACTTGTGATGTAAAGGGGTGCTACGAATATGCTATAAAAGGCTCTATGGGAACAGGAATGAACTATTTAAACCTTCTAAAACCACTTGAATACACAATGCACGAGGGATGCGACGGTGTAACAGGAGAGTTTATGGGTTTAAAAAGTCCGTCGATTGGTACCTATGATACATTTGAAAAATTTTATGACGAGTATAAAAGACAGCTATGCTATCTTATAGATGAGGTAATCGGTATAGTAAATACTTATGAGGACTACCTTGCATATATCAATCCGCAGTCAATGCTCTCGGCAACATATGTAGATTGCCTCGAAAAGGGTAAAGATGCACTAGAGGGCGGAGCAATCAGAAATGGCTCAGTGCTTGAACCTGGTTATATAGCTGATATTGCAGATTCACTTACCTGTATAAAGAAATATGTATATGACGATGGTCTAATATCACTTGCAGAGCTTCGTAATATGCTTGACAATAATTTTGAAGGTAATGAAAAGTTTCGCTTAAAGCTTTACAATGACCCTGACAAATATGGTAATAACAAAGAATTACCTGATAAATTTGCAACTGAGCTTACAAGCTTTATTGCATCATATGTATGTGGAAGACCAAACGCTAAAAAGCGTGACGGTGATTGGAATTGCTGTTTCCATGTTGCAAGACGTTCGTACGATGATGGTAAGAAAACGCTTGCCACACCAAACGGCAGACGCTTCAGAGAGGAGCTTTCTAAAAACTGCTCTTCGGCTATGGGGCAAAATAAGGAAGGCGCTACCGCGGCGATACTTTCGGTTACAAAAATAGATGCTACTGCATTTACAGGCGATGCTGCACTTGATTTAGGCCTTTTACCATCAGCTGTTAAAGGTGAAGACGGACTAGAGGCAATGTACGGATTATTAAATACATTTATGAAGCGTGGCGGTCACGCAATACATATAAATGTATTTGATGCCGATACCCTTCGTGATGCACAGAAGCATCCTGAAAAATATCAGGACTTACAGATACGTGTGTGCGGTTGGAACGTACTATGGAATAATATAAATAAAGAGGAGCAGGATGGCTTTATCCGTCAGGCAGAAAGCCTTGTATAGGAGATAAATATGTCAAATAGAGAAAATAAAAATTCACTAAAACAACTAATGCTTGCACTTCTTGTGATGGCGCTTTGGGGCTCTCTTTTCCCATTTGTAAAAATCGGATATAGGGCATTTAACATTGATGCAGGCAACATTCCTGATATTATTATGTTTGCAGGAGTAAGATTTACATTTTGCGGTATAATCCTATGCGCTATAAGTGCTTTTAGAAAAGAAACCATAGCAAAGCCAAGATTAAAATACATAAGTCTTATTATGCTTGGCGGACTATTTTCTATAATACTTCACTATGCATTTACATATATCGGTCTGTCAATTACCGACAGCTCTAAAACTGCACTTATTAAACAGCTTGGACCACTGCTTTATGCGTGTTTTGCGTTTTTGTTTATAAAAAGTGAAAAGTTTAGTGCTCTTAAAATAGTCGGTGCTATAGTTGGATTTACAGGGATAATAGCTATAAACTACAATCCTGACGGAATTAAATTTTCAATTGGTGATATCCTTATTATCCTTGCATCAGTTTGCACAGTAATTTCGAGCATTATATCAAAGGTAGTAGTGCAGAATAATTCACCATTCTGGCAAAATGCAATTTCGCAGCTTTTTGGTGGAGTAGTACTTGTTATAGCTGCCGTTATAATGGGTGCAGATATGCTTTGCTTTGGTGTTAAATCAACGCTTGTGTTTTTGTATATATGCACAGCGTCAATGATTGGCTATGTTCTATATAGTTACCTTTTGAAAACAGTCAGTGTGTCGAGAATGTTTATTATTAAGTTTACCGAACCGCTTTTTGCTTGCCTGTTTGGTGCACTGCTTCTTGGTGAAAATATATTTAAATGGCAGTATCTTGCTGCATTTGTTTTAATTTCACTTGGTATACTTCTAGGCAATAAAAATTGAGGTGGATAGAATGAAAGCAAAAATATTTGAAATAAAACGTTTTGCCGTACACGATGGCGATGGCATTAGAACAACTGTATTTATAAAAGGTTGTCCGCTTAAATGCGTGTGGTGTCATAATCCGGAGGGAATAGATTTTAAACCACAACTTGCGTACTATGAAAATAAATGCATCGGTTGCGGTGAGTGCATAGACGTTTGCGTGGCAAATGCACATTTTATCGAAAATGGCATGCACAAATTTGACAGAGAAAAATGTATTGCGTGCGGGAGTTGCGAAAATGTATGTCTTGGAAACGCACTTACATTTTACGGAAGAGATATGAGTGTAGACGAGTTATTACCAAAATTATTGGAAGACAAAGAGTTTTACGACTCGTCAAACGGCGGTGTTACACTTTCTGGCGGAGAATGCCTGATGCATGCAAATTTTTGTGCAGAGCTACTTAAAAAGCTTAAGGAAAACGGAGTGCATACGGCGATTGATACTTGCGGACTGGTTACAAAGGAAACACTGGACAAGGTTATTCCATACACTGATATATTCTTGTATGATATAAAAGCGATAGACGAGAGCATACATGAAAAATGCACAGGTGTATCAAACAAACAGATACTTGAAAATATAAAATATCTTGATGATAAAGGGTGTAAGATAGAAGTGCGTATTCCATTCGTTCCCGAATATAACGATGGTGAAATAGGGGGCATAGCAAAGCTTTTATCTACGCTTAAAAATCTAACAAAAGTGCGTGTGCTGCCATACCACAACTATGCAGGCTCAAAATATGCATCTCTTGATATGAAAAATAATTTGCCAACCATTCTTCCTACCGATGAACAAATGGAGAATGCACGAAATATAATAAGAAAATACGGAATAAAGGTTATGTAAAAAATTAAAGCATCTGATTAGATATCAGATGCTTTCTCATTTTCAGCAAACTTTTCATATAATTTCTTTAGTGCTTTTTTCTCTATTCTTGAAACATAAGAACGTGATATCCCCAGCATATCCGCAATTTCTTTTTGCGTGAGTGAGTCTTCTCCGCACAACCCGTATCGCATACGAATAATGGTCTGTTCTCTTTCTAACAGCACATCTTTTATTGCATTATACAAATTGGTAATCTGCATTTTTAGATTTACTTCTTCAAATATATCGTCATCATCTGAACCTAGCTTGTCGATAAGTGTAACCTCGTTTCCTTCTTTGTCTTTTCCAATTGGTTCTAAAAGCATTACTTCGTTTTGGTGTTTTTTATTTGAACGTATGCTCATAAGTATCTCGTTATCAATGCATTTTGCCGCATAAGTAGACAGCTTTCTGCCACGCTCAAAGTTATATGTATTTATAGCTTTTATAAGACCTATTGTGCCTATGGATATAAGGTCGTCAGTGTCTATGTTTTGATTTGAATATTTTTTTACAACGTGTGCTACAAGTCTTAAATTTCGCTCTATAAGAATGTTTTTAGCTTCCTTGTCACCGTTTTTATATCTTTCTAAATACAGCTGTTCCTCTTTTGCAGAAAGTGGTTTTTTAAATGAATTTACATTTGATACGTAAGAAATAAGAAAAAATATATTTGTAATGCATGCAAGTACAGAACAGGTAAAAAACGCTGGCATAAAAAGCACCTCCGAAATTTGTTACCTTAAAATTATATGCATTTGTGAGCTTTTTGTGTATGTCCTTTTTAATTTGTGCAGATAATATTTTAATAAAAAGAAAAGGAACTGGTAATATGGAAAATAACGATAATAAAAATGAAGAAAAAAACGAGGATATAAAGGAGTTTGGCTCGTCAGAAATACGTAGCGAACGTGGTAGTATCCATTGTCTTACTATAATAGGACAGATAGAGGGGCATATAGTGCTTTCGCCTCAAAACAAAACTACAAAATATGAGCATTTACTTCCACAGCTTGTTGCTATAGAGGAAAATGATGACATAGACGGAGTGTTAATACTTTTAAATACTATGGGAGGAGATGTCGAGGCAGGTCTTGCAATTTCTGAAATGATAGCCACAATGAAAAAGCCGACAGTGTCACTCGTGCTAGGTGGCGGACACAGTATAGGTGTGCCTCTTGCGGTATCGGCAAAGCATTCATATATTGCACGTTCAGCTACTATGACCATTCACCCGATACGTATGAATGGTATGATAATAGGTGCTCCGCAGACATTTGATTACCTGACAAAGATGCAGGATAGGATAGTTGATTTTGTGACGAGAAATTCCGAAGTTAGTGAAGAAAACTTCTTAAATCTTATGATGAATACAGAAAACATAGCAAATGATGTAGGTACTATTTTATTTGGAAAAGAAGCAGTTGAATATGGCATTATAAATTCTGTCGGAGGGCTTGAAGATGCAATTGAAACTCTTTATAAAATGATAGAGGAAAGGCGCGATAACGTTGACAAGGATGAGCTAAAGTGATAAAATCATTTATGCCGTGGGTAATCAAATCCCATAAGGTTTTAAAATATAAATTTCGTGTAATACTACGAAAAAATTACGAATATACCTAAGGGTGATTTTATGATAACAGGTTCAGTTATAAATGCTGTTTTTATTATTATAGGAACAGCTATTGGAATGATAATTAAAGGAATATTTTCCGAAAAGATAAAAGACGCACTTTTAAATGCTCTGGGACTTGTAGTAGCATTTATAGGTATTGGAGGAGCACTTTCTGGCGGTCTTGTGATAAACAACGGAAGTATAGAAACAGCCAATACTACCATTATGATTGCATCTATGGTAATAGGTACTATTATTGGTGAGATACTAAACATTGAAAACGGACTAAAGATATGTGGTGACTTTTTTGAAAGAAAGATGAAAAAGCTTGCCCACGAGTCAAGCTTTTCAGAAGGTTTTGTAAGTGCGACACTTATATTTGGCATAGGTGCAATGGCGGTGGTAGGCTCTCTTGAAAACGGACTTACCGGTAACTACGATATACTTTTTGCAAAATCAATCATCGACGGCGTAATGTCCATTATCCTTTCTTCAACTCTTGGAATTGGAGTGGGCTTTGCATCAGTTTCAATGCTTTTATATCAGGGTAGCATATCACTTCTTGCCGCATTTGTAGAGCCGTACTTAAATGATATGGTAGTAACACAAATGAACTTTGTTGGCTCAATACTTATTTTTGTAATTGGACTAAATATGCTTAAAATAACAAATATAAAAGTGGGAAATATGCTTCCTGCGATATTTATACCAATAGTATGGTACATAACAAGCTTGATATAAAATTTTACCAGTGAATTTTAGCTAGTAAAAAGGAGCTGTCTCAATAATCAAATAATTTGAATGATTATACAATATAAATCGTAGGGAATGGATTTATCCATTCCGCTAAGCGCATAAATGCGTTCCCTACAAAAATTATTGATGATCTTATTCATATGTTATGATTATTGAGACAGCCCCTTTTAATATTATGTAATCTTTATTTCTTTAGATATTTTGCAACTTCCTGTGCAACGAGCTCAGTTATTTTAGCAATATCAACATTGTTATAACCTGCACCGCCAGGTGCTTTGCCGTCACTTGAGAATAGCTGCATTTTTTTCATAGTTTCTTGCTTAACAGCTTCAACTGCAGCAGGTATAAGGTCGATAAGACCCTTGTCCATACTTGAGAATTTTTCAAATTCTGCTTTTACGGCAGCAACGTTTATATCTGTAAATATGTTAACCTTGCTTATACCATCTTTTATTGCCTGACGAAAATCATCATCTGTAAGACCTGAACCGCCATGAAGTACTAGAGGAACGTCGACAGTTTTAGCTATTGTTCTTATTCTTTCAAAGTCAAGCTTTGGTGGTAATTTGTATGCGCCATGAGCATTACCAACCGCAATTGCAAGAGCATCAACGCCTGTTTTGTCAACGAAATCCTTTGCTAGCTTAGGGTCAGTGAAGAACTTTGAAGGGTCTTCTAAATGACTTGAGCCTTCAGCTGAGCCTTCGTTATCACCAACGTGACCAAGCTCACCCTCAATAGTAGCACCATAAGAATGTGCAAGGTCAGCCATTTCTTTAACCTTACGTACATTTTCTTCATAAGTATCTGTAGAACAGTCATACATTACAGAGCTAAAACCAAGCTTTAGTGCTTTTACGCAAGTATCATAAGAAAGACCATGGTCAAGGTGTACAACAACCGGAACAGAAGCTTTTTTAGCCATTGGAATAAGATAGTATGAAACTTCCTCTAGTGGACCATAAGGCAATAGAACCTCTGCAGTACCCATGATAACTGGAGAACGTGTGCATTCTGCAGCATTTATTATACCTCTTGCAAGTTCGAGGTTAACAGCGTTAAATAAGCCGACTGCATACTGACCTTTTTTTGCAGGTCTTAATACCTCATTCATATTAACTAACATATTGTATCCTCCTAAAAATAAGATTGTAAATACTATATTTTATAAATACATTATACAACACTTTTTGTGGTTTTGCAAGTGTTTTCTTTTGATTTTCTTTGTTTTTCTTTTGAATTATTTTCTTTTTGGGGTGTGGACATTATTTAAAAACAGAGCACAAAATGATAAAAGTTGAGAAAATGTCAACTATTTTGACAGATATTGAAAAATGTTTGTTGATGTGTTAAAATATAAACATACTGTATTAATTTTAAATTTTGGGAGGAATGTATGAATAATATTAAACTTATTGCGTTTGATTTAGACGGCACTCTTACACAGCACAAAAGTAAGCTTGAAGATGCTAATAAATCTGTTCTTGACAGACTATCTAAAAAGTACAAGCTTCTTATGGTGGGAGCAGGTCAGTGTATGAGAATATTTAACCAGATGAATAAATATCCTATCGATATCATTGGTAACTATGGTATGCAGTACGGAGAGTATAACGAAAAAACAGGCGAGCTTGATATAGTAGAGGATAACCACTTACCTTGCGACAGAGAGTCTGCTGATAAGAGAGTAACTATGCTTCGTGAAAAATACGGCTTTACCGAGTTTGCAGGTGATAATGTAGAGTATCACGATTCAGGATGCGTTACTTTCCCTATACTTGGCACAAAGGCAGAGCTTTCTGATAAACTCAAATTTGACCCAACAAGAGAGAAAAGAAGAAAGATATATGACGATGTAGCAGATACTTTTTCCGATTACACTGTATTTGTAGGCGGTACTTCTTCATTTGATATGGCACCTGCACCGTACAACAAATATTATGCACTTGATAAATATTGCAAAGAAAACGGCTATGCTCATAGCGAGGTAGCGTTTGTCGGCGACGATTATGGTATAGGCGGAAACGATGAATCGGTGTATAAGTCAGATTTCAACTTTATATGTATAGATGACTACAGAGAACTTGAAAACGTATTAAAGGAGCTATTATAATGGATATAAACAGCCTTTTAAATAAAACAGTAAAATGCGAATGCGGTATGGAGCATAAGTGTGATATAAAAAGCGTTGTTATAGAAAACGATGCTATAAGGAAGCTTCCTGCACTTGCGGAAAATTACAAAAGTATTGTTGTAACTGCAGATAAAAACACTTTTGCTGTATGTGGTGAAAAGGTAGTTGATGCACTTGGTGACAAGTTGGAAACTCTATTTGTGTACGATGATGATGGAATACTTGTACCAAACGAAGAAGCAATTGAAAAGCTAAACGACAAAGTAAGTGACAAAACTGACCTTATCATCGGTATTGGCTCCGGTGTAATAAACGACCTTTGTAAATATGTGAGCTATAAAAACAGTCTTCCATATTATATAGTAGCTACTGCACCTTCTATGGATGGTTATGCATCGGTTGGTGCGGCTATGATTATAGGCAGTATGAAGATTACTTACGGTGCACACGTTCCTGCAGCTATTATTGCTGATACTTCTGTAATAAAAGACGCACCGATTGATATGATTAAATCAGGCTATGGTGACATTATCGGTAAGTATTCAGCACTTAATGATTGGAAATTAAGCCATGTTGTAAATGGTGAATATATATGTGACTATGTGTATAACCTTACTATGGATATGGTAGAAAAGGTTAAACCACTTGCAAAAGGCGTTCTTGCACGGGATGAAGAAAGTATAAAAACACTTATGGAAGCACTTGTTGTAGTTGGTGTTGCAATGAGCTATGTTGGAAATTCACGTCCTGCATCAGGTAGTGAACATCATTTGTCACACTTCTATGAGGTTACAGGTATTATGACTGGTATGCCGTATTTCCTACACGGAATAGACGTTATGTACTCAACATATATTACACAAATTCTTCGTGAAGAGCTTCTTAAAATTGACGAAATAGGCGAGGTTGCACCATTTGACAAGGAAAAATGGGAAAAGATAATCGATAATATATATTACGATGCCGCAGAGGGCGTAATAGCACAGCAGAACAAATTAAACTGGTACGCAAAGGATATGGTATCGGTGTATAAATCAAAATGGAACGAGATAAAAGACGTACTATCAGAAGTTCCGTCAAGCGATGAAATACGTGCATTGCTTGACGAAATAGAGCTTCCTTATGACGACTTTATGGATATGTACGGCGATGAAAAGGTATATTATTCAAAATGGTACGCAAAGGACCTTAAGGATAGATACACAGTTCTTTGGATGTACTGGGAAATTCTTCATAAATAATATCGAAGGTGCTCACAAGAGCACCTTTTTTATGTTTACAAAAATATGTTTTTGTGGTATACTAATAAAAAAATTACAATGGAGGAATTGAGTTATGGGATGCGATCATAATTGCGAAAGCTGCGGTTCAAATTGCGGAAGCAAAGAAAGCTTTCTTGAAAAACCGCACGAGCTTTCGAATATTAAAAAAATAATTGGTGTAGTAAGCGGTAAGGGTGGAGTAGGTAAGTCGCTTGTTACTGCACTTTTGTCAGTGCTATCGCAGAGAAATGGATATAGCACTGCTATACTTGATGCGGATATTACAGGCCCTTCTGTACCAAAAATGTTTGGTCTTACCGAGAAGGCTACAGGTGACGATGCAGGACTATATCCTGTAAGAACCAAAACAGGCATAGACGTAATGAGCCTTAACCTTCTTTTAGAAAACGATACTGATCCTGTTGTTTGGAGAGGTCCGGTAATTGGCGGAGCAGTTAAGCAGTTCTGGACTGACGTAGTATGGAAGGATATCGACTTTATGTTTATAGATATGCCTCCCGGAACAGGCGACGTACCACTAACAGTATTTCAATCTATTCCGGTTGATGGTATAGTTATAGTGGCATCACCGCAGGAGCTTGTTTCTATGATAGTTGAAAAGGCTGTAAGAATGGCACAGATGATGAATATTCCTATACTTGGACTTGTTGAAAATATGAGCTATGTAGAGTGTCCTGACTGTGGCAAAGAGATTAAGATATTTGGTGACAGCCATATAGAAGAAGTTGCCGATAAGCACGGACTTAAGGTAATAGGTAAGATTCCTGTTCAGCCAAAGCTTGCAGCAGCTTGTGATGCGGGAAGCATAGAGCTATTTGAAGGCAATTGGCTTGACGATATGAATGACATATTTGAAGGAATGATGAAATAATGGGAGTTTATGCTGATAAAGCTAAATCGCTTTTTTTAGAAGGTTATAACTGCTCGCAGGCGGTGGTAGGTGCGTTTCACGATAAAATGGGCTTGGACTTTGAAACTGCTATCAAGCTTTCGTCATCGTTTGGCGGTGGAATGGGCAGACTTCGTGAGGTGTGCGGCGCTGTAAGCGGTATGTTTATGGTGGTAGGTGCTATGTACGGATATACTGATACGAGCGATAACAAAGCAAAGGCAAAGCATTATGAGCTTATCCAGAACCTTGCAAAGAAGTTTTCCGATAAGAACGGATATATAGTGTGTCGCGACCTTTTAGGCCTTGCGGAAGGTAAGGACAATCCAACACCTTCAGAGCGTACAAAACAGTACTATGAACGCCGACCTTGTGCAGAATACGTGTATGACGCAGCACTTATATTAGAAGAATATATCGAAAGCGTTAAATGATTTTAAAACCCGATAAACAATCGGGTTTTAATTTTTTTGTTGCGAAATGCTTTAATCGGATAAAAATTCTTGTAACGTGTTGAATTTTGAAAGTAAGAATGTTAAAATGAGATATATAAATTATGGGATAATTTTTTTGTACAAATATGATGTAACATTTGTATTGTAAAGTGATTGTTTAATCCTGTCTTGATACGAACTATCACAAAGAGTAAGATTTAGATGCAATCGAGATTTTTCAGTGTTTATGCAGGAATATGCTGCTTTTAAAATTGAACAAAAGTATTTTTATATAGATGTAAAAGGTATACTGACCGCAAGGCGTAGCAAAACGGCGGTATTCAACTGATTTTGATTAGATAAAAAATATATTATATAAACTTATAAGTAAAGGAGAAATTATTATGAAAAAATATTTATTACCTCAAACCGGACAGTTTTTTAAAGCAAACCTACACTGTCATACAACAATTTCGGATGGTAAAATGACACCTGAAGAAATAAAGGAAGTATATACATCAAGCGGATACTCTGTGGTAGCTTTTACTGACCATGATGTTTTGATTCCGCATCCTGAGCTTGCAGATGAAAAATTTCTGCCGTTAAATGCTTATGAGATGGAAATAAATGAGCATTACCCCAAAAAGCTGGGTTCAAAAACCTGTCATATGTGCTTGATTGCTTTAGAACCTGATAATGTTAAACAGATTTGTTTTCACCGTTCTAAGTATTTGCCGGGAAACACAGCTAACTATGTAAGTCAGGTTAAACATGACGAAAATGAACCTGATTACGAAAGAGAGTATACCGGCGAATGCATTAACAATATAATGAAAAAGGCTCGTGACAATGGATTTTTTGTTACATATAACCACCCCACGTGGTCGCGGGAAGGACATAATGATTATAACAAATATAATTTTATGCACGCAATGGAAGTTTTTAATTCTGAGTGTGAAGTGTTAGGTTATTTTGAATATAACGAAAAAGATTATGACGATATGCTCGCAAATGGAAAACGCATATATTGTGTAGCTACGGATGATACACACAGTAAAGAAGCTTGCTTTGGCGGTTTCACCATGATTAAAGCGGAGAAACTTGAATATAAGGCTATTACAGATGCTATGATTGCCGGAAACTTTTATGCATCACAGGGACCAGAAATTCATAGTCTGTGGATTGAAGATGGTAGGCTGCATATTGAGTGTTCAGGTGTAAAAAGCATCAGATTCAACACAGGTGTTCGAAGAGCAAAAAAAATAGAAGCTTGTGACAGTATGCTTTTGAATATAGCCGAGTTTGAAGTTAAACCTGAAGACATTTATGTAAGAGTTACAATAACAGATGCAACCGGAAAACATGCTTATACAAATGCATATTTTGTTGACGATTTGTTTGAATAAAACAATTTAGTTTTAGATGGTGAAGAAAATGAAGTATACGACATATTTATTTGATTTTGACGGAACATTAGTTGATTCAATGCCGACATTTGTTTCGGTAATGCTTAGAATACTTGACGAAAATGCAATA
The DNA here is from genome assembly GCA_045540695.1 of Clostridia bacterium. Lineage (GTDB taxonomy): Bacteria > Bacillota > Clostridia > UMGS1810 > UMGS1810 > JAZQHR01. Next base: position 1,820 of record JAZQHR010000077.1, on the reverse strand, counting down.
TCTTACAGTGATGATATTGTGAAAATAATTACGCCTTTAGGTTATAAAGGCACAGCTGAATATTTTATAAAGCTTGGGCTTGATAAAAGCAGGGAAGAGATTGTTTACATTATGAATTCATACGCTTTGGAAGAATACAAGTATCACATTGAGGCAAAGCAAAATGTAATTAGCGTTTTGAAAAAATTAAAGGAAAACGGCGCTGACCTTAATATTTTAACGGCCAGTCCTCATTCAATGCTCGATAGTTGCCTTAAGAGATTGGGGATATATGATATTTTCACAAATGTTTGGTCGTGTGATGATTTTAATACAACTAAAGCAGATCTGAATATATATAAATTGGCTGCAGAAAAAATTGGAAAATCCGTAGAAGATATACTTTTCCTTGATGATAATTATACTGCCGATAAAACTGCAAAACAGGCAGGGATGAGTGTGTGCGGTGTATATGATTCATCGTCTGAGGAGTATGCTTGCGATATAAAAAACATAGCAGATTATTACATATATAATTTTTCGGAACTGCTTGATTTTGAATAAGATTCTGCTGTTGCAAGAATTTGAAACGGTTGAAGTTTGTAAAAAAGGGACAATACTCGGAACAAAAGACGGATGGATTACGGTGTTCAATTATTATGGTTAAAGAGGTTTGCATCTAAACCTTATGTGTCGCAATACCGATGCCTACCGTGAATATATGCTCAGACTCAAAAAAACAGCTGATGAAGCAGGCATTGTGTGCAATCAGGCTCATGCCCCTTTTCCGTCTGCCAAATATGACGACGAAGAGTTCAATAAAAAGATGTTTGATAAAATAGTACGCAGTATGGAATGTGCATCACTTCTTGGTGCGGGTATCATAGTAGTTCATCCCATACACGGTTTCCCTGATGGTACAGATGAGTTTGCACTTAACATGGATTTCTATAACCGTCTTCTTCCGTATTGCCAAAAGTTCAATATTAAAGTTGCACTTGAAAATATGTGGAAAACTTATACAAAACGGAAACACATAGCAGCAAGTGCATGCGGCACTCCGGAGGATTTTGTAAGGTATCTTGATGCACTTGATTCAGAATGGTTTGTGGGATGTCTGGATCTTGGTCATTGCACACTTACAGATGATGAACCCCAACGTGCCATCCGTGTTCTTGGAAAAGAACGCATCAAGGCACTTCATGTCCATGATAATGACTATGTGAACGACTCCCATGCTCTGCCGTATCTCGGGCTTATAAACTGGGATGAAACCTTGGAAGCGCTTGCTGAAATCGGTTATGACGGTGAGTTTACTTATGAAGCCGATCCGTTTTTGAGAGAGTTTCCGCTTGAAATTAAAAAAGAAGCGGCAATCTTTATGTGTAAGGTCGGCAAAATGATGATATCGAAAATTGAAGAGTTCAAAAACTAATAACTGCCATCAATCATGAGGTGAAGATATGAGCAAAATAATTCTTGATGTAAAAAAAGAGCTTGAATGTGATGTAATGGTTTTGGGTGGTGGATGTGCCGGACTTGCGGCGGCTGTATGCAGTGCACGCCACGGCGCAAAAACAATTCTTGCAGAAGCAAACGGTTACCTTGGCGGTACTGCAACAGCAGGTCTTGTAGGACCTTTTATGACGTCTTATGATGTTGACGGAGAGGTTCAGCTCATACGCGGTTTTTTTGATGAATTTGTTACCCGTATGGAAAAACGCGGTGGTGCGCTGCATCCATCCAAAGCTGATTTCGGCACAGCCTACACAGCCTACAGGAGCGCAGGACACAGAAACTGCACAGCTTTTAATGCTGAAGCTTATAAAGCTGTTGCCGAT
>JAZQHR010000076.1:0-60839 GCA_045540695.1 Clostridia bacterium | reverse complement strand
AGACCGCTTGGCCTCCGACTTCCCTGTAACTATGCTTGGTCAGGCTCCTGACTTCATCGCTGCTCTATACGAAGACGGCAAGATGACAGACATCAACTTCTACGATGTAGATGCTGTAAACGCTGGTCCAGTTGCTCTATTCGACACAACTGCAAGCACAGCTTCTAAGGTAGAAATCAAAGTGTTTGTATGGGATAGTCTAGAAGGTCTAGTTCCTGTACTTGCACCATTCACTTTAGACTAATAACAAAAAACGAAGAGATATAGATGGATTGGAATTAAGATAATAATTAAGTTTACTAATCGGTTCGGCGGAACACCACGCCGCCGAATCGGTAGTATATAAAGCCGATGACGTCACCTTTTTTGTTTATATTTTATAACTTATAACATTTTATATTTAAAAAAAGTAATCTCTTCCCCAATTGATGTCTTCGGCAACTAAAAATAATGGCATACACTTAAAAAAGTGTGTGCCTTTTTTGTTTGTATACAGTAGGGCAGGGGCTTGCTCCTGACGAAAGACTTGCTCCTGCCGAAAGGTTCCATCTGACGAGGGAGTTGTCACGCAAGTGATTGAGGTAGAGAAAAATGAGAAAATCACTAAAACAGGAAACCCATTCTCTCCTTCCGTCAACCATAGGTTGCCACCTTTCTCATCAGAGGAAGGCTTTATTTGTATATCGTGGGGGCTGGGTCCTCGACAGGCCGAATATAAAAATGCATATTTTTATAATGTTTTTGCATATTTTTAGAATGTCAATTTAACTAAAACCTATGCTATAATAAGCGTAGGGAATGCATTTATGTATTCTGCAGATATGCACACAAAATATCGGAACGGATAAATCCGTTCCCTACAGTACTTTTAAATTTATGCACTTGTAGGTCAGGGGCTTGCTCCTGTCGAAAGGCTCCCCTGTGTATGGGGAGCAGTCAGCATAGCTGACTGAGGGGTTGTATGCGGAACGACACATAGGTCGTTCCCTACGGATGAATATCGTCCAACCTGCAGTGGACGGTTGCCTCCCTTGCCTAAAGGGAGGGGGACCGCTTGCGGTGGAGGGATATATCCCACGTCCTGAAACAAACAGAACGGATAAATCCGTTCCCTACGATATAAAAACCTTCACATTTGAGTGGAAGCCATTCATTATAAATCAATTATTGGAGGAAAAACTATGTACGGAAATTTCATAAAAAATACCGCCGGGTATGAGATTAACACGTTAAACCTTCCTGCATCGTGGGAATACATATATGAAAACAGGGACATTTTATTAAAAGTGGACCAGCATGGCCCTGTATATGCACAGGCACACCCACCGGGTGACATTATGCTTTTTAAACGAGAACAACACCAGAAATACTCGCCTTGGAGTGTTGGTATATCATCAAATAGCTTTGATGGGAAATTTACAAACTTTTTCAGACCAAACACATTTAGCGTTGACAAAGAGCCTGAAAATGTTAAGATACAGTATTTGCCACAGTGTGCTATATACTCGTATGAATATAACGGACTAAGAGTGACTACTGAATTTATCATTCCGAAAAAAGGCACAATTGTTGCTATGAGGTTTAGCATAAAAAACATATCTGACAAAAAGATGACTTTAAACATTCAACCACACCTTGTGCCATATCTTAATGAGGCATCTATGGCACCATGGGATAAGTATGAATGGTACCTTGATTCTAGTGCGGAAATGAAAGATGCGATGATATTTTCGTCAAAGCTTCTTAGTGCGGATGCGCTTTCGGAGAAAAGACGAGTAGTTAACTTTATATCGGAAATAGACTCATTAAAAAGATATGAACTAAGCCTTGAAAAGTATATTGGATATGGTGACACTGTAAATCCGCAGAGAGTTTACACAAATGATGCTCGCATATATGGTTATCCGCCTGTATATGCATGCGATTATACATGGGAGCTTGATGCAGGCAATGAAAAAGAGCTCAATCAGGTGCTTGGACTTTGTAATGTTGAGGACTTAGAAAAGTATTTTGATAAGGATTACTTTGACGCAAAAAGAAATGAGAGAAAAGCTGAATTTGATGAGCTGTTTTCAAAAAATCGTATAGAAACAGGAGATACAGAGTTTGATGAATATGTAAACTACTGGCTTCCTATGCAAATGAGCTGGGTGGCATCACTTGACAGAGGTTGGCCTACCGGTATGAGAGGCTCGCGTGATTCGGCACAGGACTATGCGGCACTTCTTTACACAGACACAAAAAATCCTCGTGATATTATACTTACTATGATGGAATGCCAGAGAAGTGATGGATGGTTTCCGCGTCAGTATTCTGCAAGGGGCAAGCATGGCAAACACGACCTTCGTACTCACGTTGATGGTGGAGCATTCTTTATAGAGTTTGTATGGAAATATCTTGCTCATACAAAAGACTACGATATATTAAATGAGCAGATAGAATGGCTTGATAGGGATGTTAAATCAAGTGCACTTGAGCATCTTATAACTGCGGCAGAATATTACATTGCAGAAGAAAACATTGGTGAGCATGGACTTTGCAAAATTCGTGGTGGTGACTGGCTTGATGCAGTAAATACTGCAGGACTTCTTGGCAGAGGAGAGTCGGTTACTGTAAGCGCACAGACGGTTATGAGTATGGTGTATATTTCTGACATTCTTACTATGCTTAACAAAAATGCAGATGTATCAAAATATAAAGCGGCAGCTGACAAGCTTAAAGAAAACATAAATAAACACGCATATAATAAAAAAGGTTTTTACAATGGTGTGTTTACCGATAATGGTGAATGGATATTCTCTGACTGTGATCCTGATGGCGAGGAAAGAGTATATGGTGTGTCAAACTACTATGCTATTATTTCGGGTGTAGCTGACGAATGCAAATATCCTGCGATATTTGACGCGGCAATGAATTTAAAATGTGACAAAGGCTACAGACTATTCTGGCCGTACCTTGGCGACAAGCCTATCGAAAAGGTAGGAAGAATAGCATCGGGTGATGTTCCTCCTTGTTTTGGTGAAAATGGAAATGTGTACAATCATGGTTCGCAAGGATTTTTCGCGAGGGCACTTTCAGTTGCCAATGAGGGAGATAAACTATTTGACACATTGAAATGGATAATGCCGTATGATACTTCAAAACACCCGACAGGACTAGCTTTTACACCGCCTTATGCTATAGTGAACTGCTGGCAGGAGCTTCCTGAGTTTAACCACAGAGGACTTATGTGCTTTCTTACAGGTAGTGTAGCTATGGCGATGCGCGGAGTATATGAATGGATGCTTGGAATAGCTCCTACTCTTGATGGCGTGGAGATTTCGCCTTGTTTGCCTCAGGGGATGGAAAACGTTAAGGTGAAGCTTACGTTTATGAATACAGAACATTTACTTGAGATGAAAGACGGCAAGGTATTTGTGGACGGATGCGAGATAACTGAAAAGAGAAAAAGTGTATTTACAGGTAAAGATGCATGGGTGATGAGATAGTAATCGCAATCACTAAAGCCATCCTTGTGTAAAGGAGGGTGGCACGCAAAGCGTGACGGGAGGATTGTCGTTTTAGTTTTTACAACCCCTCCGGGTTTGCTTTCGCAAACCCACCTCCCCTTGCACAGGGGAGGCTTTACAGTAGCATAAAACAAAAAGGAACGATTTGGGCAAATCGTTCCTTTAATATATTTATGCTTGTTTTATATGTTTTTGATATTTTTTCTTGTACTGCATAGGCGAGATGCCTTTTTCACGTTTAAACGCTGACGAGAAATAATACTGTGACGAAAATGCCAATGCGTCTGAAACGTCAGATACACTCATTTTACTTTCAAGCATTCTGCATGCACGGTCAACCTTCATTATCATATAGTATTTCATTACACCCATACCCGCATACTTTTTAAACAGCTTTTTAAGGTTTGAGCGGCTAACACCTATGCCATTACATATATCTTCTACGCAGATATCGTTGTATAGGTTTTTTTCAAGAAATTTAACCGCTTCATTGTACATGATTGCCGATTTTGAATTTTCCAAAAGCTTAGGCTCAGACTTGTCCGAGCTGGTGTATACATTTATAAGGAAGTTTTCCAGCATATTTTTTATAAGCTGATGTTCGCCGTATGGTGTGTTGCTACGTTCTTTATATTCGGTGTGGTCTTCGTCAATCACAAATTGCTCGAACAAATTATTCACGTGTTGCATTATCTCTGCTAAAAGCTTCTTTTCAGTTGCATTTAGCTTTTTCACCATTCCCTCAAATGAAAATGCACCTTTTCCTTCAATGTCAAATGTCATTACTATGCCTGACGGCTTTGTATCGCCACATGACCATATTTTGTGAAATTCGTTTGGTTTATGGAATATCATACTGCCTTCAGGAAGTGTAAGTACTTTTTCTTCAGCGGTAATACCAACCTTTCCTGATTTTACGTATACTATCTCCCAAAAGTCATGTCTTTCTCCATGAAACTGATAATCTTTTTCAAATTCAAATTCAAAGGCAGTTACAAGGTAGTTTACAGTTAATACATTTTTAAATAGATATTTTTTGAATTTCATAGGTCTCTCCTCTAAAGGGCTTTTTTACAATTTTTCTGCAAAAAAACTTTGGATTGGTTAAATTGGTTACTTTTTTGTAAAAAATAAATATTGTAAAAAGTAGCCAAAATCGTATTGTCATTACTTAATTGGTGGTTTATACTATATTATATAGGAAAAAGGAATAATAGTCAAGCATTTGTGAATTTGGTTACGTTGGATTTTTTAATAAGAAGGATGAAGACGTAATCGTTTTTGTGTGCATATAAGTGTTAGAACGTTAACACTAGATATAGTACTTTTTGTGATATACTGCATATATTATACAGGGGAGGACATACGATGAACACTACATTACTTATAATGGCTGCCGGTATGGGTTCAAGATTTGGAGGTATTAAGCAGATTGCTCCGCTTGGTCCAAACGGTGAGATTATACTTGATTATTCGATTTATGATGCGGTAAAAGCAGGATTTAACAAAGCCGTATTTGTTATTAGAAAAGATATTGAAAAAGATTTCAGAGAGGCTATCGGAAAACGTATTGAAAAGAAAATTGACGTTGAGTATGCTTTTCAGGATTTAAATGATTTGCCGGAAGGTTTTACACTTCCTGACGGAAGAACAAAACCTTGGGGTACAGCTCATGCTGTTAGAGCGGCAAGAGATGTAGTAAAAGAACCATTTGGTGTTATAAACGCCGATGACTATTATGGTCAGAAATCGTACAAGGTTCTTGCTGATTACCTAAAGGCTGAAGCTAAAACCTGTATGGTTGGCTTTGAGCTTAAAAATACACTTTCGGAAAGTGGTACCGTTTCAAGAGGTATTTGCGACGTTGTTGATGGATATCTAAAGTCTGTTGTTGAACACACAGCTATTCCTTTTGAAAACGAATTTCCAATGGGTACAATGGCGTCTATGAATATGTGGGGATTTAACCCTGACATATTTAATGTAATAGAAGATAAATTTGACACATTTTTAAAGAATTTGTCAAATCCATTAAAAGACGAGTTCTTCCTACCTGGCGTAGTAGACTCACTAATTAAAGAGAAAGGCGAAAAAGTAGCAGTTCTTCCGACTAATGACAAGTGGTACGGGGTTACATATAAGGAGGACACACCATATGTTAAAGCAGCATTCGAAATATTTCATAAAGAGGGATTGTATAATGGGATATAATTTAAAAGAAATTTTGGCTAAGTTCGATATTATCGAAACTATCGAGCCGTATGGTAACGGTCATATTAATGATACATATATTGCTGCTACCGAAAATGGTTTTATCTTACAGAGAATTAACAATAACGTTTTCAAAAATCCTGAAAAGGTTATGGAAAACATCGAAAAGGTTACTGAGCATCTTAAAAATAAAATAAGAGCTTATGGCGGTAATACAAAGAGAGAAACCCTTTCAGTTATAAAGACTCTTGATGGAAAGCCATACTACAAAACTGAGGATGGCGACTATTTCAGGATGTATAACTTCATCACTCATGCTGTAAGTTATGATATGCCTGAAAATCCAAACCAGTTTTATCAGTCTGCAAAGGCTTTTGGTAAATTCCAGAGACTATTAGCAGATTTTCCTGCAGAAGAGCTTTTTGAAACTATTCCGCGTTTCCACGATACTCAAAACAGATTTGAAAACTTTAAAAAAGCACTTGCTGAAGATAAAATGGGCAGAGCTAAAGATGTTCAGGATGAGATTAATTTCGTACTTGAGCGTGAAAAAGATTGTAGTGTAATTCTTGACGCTATGAAAGACGGCAGTGTACCTGTAAGAGTTACTCACAACGATACTAAGCTTAACAACGTTATGCTTGACGAAAAAACTGACGAAGGCGTATGCGTAATCGACCTTGACACAGTTATGCCAGGTTCACTACTTTATGACTTTGGTGATTCAATAAGATTTGGTGCAAGCTCAGCTACTGAGGATGAAGAAGATTTGTCTAAGGTATATATGAAGATGGAACTTTTCGATATATACACTAAGGGTTATATGGAAGAACTTGCTGATGTTCTTACCGAAAAGGAAATAGAACTTCTTCCATTTGCAGCAAAGCTTCTAACTTTTGAATGTGGTGTTAGATTTTTGACTGACTACCTTGAAGGAGACACATATTTTAAAATTCACAAACCTGATCACAACCTTCACAGAACAAGAACTCAGCTTAAGCTTGTTTACGATATGGAACAGAAGATGGACGAAATGGCTGAAGCTGTTAAGAAATACGTTAAATAATTGTATTTGCAGGTGAGATGGACTCACTTTAAAGCTCTTACCTATGAGGTGGGAGCTTTTTATATAGCATTAAAATAAAAGTAGCATTTGTGGACCTCCGAGAATGACGGTCCATACAATAAAAAAATTTTTGCAAATATTAAATTGGAGGAACAAAAATGAGAGTAATAGTATGTGAAAATTATGATGAAATGTCAAAAGCAGCTGCAAAGCTTATCGAAGGTTTGGTTACATTAAAGCCAAATGCTATACTTGGTCTTGCAACAGGCTCTACACCGGTAGGAATGTATAAAATTCTTAGTGAAAAATGCAAAGCGGGTGAGCTGGATTTTTCAAATGTAACTTCTTACAACCTTGACGAGTATTATCCAATAAGCCCTGATAACGACCAGAGCTACAGATATTTTATGAATGAAAATCTATTTAACCATATAAACATTGACAAGTCTAGAACCTTCGTTCCAAACGGCGAAGCAAAAGACGTTGAAAAAGAGTGCAAAGAGTACGATGCTATGATTGATGCCCTTGGCGGAGCTGATATTCAGGTGCTTGGCATAGGTAACAACGGACATATAGCATTTAACGAGCCAGACGCAGAGCTTGTAGCAGGTACTCACGTAACTGGACTAACTCAGAGCACTATACAGGCAAACTCAAGATTTTTCGCAAGTATTGACGATGTGCCTACAAAGGCTCTAACTATGGGTATGGCTTCTATAATGAAGGCTAAAAAGATTATGCTTTTGGCATCAGGTAAAGGCAAACACGAAGTAGTTAAAAAGCTTTTGGATGATAAGATTACTACTTCAAATCCTGCAACACTATTAAAGCTACATAATGATGTTGTGATTATATGCGATAAAGAAGCATACGAAGGTTAATTATTTAAAGATTATAATAATGTGGATTGTCTAATTGGATGGTCCACATTATTAACTATACACATATTGCAGGGAACGACCTGTGTGTCGTTTTAAAATGAAAATGTATAAAGGTTTTCATTTATATATAAAAAGGAAGTGTTTAATATGAAAGCTACAGATTGGAAGCTTGGTACATCATCATGGTTTTTGGGTGATGCTGAGGTTATTTGTGAGAAAGACTTTGAAACAGCAAAAAAAGGTGGCGTGGATTGTATTGAGCTGACACATGGTATGATATGGCAGCCAGATTTGAAAAAATACAGAAAATTTGCTGACAATACCGGCATAGACCTTTGGTCATTTCACACACCATATGGACCTTTTGAAGAAAATGATATAGCTAGTCTTGATAAGGATTTAAGAGAAAAAACTATTGCTTTACATACAGATTACCTTCACCAGATGGCTGAAGCGGGAATAGACAAAATGGTTATCCATCCAAGCGGTGAGCCAAATGCCGATAACGAGCGTGTGGAAAAGCTAAAATGTGCAAAAGATTCGCTTTCGCGTCTTGCTGATGAGGCTGAAAAATTTGGAATAGTTCTTGCTGTAGAGGATATTCCAAGAAGCTGCATAGGTAACGGAATAGATGAAATGACACAACTTGTAGAAGATGATGACAGACTTAAAATATGCTTTGATACAAATCATTTGCTTTTTGATGATAATGTGGAGTTTATAAAAAAGCTTGGAAGTAAGATAATTACACTTCATGTGTCGGATTATGATTTTGTAGATGAAAAGCATTGGCTTCCGTATGAAGGTAAAAACGATTGGGTAGGCATAGTAACTGCTCTTGAGGATGCAGGCTATGAAGGACCATGGATGTATGAGATAGGTTCAGGTCAGCCAAGAGTATTTACCCGTTCGCGTGACCTTGTGATAAAAGATTTGTATGATAATTATCAGGCACTTATAAATAAGGTAAAAGCACCAACAGTTAAATAATGTAACGAGTAAAAAAGAGGCTGTTTCAATAATCATAAAATACGAATAAAATCAACAATAATTTTTGTATGGAACGCATTTATGCACTTAGCCAAGTGGATAAATTCACTCCCTATGGTTTATATTGTATAATTATTTGGATTATCTGATTATTGAAACAGCCTCTGTTAATTATTCTATGTTAAATTCTGAGTAATATATTTTTGTGTTAAAATCACCGGGAGATATCATATCGTTTACTTTCTTGCCTATTCTGTAATGCCCCGGCGAAAGCTCGCCGTACAAATATTCCCAGTTTGTATCCCAGGCTAGTCTTTCGTTTTTAGGAATTATCCATGCTTCGCTTGTCCATGCGTAGTTTTCGTTAGGGTTTATGTATGGAACTTCGTTCCAATTTCCGTCAACATTTTTCTCTATTACAAACCACGAACCTGTTTGTAAATCACCCTTGGGATTTCCGCCAAACTGCTCGCAAAATAATCTTGCAGATGTTGGTGTGATATTTACCGCAGATAGTGTAATACCCCAGTTATCTTCATTATACAGCCATTCTACTACCGCATCTATGCGGTCATTTGAATTAGAACTGAAAACAGACTTTGTCACATCCAAAAATGTCAAATCATAATCGTTTGTACGAACTATCAATTCTGTATCCTTTTGAGCATTTGGCATTCTGCCCTTCATATAGAAGCAATATTTGTATTCACTGTCAATAAGCTTTGGAAGCATTTTAAATATCACCCATTCGCCGTTTATCGGCACTTCCTTTGTAATAGATGTAGCTGACTGATAGCCGAAATATTCGTTGTCTGCGTCAAAATTACATTCGTTATTATCACGGGGGATTTCAAATTCATTTACCGTTTTTGTAAGTTTGCCGTCAAGTGTTCCGCACCTTGGGGTTATATCACTTACTTTTCCCGTGTCATAATATATATCGCCATCTACCATAATAAGCCTTACAGGTTTCTTTATATGATTTTCGCCATCTCCTGAATATATAGGCGTAGGACTGTCGGTGTCGCCAATTACCCCAACCGTGCCATCGGGCGAGCAACCAATAAAAAATATACATATAGCAATCGCCAGTGTAATAAGCTTTTTCATTAAAATCCCTCCTTTGCCCTTTAGACGAAAATATTACCAATAATGTTCCAATATTTTATATAACCCATAAAAAACGGAAGGCACGTTTTCCTTCCGTATATTTATTATGTTCCTAAATATGAAAAATGCATATAATCCTTAGGATTTGACCACGAGTCGCCACCCCATGTAAATCCGTATTTTTCAAACGCCTTCATCACATCGCCATACGGAGTGATGGAATACGGGTCAATGTATGGCTTCCAGTGTGAGCCGATGGTGGTGCCGTTATTGTATATGCAATAGTTTTCATTTGCGTTAATGTCAATAGCTGTACCTGAATTGTGTTCACTTCGTCCGCCACGCCAGCTATATGCACCTATATCCTTTATAGGAAATTTTTCATCGCCAGCGTATATCTCTTCAAATACCGCCTTTACCTTGTCTGCAATTAGATAATGCACAGTAATAGTAACTGTAGATGAATATTTTTCACCATTTGAACCTAGTTTCCATATCGGTATGGTAACGGTAGTCATAAGTGCGTCTGCTTCTTCCTTGGTGGTTGGGTCGGTTTTAATTATCTCATTTTGCAATCCTGATATATCTACTGCCGGTATATAATGCTCCTGTATATCCGAGTATCCGTCACCGGTAATCTCAACAGTATATTTTCTTTTTGGATTTGGATAGAATGTTAAGCTTTTGCCTGAAGTTTGATATATCACAGGTTCGTTTGGCGGAATATCTCCCTCGTAACGTGACATTCTGCATTCGGTTATTTTTACTGTATAGTTGTCAACACCTTGTTTGCCTTTCCAGGTGATTTTCATTGCGTTGCCTTGCTCGTTTAAGCTAACGCTTCGAACTATAAGTGCAATAGCCTGCTCCCAGGTAACGGCAAGTGTTGGACCAAAGGTTCCGTCGTCATAGCCGTTAATTATACCGTCATTTACCGCCTTTGATACATACGGCTTTGCCCAGTCGCTTATAAGGCTTTCATCGGTGAATTTAAGCTTATAATTGTTATTTATATCCAACTTCTTTCCGTTTGCCACTGAACGAAATGTCAGTATGATTTTTGCCATTTCCTGACGTGTTGTTACTGCACTAGGGTCAAATATGCCGTCTCCTCTGCCGTTCATTATTCCAAGGCTATGCACAAGTGCTATGTGAGGATTGCCTTGCACGTCGCTAAATGGTGAATTGACACCATTAGCCGCATTTCCGGTTATGTTAGTATAGGCATTTGAAATAAGGCTGGCTATTTGTCCTCTTGTGATGGGAGATTTATAATCTTGTATATTTGCATCTGACGGGATAATTCCTGCCCGGTCAGCTGTTTCGACACTTTCCCTTGCCCAGTCGCTTATAATTGTATAAGGAGTAGCCATTGCACCTGATATAGTAAATGTCAATGAAATTATGACTGCTACTGCTGATTTATATATTTTATTCACATACATTCCACCTTTCGCATAATATAATTATAGTTTATAATGTCGTATATTGTCAAATGATATGGTACAAATGAAAAAATTTCAAATTGTTATTGAAATTACAAATAATTTATGGTAAAATATATAGAAATAAGGGAGTAGTCGGCACATAAAATATGTGCGATGAAGTCAACAATCATGGATGTTGGAGTGATAATCCAAGCCTGGCTTCATCTTAGATGTGAATTTTCGCTTAAAATGACGAGACTTATCTGCATAGCAGGTAATGGCTCGTCTTTTTTATTATTTGGGAATAATATAAAAAAGAATGTTAAATGCTTTATATCAAGAAAAGGTTAACGTTGAAAGAAGTGTAAATAAAAAAAATTCATATAAATCAAAAGGAGGTTTTTTGATGATTTTTTACAATCAGTCAAAAGAAGATGTTATAAAGACGCTTAACACTAACGAAACAAGCGGTCTTTCAAACGAGCAGGCAAGGGAACGTATGGAAAAATACGGTCCTAACAAGCTAAAGGAAAAAAAGAGAAAAACAAATCTTGAGAGGTTTTTTGAGCAGTTTAAGGATGCGATGATTCTTATACTTCTTGCTGCGGCAGCAGTATCGTTTGTAGTGGCGTGTATCGAAAAAAATCCAAAGGAATTTTTTGAGCCGGTGCTTATACTTCTTATAGTAGTCCTAAACGCAGTAATGGGCGTTTTGCAGGAGAGTAAGGCAGAAAAAGCACTCGATGCACTTAAAAATATGTCCGCTCCTCATGCAAGAGTAATACGTAACGGCAAAGAGGAAATAATTGATGCGGCAGACCTTGTGCCCGGTGATATCATTCACCTTGAAGCAGGTGACTTTATCCCCGCAGATGCTTACCTTCTTGCAAGTGCAAGCTTAAAGAGTGAAGAATCAGCCCTAACCGGTGAGTCTGTTCCGTCGGAAAAGGATGCAAACGCCGAGATAAAAGAGGGTGCACCGCTGGGCGACAGAAGTAATATGGTATTTTCGGGTTGTAGTGTAACTTATGGTACAGCTACTGCTGTGGTTACTGCTACCGGTATGGACACCGAAATGGGGAAGATAGCAAACCTTCTTGATTCAGAAACAGAAACACAGACACCGCTTCAGGAAAAGCTTGCACAGCTTGGTAAATACCTTGGCGTGCTTGCTATAGCTGCGTGTGTGATAATATTTGTAGTGGGTATAGCAAATAAAATTCCTGCAATGGAAATATTTATGACATCGGTATCTCTTGCGGTATCGGCTATCCCTGAGGGACTTCCTGCCATAGTTACAATAGTCCTTTCTATCGGTGTGCAGAGAATGGTTAAAAGAAATGCACTTATCCGCAGACTCCCTGCTGTAGAAACGCTTGGCAGTGCGTCTATAATATGCTCGGATAAGACAGGTACACTTACTCAGAACCGTATGACACTTGTAAAGGCTTACGTTGACGGAGCTGACAGTGAAGTGAATATAAAAGAAGCAGATGATGATATAAAGAAGCTGCTTTGCTACGGTACACTATGCTGCGACGGAGCAGTTGTGTTTGAGGAAAACGAAGAAAAACACCTTGGCGACCCTACAGAAACAGCTATTGTGCTTGCGGCACATAAGGCAGGATTTCCTAAAGATGAGCTAAATGCTAAGTACACTCGTCTTGCAGAAATCCCGTTTGATTCGGACAGAAAGCTGATGTCTACTGTAAATAGCATAGACGGGAAAAATATTGTTATAGTAAAAGGTGCATTTGACGTTATGGCGGACAGATGCATATCAGGTGACATAGACAAAGCTAAGGCAATCACAGAAAAAATGAGTGAAAATGCACTTAGAGTGCTTGCAGTAGGATATAAGGAAATAGATACTGTTCCTGAAAACCCTACTACAGACGAGCTTGAGTCAGGTCTTACATTTATGGGACTTGTGGGTATGATAGACCCGCCTCGTCCGGAAGCAAAGGATGCTGTTGCACTTTGCAGAAGAGCAGGTATTAAGCCGGTTATGATTACCGGTGACCACGTAGTAACAGCTTCTGCCATCGCAAGAGAGCTTGGCATACTTGTAGAAGGTGACAAAGCTATCACAGGTGCAGAGCTTGACGCTATGACAGACAGAGAGCTTGACGAGAAAGTAGAAAACATTTCTGTATATGCACGTGTATCTCCTGAAAATAAGATAAGAATAGTAAAAGCTTGGCAGAGAAAAGGTCAGGTAGTATCAATGACAGGTGATGGCGTAAACGATGCTCCGGCACTTAAAGCTGCTGATATTGGCTGTGCTATGGGTATTACAGGTACAGACGTTGCCAAGGGTGCAGCAGATATGACACTTACCGATGACAACTTTGCTACTATTGTAGATGCCGTAAGAGAGGGTAGAGGAATATATGCCAATATCAAAAAGGTTGTAGGCTTCCTTCTTGGTACAAACATCGGTGAGGTTATCACAGTATTTGCAGCAATGCTTTTATGGCACAAAACACCACTACTATCAATGCAGCTACTTTGGATAAACCTTGTTACCGACTCACTTCCAGCAATAGCACTTGGTATGGAAGCGGTAGAAAAAGATGTAATGGACAGAAAACCAAAGCCAAAGGACGAGGGTATATTTGCACACGGTCTTGGCATAAGAGTGGTGCTTCAGGGATGTATGTTTGCGGCACTTACACTTATAGGCTTTAAGCTTGGTGAAAATGTTAAGGGACTAGAGGGCGGTCAGACACTTGCGTTTATGGTGCTTGCACTTTCACAGATAGTACAGAGCTACAATATGCGTAGTGAACATTCGCTGTTTGCTATAGGTGTATTTACAAACAAAACGCTTAACAAAGCGGCACTTATATCAGTAGTTCTTATGGCACTTGTAATGTTTACACCGATAATGGAAATATTTGGTCTTGTAATGCTGCCTGCACATCTATACCTAATCGGCTTGGGACTTATATTAGTACCGTTTGTCGTAATGGAAATATCAAAGGCACTTGGATTTATAAGACACCATAAATAAAAAGTAAATCAAAAAAGGAACGTTTATAAACGTTCCTTTTTTGTATATCTGTGCAAATATAAGTATATATTTTCAAGCAAAGCCTTCACCTTGAGTGGAGAGACGTGTTAAGAAAATAGCCGGGGCATATTTTAGCTAAAGCGGGGAGCAATTTATAATTGCAACTAGGGCAGGAGACCAAAGCCTCCCTTGTCTAAAGGGCACGACGCGTTAAGAAAATATGCCAGTGGCATATTTTTAGCCAAAGTGGGGAGCAATTTATAATTGCGACCGGGGCAGGGACCGCTTTAGCGGTGGAGGGATTCAAACGATGGATAAGGTGGAAAATCACTGACGATGCTACGCATCTACAACCCCTCAGTCATCTTCGATGACAGCTCCCCTTACACAGGGGAGCCTTTTCGGGACGTCGAGGAAGCTTGTCCGTTTTTACACGGAAACACACTATGCCTTTTGTGTATCATCCAAAATCGTGGCACGCACCTGTGTCAATGCCGTATTTTTCGAATATACATACAATTTCTTCTACTATATCGAAATCGGAATTTTTATTGTTAAAATCTGCACCGTATTTGATAAGCACTTTTTGAATTTCATCAATCATTTTAGTGGCGGTTGTGTCCGCAATCTTATCGGCATCTATGCATAGGTTGTCGATGTTTCTTGTGACTATATCAATAATTTCATTTTTTATAAGCTCGGTTTTTATATTCATTTTTTACCCCCTAAAATCAAAAAATGCGCAGCCTCTTGCGAAGCCACGCACGAAAAATGTATTGCTTCGTAGATACTGCGACATATCAAATTTTACACCCAATAAGAATACAAAATGAAGAATACATTTTTACACAAAAATAATATTCTTATTGAGAAATATATTAAATTGATATGTCGCACCTTAAATATATCATATTTACTTAAGTTAGTCAATATTTCATTTGTGTGTTGTAGGGAATGCATTTATGTATTCCGTTCCCTACAGTTGCACAAAAAATGTCAGTGAAATTGTAGGGAAGGGGCTTGCTCCTTCCGATACAGAACCGAAAAATCTTTTTTTATATTCATATTTATCCTCAAAAATCAAAAAAAGTGCGTAGCCGAAGCCACGCACGAAAAACACATCGCTTCTCTCTGATGCGACTCAGTTTAGACAGTTTAAAAAAACACGTGCTAAAAAGAAGCGTGCATTTTTACCAAAGGGTAAAAAATACGTGCTTTTTTAAACTTAATTAAACTATAATTAAAATAGTTTCGTCAGAAACCGAGTCGCACCTTAAATATATCATATTTACTTAAGTTAGTCAATATTTCATTTGTGTGTTGTAGGGAATGCATTTATGCATTCCGGTTCGGAACGACACATAGGTCGTTCCCTACAACTATGTTATATTAATAGAGTGTCAATGTTCTTTGTAATATTATTATTCTCTTGCCTCCGGCGGGGACTTTTGGGGCCAAAAGTCCAAAAAGCCTTGGTGCGTTTCGGAGCGCCCCAAACCCCTCCCGACCAAGGCTCCGCCCTGGACCCGAAACGCAGAAGTGTTAATAATGCTAAATTCGTATGAATTGGATTTATCCGTTTTGCAGCAAAATGCATTGTTAGTCTTTATGCTCGGTTGCTAGTATTGTGAAACTAATTAGATTTTTTGTTCTTTCTACTTGACATAACGCACAAGCTGTGGTAAAATTACATAGAATTTAATATAAAAAGGCGTTGACGAAGAGTGCGCTATTGATTTGACCTTGGAGAGAATTGGCGGTTGGTGCGAGCCATTGGGAGAGCTTTAGTGTTTGTAGCTTCCGAGCCGGAAGGAAGAAAGCAAGGAAAGTTGTGCTGTGTATGAGGATATGCACCGTGCGTTTTGCGAGTAGAACCTTCCCGTGATTGCTGCGTTAAGGCATAGGGGTTGATGGACCTTGAGAGAGGCGGATATTTTCGCAATTTGAGTGGTACCGCGGGTGTTATAAAAAAGAATTTTCACTCGTCTCAAAGGTTAAAATCTTTGGGACGATTTTTTTGTCCCGAAAAAAGTAGGGAACGACACAGTGAGAGCGTTCCAAATTGTAGGGAACGTGCCTATGTGCCGTTCCGTAAAAAAGGAGAATTTTACTATGGACAAAATGATGGGATTGGACTTAAAAATCAAAGAAATGGCTGCTCGTATAAAGGAGCTTCGTGAGATTCAAAACTTCTCTTACGAAACTATGGCAAAGTATACAGGCGTTTCATCAGAAGAATACAGAAAGTGCGAAAATGGCGAGAGCGATTTGAACTTTGCGTTTATTTATCGTTGTGCATCGGCACTTGGCGTAAACGTTACTGATATTATAGAGGGCTACAGCCCTAACCTTAAATCATACACTGTTACTCGTGCAGGTGGCGGTCAGCAGATTGCCAATGCGCACGGTATGACATACTACAACCTTGCGTATGCGTTTAAAAACCGTATTGCAGAGCCACTTTTTGTACACAGTGTATATGAGGAAGAGGCACAGAACAAGGATATCGAGCTTACTACACACGAAGGTCAGGAGTGCGATATCGTTATAGAAGGTCACTTAATGGTGCAGGTTGGCGAGCACAAAGAGGTGCTTGGCCCCGGCGACAGCATTTATTATAATTCCGACACACCGCACGGTATGATAGCTGTAAATGGCAAGGACTGTCGTTTTTATGCGATAGTATTAAAGGGTGACGGCTCGGAGTCTGCCGACCTTTCAAGCAAGGAAATGATTAAGAAAAACATCGTTGGTAAGGTTCACCGCGATGAAAAAGAGAGAATTTACAAAAAATTTATAGATGTAGTAGAGGATGCAGATGGCACACCTGTAAGCATTAAGTTTAAAAATGAGGACAAGTTTAACTTTGCATTTGACTTAGTTGACGCGTTAGCTGCCCGTGAACCTGAAAAGCTTTGTATGCTGCACATTGCACAGGACAAGACCGAAAGAAGATTTACATTTACCGATATGAAAAAGGCATCAAACCAGTGTGCAAACTACTTTGCATCGCTTGGCATCAAAAAGGGCGACAGAGTTATGCTTGTGCTAAAACGTCATTATCAGTTCTGGTTCGCTATGCTGGGCTTAAATAAGCTAGGTGCGATTGCTATTCCTGCGGTAAATCAGCTTCAGGAGCACGATTTTGAATACCGCTTTAACTCTGCGGGCGTAAGCACTGTTATATGTACTGCTGACGGCGATACTGCACATCAGATAGACATTGCGGCAGAGAAATGCCCTCAACTTGTAAACAAACTTATCGTCAACGGCGAGAGAGATGGCTGGAGAAGCTTCGACGAGGAATATGCGAGATTTTCCACTCATTATTTCCGCACAGACGAGTCGCCTTGCGGTGATGACACACTTCTTATGTACTTTACATCGGGAACATCGGGATATCCGAAGATTGCTACTCACAATCACAAGTATCCTTTAGGACATTTTCACACTGCTAAATACTGGCACGATGTAAACCCTGACGGACTGCACTTTACTATTTCAGATACAGGCTGGGCAAAGGCTATGTGGGGAAAACTTTACGGTCAGTGGCTATGCGAAGCGGCTACATTTGTATATGACTTTGACAGATTTGACGCGGCAGACATTCTGCCTATGTTTGCAAAATATGGTATAACTACATTCTGTGCACCGCCGACTATGCTCAGAATGCTTGTAAAACAGGACATTTCAAAATACGACTTATCGTCTGTTACACACATGTCTACCGCAGGCGAGGCGCTAAACCCAGAGGTTTACAAGCAGTTTGAAAAGGTAACAGGTCTTCAGATTCTTGAAGGTTTTGGACAGACAGAAAGCACTATGATTATAGGTAACCTTATCGGTAAGCCGCACAAAATAGGCTCGATGGGTAAGCCTGCACCGATTTATGATGTTAAGCTTTTAAACTCTGATGGCGAAGAGGTTAAGACAAGTGAATCGGGCGAAATTTGTATCCGCGTGGCAGATGGAGCGCCTTGCGGACTATTTACAGGCTACTACGGTGACAAGGAAAAGACTGATGAGGTTTGGTACGACGGATATTACCACACAGGCGATGTTGCATGGTGCGACGAGGACGGCTACTACTGGTATGTGGGCAGAGCTGACGATGTTATCAAATCATCGGGCTATAGAATAGGACCATTTGAGATAGAAAGCGTTATTATGGAGCTTCCTTATGTGCTTGAGTGCGGTGTTTCTGCTGTTCCTGACGAGGTAAGAGGTCAGATAGTTAAGGCAAGTATCGTACTTGTTGACGGAACTACTCCTTCTGACGAGCTTAAGAAAGAGATACAGACTTATGTTAAGGAGAAAACTGCTCCTT
This sequence comes from Clostridia bacterium, assembly GCA_045540695.1. Classification (GTDB taxonomy): domain Bacteria; phylum Bacillota; class Clostridia; order UMGS1810; family UMGS1810; genus JAZQHR01. The sequence continues at coordinate 42,302 of JAZQHR010000076.1, read as the reverse complement.
ACAAATATCCTAGAATAGTTGAATTTAAGGATAGTCTGCCAAAAACTGTAAGCGGTAAGATACAAAGAAATAAGTTGTAATGAACTATACAAAAGCCCTCCTCTAAGCAAAGGAGGGTGGCACACGCAGTGTGACGGGAGGATTGTCAAAAACAACCCCTCAGTCAGCTAGCTGACAGCTCCCCTTACACAGGGGAGCCTTTGTGTTATAAAGGGGTATTTTACCTGAAAGAAGGTGCATTTATGAAAATTATCGACATACTAAATAACAAAAAACCATCGCTATCGTTTGAGGTGTTTCCGCCAAAGACGGACAGTGCATTTGACAGTGTGAAGAATGCGACTAAAGAGATAGCAAAGCTACGCCCTGCATTTATGAGTGTAACTTATGGCGCGGGCGGTGGCACGAGCAAGTACACACTTGATATGGCGAAAAATATCAAAAAAGACTACGGCGTAACAAGTCTTGCACATTTGACATGCGTATCGTCGACCAGGGAAACAGTTGCCGAGAGGATACAGGCTATGAAGGATGCCGGTATACAAAACGTGCTTGCACTTCGTGGTGATATTCCGTCTGAAATGGAAGGCGACTCTCGCGACAACTGGCATTACAAAAATGCCATAGACCTTGTGCGCGAGCTTAAGGAGAGCGGTGCGGACTTTTGCATTGGCGGTGCGTGTTACCCTGAAATTCATCCTGAAAGTGCAAAACAGGCTGATGACATACGTTACCTTAAGGAAAAGGTGGATGCCGGATGTGAGTTCTTAACCACACAGATGTTTTTTGACAATAACCTTTTATACAATTTTCTATACAAAATACGCGAGGCGGGTATAACTGTGCCCGTTGTGGCGGGCATTATGCCTATTACCAATGCAAATCAGGTGGAACGTGCAATAAAGCTTTCGGGGTCGTTTATGCCACAGAGATTTAAGAGCATTGTAGACAGGTTTGGCACGAGCCCAAATGCGATGAAGCAGGCAGGCATAGCGTATGCGACTGACCAGATAATAGATTTATTTGCAAACGGCATTGAAAACGTGCACGTGTATTCTATGAACAAGCCTGACGTGGCAGAGAAAATTCAGGCGAACTTATCGTACATACTTAGCTTATGAGCACGGTATTTGTAAAAACCTACCCCGAAATAAGCGTAAATAAAAATGAAGTCTTTCGCTATGCAAAAGGTGCTGACGAAGGCGTTGTAAACGAACTTCTGTCCGAGTGCTTACCAAAGCTTACGTACAAGGTGTGTTATATGCATTTTCCTTTGAAATGTGATGGAAATGTGTTGGACCTTGGCTTTGCAAAGACATACAGCAAGGCGCTTATGAAAAACCTTGGCGGATGCAGTGAGATAGTCCTTTTTGGTGCGACGATAGGCATAGAATTTGACAGGCTGATGCAAAGGTATATGCATTTGTCACCTGCAAAGGCATTTATACTTCAGGGCATAGGTGCAGAGAGGATAGAGAGTCTTTGCGATGAATTTTGTGACCAAGTGAAAAATGATGCAGAAAAACGAGGAAAATATATTCGCCCAAGGTTTTCGGCAGGGTATGGTGATTTTCCGTTGGATATGCAAAGGGAGATTTTCTCGGTGCTTGATGCCCCAAGAAAGATAGGACTAACCCTTACAGACAGCCTTATAATGTCGCCATCAAAGTCGGTGACCGCAATAGTGGGCATATCGGACACACTGCACTGCGAAGTGCATAAATGTGCATTGTGCGGTAATGCGACCTGCGAGTATAGAGGATGAAATACGCGGTGTGTTTTAAGCCAGCGTGTATTCCCAAGATAAAAACTACCAAAGCTACTTTTTCTGTGGTTATAGTTTTGTGCAGTGGCAGACACTGGATGTAATCTGTAGGGAATGCATTTATGCATTCCGCAAACTGAACGGATAAATCCGTTCCCTACGATACGATGGCATTGTTCGCATGTCTGCCGTCCGCCTGTCCGTTTTTACTTGGAAAAACACTCTGTCTTTATGCACAAATGAGCCTTAAAAGGAGCAAAATATGAACATACTAGATTATTTGAAAAATAACATACTATACCTTGACGGTGGAATGGGTACTCTTCTGCAAAAGAGTGGACTAAAACCCGGAGAGCATCCTGAAATATGGAACATTACACACGCGGATGTAATACAAAAAATTCACCGCGACTATTTCAATGCAGGTTCAAACGTGGTAAATACCAACACATTTGGTGCAAACTCGCTTAAATTTTCCGATGATGAGCTTGAAAACATTATAGCATCGGCTATAGAAAATGCTAAAATTTCCCGTGATACATCAAAGGGTACACAGGAAAAGTTTATCGCACTTGATATCGGCCCTACAGGAAAGCTACTTAAACCTTATGGCGATTTCGATTTTGAAGATGCGATAGAGGTGTTTTCTAAAACTGTGAAAATAGGTGCAAAATACGGCGTTGACCTTATATTTATAGAAACTATGAATGATTCCTACGAAACAAAAGCAGCACTTTTAGCGGCTAAGGAAAATTGTGACATACCTGTATTTGTATCAAACGCTTATGGTGAGGATGGAAAGCTTATGACAGGTGCAAGTCCCGAGGCAATGGTAGCTATGCTTGAGGGTATGGGCGCTGATGCGATAGGACTTAACTGTTCGCTAGGTCCAAGAGAGCTTTCGGTGATTGCGGACAAGATGCTTTCGTGTGCATCGGTACCCGTTATAATGAAGCCAAACGCAGGACTTCCAAAGTCAGAAAACGGCGAAACCATATACGACGTGGATGCAGTTGAATTTGCAACAGAGCTTAAGAAAATGATAGAAAAAGGTGTTAGGATTTCTGGCGGATGCTGTGGAACTACGCCCCAGTATATAAAGGCGCTTGTAGGTGCGACAAGCGGTATGACACCAAAAGCCATAACCCAAAAGGACATTTCTGTAGTATCGTCATACACTCACGCAGTTGAGTTTGGAAATAGTCCTGTGCTGATAGGCGAGAGGATAAACCCTACAGGCAAGAAACGATTTAAGCAGGCGCTTATTGACGGCGATATGGGTTATATTTTGACAGAGGGCTTGCGTCAGCAGGAAAAGGGTGTGCATATACTTGACGTAAACGTGGGCATACCTGATATTGACGAAGAAAAGGTGCTTTCGGATACTGTATTTAATCTACAGAGTGTGACAGACCTGCCACTGCAGATTGACACGTCAAACGCATCTGCTATGGAGAAGGCACTAAGATTATACAACGGCAAGGCGATGATAAACTCTGTAAACGGCAAAGAGGATAGTATGCACTCTATATTCCCGCTTGTAAAAAAATACGGCGGTGTAGTGGTAGCACTTACCCTTGATGAAAATGGCATACCTGATACGATAGAGGGCAGGGTAGATATAGCGAAAAAGATACTTAATACTGCCGAAAAATACGGCATAGAAAAAAAAGATATAGTATTTGACACGCTTGCTATGGCGGTAAGTGCTGACAAGGATGCGGCAAAGGTAACCCTTGGTGCACTGGATGTTATAAAAAATGAACTTGGGTGTCACACGTCTCTTGGAGTGTCGAATGTATCGTTTGGGCTTCCAAACCGCGACGAGATAAACAGCGTATATTTCGCAACTGCGCTTGAAAGGGGACTATCAGCTGCGATAATGAACCCACATTCAGACGCGATGATGAAAACCTATCACGCATACCGTGCGTTAAACGGACTTGATGAAAACTGCGCAGACTACATCGCATTTATGGAAGGTCACGCAGATGATAAAAAAGAGGTTAAAACAGAAATAGACAATGTACACGAAGTTCTTAAAAATGCCATTTCAAAGGGGCTTAAGGAAAAGGCGGGCGAGGTGACAAAAGAGTTGCTTAGTGAAAACGCACCGCTTGACATAGTAAATGATGACATTATCCCTGCACTTGATATAGTAGGAAAAGGCTTTGAGGAAAAGAAAGTGTATCTTCCTCAGCTGCTTATGAGTGCAGAGGCGGCAAAGAGTGCATTCGAGTGCATAAAAGAGGCAATGCCTGTCGGGAATAATGATGGCAAATGCACATTCGTTTTGGCAACAGTACACGGTGACATACACGATATAGGCAAAAACATAGTTAAACTACTTCTCGAAAATTACGGTTTTAACGTGGTAGACCTTGGAAAAGACGTTCCGCCAGAAGTGATAGTAAATAAGACGGTGGAAACAAATGCACCGCTTGTTGGTTTAAGTGCACTGATGACAACAACAGTACCTGCTATGGAAGAAACAATAAAGCTTTTGCGTGAAAAAGCACCTTGGTGCAAGGTGATAGTAGGCGGTGCAGTTTTAACCAAAGAGTATGCCGATTCAATCGGTGCCGACCATTACGCAAAGGACGCAATGGAAGCGGAAAGATATGCAGATGAGGTAAATAGTATGTTGTAAGTAAAAGTTTTGAAAATTAAATTTAAATAAGCAATGTTGTTATGCTTTTTTGCTAAAAACATAATAAATAGCCTGCACTTATTAAAACAAGTGCAGGCTATATTAATTTTGGTTATGTATTACTGCTTTTCACTTACAGCATCAAGTATTGCCTGGATTTTGTCAAGCTGTTCACGTTTTTTTGTTTCATCAGTTTCTTTTTCGTACTCGTTATATATATCTTCAAATTCATCGTACGAAATGTTTGTTTTGGCAGGCTTTTTGTTTTCATTGCTCTTATCGTCAGCTGCTTTTTCTTCTTTAACTTCAGTTTCCTTGTCAGTAACTTCAGCTTTCTTGTCAGCTAAGTTTTCGTCAGCAGAAGCTTTGTCATCTGCGTTTGCGTTAGCATCATTTTCGTTTGCAACATCATTTGCTGCGTTTTCAGTCTTTATATCCGAAGCATCCGGATTTTTAGTATTATCTTTATCACTTCCGCATGCTGCTATAGAAATCACCAAAACAGCAGCCAACATAGTAATTAGTATTTTCTTTTTCATATTATCACTCCTTTTTACACTATTATATATGCAAATATTAAAACTTTCAAGATGTATTTGTTACGAATGTGTAAAATTTATAAATTAATGTTGTTTATTTTTTTGTTTTAAGGTATAATATAATAGTTAAATTATAAGATGAAATAATTGTATTTATGAGGTGTACAGAAATGGGGTTTTTTGAAAAAATATTTGGCACATATTCCGACAGAGAACTTAAAAGAATAATGCCGATTGTAGATAAAATAAATGCATTTGAAGATGAAATATCAAAGCTTACAAACACTCAGCTAAAGGGAAAAACAGATGAGTTTAAGAAAAGACTTTCAAATGGCGAGACACTTGATGATATACTTCCGGAAGCTTTTGCAGTGGTGAGAGAAGCATCAAAACGTGTACTTGGTATGCGTCATTTTGACGTTCAGCTTATCGGTGGTATAGTTCTTCATCAGGGCAGAATAGCCGAGATGAAAACTGGTGAGGGTAAGACACTTGTTGCTACACTCCCATGTTATTTGAACGCTCTTACTGGTAAGGGCGTACATGTAGTTACTGTAAATGATTACCTTGCAAAGCGTGACTCAGACCTTATGGGTAAGGTGTATAAGTTTTTGGGCCTTACAGTAGGTCTTATCACACACGATGTACCAAATGAATTAAGACGTAATCAGTATATGGCAGACATCACTTATGGTACAAATAACGAATTTGGTTTTGACTACCTTCGTGATAATATGGCGATAGATAAGTCGCAGGTTACACAGGCGAAGGGGCATAACTTTGTTGTAGTCGATGAGGTTGACTCAATACTTATAGACGAGGCGAGAACACCGCTTATTATCTCAGGTGTTGGCGATAAATCAACTGACCTTTATAAAACAGCTGACAGATTTGCAAAGAGCTTAAAATGCCTTCGTATAAAGGAAAATGATAATAAAACTCTTGACGATGATGTTGATGCGGATTATATAGTAGACGAAAAGGCAAAGAGTGCTACGCTTACAGCTTCGGGTGTAAAAAAAGCCGAGCAGGCGTTTGGACTTGAAAACCTTTCCGATCCTGAAAATATGACAATTTCACATCATATCAATCAGGCAATAAAGGCGTATGGCATAATGCATCGCGATAAGGATTATGTAGTAAAAGACGGAGAGGTTATAATTGTCGACGAGTTTACAGGCCGACTTATGATAGGCAGACGTTATTCAGACGGACTTCATCAGGCTATTGAGGCAAAGGAAAATGTAGAAGTAGCTCACGAGAGCAAAACACTTGCTACTATCACATTCCAGAATTTCTTCAGACTTTACTCAAAGCTTTCAGGTATGACAGGTACTGCACAGACAGAGGAGCTTGAATTTCAGTCAATATATTCTCTTGACGTTGTAGTTATCCCTACAAACAAAGAGATGATACGTAAGGACCACTCGGATGTGGTGTATAAGACTACACTTGCAAAATTCAATGCGGTGTGCGACCTTATAGAAGAATGCCACAGTAAAGGTCAGCCGGTGCTTGTGGGTACTATTACCATAGACAATTCGGAAATACTTTCAAAAATGCTAAAAAAACGCGGTATTCCTCACGAGGTGTTAAACGCAAAATACCACGAGAAGGAAGCAGAAATCATCGCTCAGGCAGGTAAGAAGGGTGCGGTAACCATTGCTACAAATATGGCAGGCCGTGGTACTGACATTATGCTTGGCGGTAACGCAGATTACCTTGCTAAAAAGGAAATGAAGAAAAAAGGATATTCTGATGAGCTTATAAACGATGCTACAGGATTTTTTGAAACAGACGATGCGGAAATCTTAGACGCGAGAAAGGTATATACCGAGCTTTGCGATAAATATAGAGATGAAATAGCATCTGAACACGATGAAGTAGCTGCAAATGGCGGACTTTATATAATAGGCACAGAACGTCATGAATCAAGACGTATAGATAATCAGCTTCGTGGACGTGCAGGACGTCAGGGTGATATGGGTGAATCGAGATTTTTCATTTCACTTGAAGATGAGCTTATGCGACTTTTTGGTTCGGATCGTATTCGTGCGGTAGTAGATACACTTGGACTTGCCGATGATGAACCGATTGAACATAAAATGCTTACCGGTGCTATAGAGAGTGCACAAAAGAAGGTAGAAGGCAGAAACTTCCAGATACGTAAGCACGTGCTTGAATATGACGATGTAATGAATGTTCAGCGAAATACCATTTACTCGCAGCGTAAAAAGGTGCTTGACGGCGAAGACATCAGTGCATCTATAATGCGTATGCTGGATGAATTTATTGAAACTACAGTTGATTCATACACCGGAAATACAGATATTCCTGACGATTGGAATTTAAAAGGTCTTGTGGAGTATCTTGAAAGCGTGTTTGTACCTGAGGGTATGCTAAATTACACTAAGGATAAAATGGAAACTCTTACAAAAGCATCTTTGAAAGAAGAACTTTTGGCTTTGGCACACGAAATGTATGCTAAAAAGGAAGAAGAAGTTGGCACAGATGTAATGCGTAAGCTGGAAAGATATATGCTTCTTAGGGTGGTTGATTCAAAATGGATGGACCACATAGACAATATGGACAGATTAAAACAGGGTATAACCCTTCGTGCTTATGGCCAGCGTGACCCGGTTATCGAGTACAAAGAAGAAGGCTTTGATATGTACGAGGAAATGCTTGGAGCAATAGGCGAGGATGTAATAAAGCTTATGTTCAGAGTAAGGGTAAATACAAATACTGAGCACAAAGCATCAAATGTGCAGATGGTAGAGGGCAATGGCGAGCCTAAAAAAAGAGTTGCCACAGTAAGAAAAGAAGCTAAAATAGGCAGAAATGAACCTTGTCCTTGCGGAAGCGGAAAGAAATATAAAAAATGCTGTGGATTAAATGAGTGATAACAATTTTAATTAAAATTGTATTAAGTTTGCCTCCGGCGGGGGAATTTTGACCGCCAAAATGCCCGAAAAGTGCCGGGGCGTTCCGATTCGCCCCGGACCCCTACCGGCCGGGACACTCGGACACGAAACCACAGAAGTGTTAATGATATCGTAGCGTAGGGAACGACCAATGTGTCGTTCCGAAAAGGGACGCAGCTGAAGGCGTCCCTGACGTAAAAAATAATTATCGAAGAAAAATTTAGTAACTAGAAAAACACCGATGATAGACAACGTTTAAGACGTTTTATATATTTTTAACAAACCACCTACAGAAAGGATGACATAAATGCTAGAATATGATGAATTAAAACTTGAGCTGACAAGTATGCATGATGGCATATTGGAGCTTAAATATTCACTTGACATTGCAGGTGCTATTGAAAAAGTGGCAGAGCTTGAAAAGCTTACACTTGCTGACGGATTTTGGGACGATATGGAAAACAGTCAGAAAATACTTCAACAGTCAAAGTCGTATAAATCCAAGATTGAAAATTATGACAAATTAAACGAGTCTTATGAAGATACCTTGGTACTTATCGATATGGCAAACGAAGCCGAAGATATGGACTATCTTCCTGAGATAAAAGAAACAGTTAAGAACATTCGCGAAACAGTGGACAATATGACACTTGAAACACTTCTATCAGGTCCGTATGACAAAAATAACGCTATCTTAACACTTCATGCAGGTGCTGGTGGTACAGAGGCTCAGGACTGGACAGAAATGCTTCTTCGTATGTTTACCCGTTGGGCTGAGAGAAGAAACTTTGCAGTGGAAACTCTTGACCATCTTCCTGGTGATGAAGCGGGTGTTAAGAGTGTTACTATCCTTATATCAGGTCTTAACGCGTATGGTTATCTAAGAAGCGAAAAGGGTGTACACAGACTTGTTCGTATTTCACCTTTTGACGCATCAGGCAGACGTCATACATCATTTGCATCGGCAGAAATTATGCCTGAAATAGACGACGATATTGAGATAGACATTAACCCTGACGATTTAAAGGTTGACACATTCAGAGCATCGGGTGCGGGCGGTCAGCACATCAACAAGACCGACTCGGCTATACGTATTACACATATTCCTACAGGCGTAGTTGTAGCGTGCCAGACAGAGCGAAGCCAGCACAAAAACCGTGATACCGCTATGAAGATGCTTAAATCAAAGCTCGTTGAGATTAAGGAACGCGAACACAAGGAAAAAATAGAAGACCTTAAAGGTGTGCAAAAGGACATTGCCTGGGGTAGCCAGATTCGTTCTTACGTGTTCCATCCGTACAACCTTGTAAAAGACCACAGAACAGGCTTTGAAATGGGTAATATCACAGCTGTAATGGACGGAGATATTGACGGATTTATAAACGAGTATCTAAAAAAATCAAGCCTTGGTACACTTGAAGAAAAGTAATTTTATTGATACCGCAATGGCGGTAAATCTCCCCTTGTGTAAAGGGGAGAGGGCCACGTAGTGGCGAGGGGATTGTAAATTCTACAACCCTTCCGTCATCCTGCGGATGCCACCTTCCCCTGCACAGGGAAGGCATTGGAAATATACAAAGAAAAGGAGAGAATACAAATGAAAAATTTTAAGACTTTCTTAATAGGTGTCATCACAGGTGCACTTGTTGTATCTGCACCCGTACTGGCAGACACCATCAGGAAAAACATAGAGGTTGACGAAAACCTTGTTACTATCTATGTAAACGGAGATAAGGTAGAGGAAAGTAACTTCCTATATAACGGAAGAACTTTTGCACCGCTTAGAGAGATTGCAGAAAAGCTTGGATATGAAGTTACATGGGATGAAACAACAAGCTCGGCATATATAGGTGAAGTGCCAAATACAGTTAACAGAAGTAACGTGTTTGCAGGTGATGTTATTGGAAAGTTTGACGGAGAGCCTATATACCAAAGCGAGCTTGACGCATACATAAAGACTATAAGTACAGATGAAACATATGCAGAGGACGATATACTAGCTACTGCAAAGGAAGAACTTCTTAAAAACAGAGCACTTGAAAAATTTGCAAAAGAACATGGTCTTGCTTCGGATGATATGCATGCAGCTGAGTTTGATTCATGGTATAACAGTGCTTTAAAGCAGTATGGAGAAGATGGTCTGAATAAGCTTTTTGAACAGAATGGTTATACCAAAAATACATACAGATATTTCTATTACTTGTATCTTTTAAGGGGCGATGTAATGGGTGCAATATCAGCAGTATACTATCCAACTGATGCACAGCTTCAGGAGTATTACGATGCACATAAAGAAAACTATGCTTATGACGGACTTCGCGCTAAACACATACTTATAAAGACAATAGACGAAAATGGTAAGGAAGTTTCGGAAACTGATATGAAAAAAGCAAAAAAACTTGCAGACGATGTATACAAAAAAGCAAAATCAGGCGTAGATTTTGATAAGCTTATAAAGGAATACGGTGAAGATCCTGGTGCTGTAAATTCGCCTAATGGATATACATTTAAAAAAGGCGAAATGGTAACAGAATTTGAAACAGCAGCTTATTCTCTTGAGGTTGGTGAGATAAGCAAGCCTGTAAAAAGTCAGTTCGGATATCACATTATAAAGCTTGAGGAAAAGATTCCTTACCTTACACTTAATGATGTATCGGTTAAGGAGTATATAATAAACTTGCTTATGTATGAAAACTTTGATGCAAGAATAAAAGATACTATAGCAAATACAGAATATAGCTGGAAGTAAATTGAAATAAAAAAGCTTTCTCGATAGGGCGCGTTCTCTTAGGGATTAATCGGTTTTGAAACTATATTTTCAATTTATACTGCATCAAAAAAGTCCACAATACGTCAGTATTGTGGACTTTTTGTTCTTTGTCTAAATATGAAAATCTAACATTCAAAACTGCTTTGCATCCAAAAGACTTTTGTTTTGGATGCAGAACAAGGCAAAATCACGAAGACATCCTGGCGGATTTCAAGTGGTTTTAACGAAGTTATGCGACAAAACAATGGTTTTTGGACGTTTTATCCTTAAGAGAACGCGCCCTAGAGAAAGCTTTTTGTTTTTTAATTTACACATGAGTTGCATCCGGTAAGCCCACTTGAAATGGCTTGGCTAAGTGAAATTGCACTGGCATTTTTGCCTGCACATGATGCACTGTAATGATATCTTTTTCCATTTGGCGTTCTGTATACGTTTCGTCCGTTGTATTCAACATTATCGCTTGAACTTGCAGATTGCGAAACCGTAGAAGAACTAGGTGAATTTGATGTTGTTGATGTGTTAGAAGTTGTGTTTGATATGGTTGCTTGTTTTACAGGTGGAACCGTCGACCACCCCTGACTAATATAGTAAGGTACTTCCGATTGAAGCACTCGGCTTGGGTTACCCTGATAATCGTATATTATCAGCACCGGCTCGGTTGTCCAACCTTGACTTAAATAATAATTAAGTTCGTATTCGTATATAATGCTCTTGTTGCCGTAATAGTCATATATTATAGTAACCGGTTCTAAATACCAACCTTGACTTAGATAATACTGAACCTCACTTCCGAATACTACACTTGGTGCACTATACGGAGAGTATATAGTAACTTTTGCTTCGGCTTTTAGCTTTTCTTCAAGATTAGAAACATCAGGATATATCATCTCATGATGATCAAGAAATATAATATCATCAGGCTGCAAAATACCAATATGGCTCAAATTCATAGAGTGAACATCACCTGTTTCGTCACAGCTTGTATATGTTCCTGCAAATGATATAGTCTTTCCCGAAAGAAGCTTTGAAATCAAATTATAATCAGTCATATCATCAGCACAAATAGATATCATTATTTTCTCGTTTGGAGAGTATAAGTTATCAGCAATTGCGTATATATAGCCGTTTGTAGATAGCACTCCTGTTACAGTTCCGTGAGAGCATATCTTGGTATCAGGTGCAATATCACTACTAAAATCCTTTGTGTAATTAAACCCAGCATATATGGTTCCCATTACAAACACATCCATTTCATAAGTGTTTGCAGAATTTATATATGCTCTTTTTGCAAAGTCAAACCATTCCACACTTGCGTTTAGTGCCTGTGAAACTGCTCTTAATGGTACAAACGTTCTGCTGTTAATAATTACAGGCGCCACGTCAAGAGTCTGTGCGGTTCCGTTTACAGTCATGGTTTGACTTCCTATCTGCAATACTATCTCTTTTCCATATTTGTTTGCAGTAATAGTCTGTGTAGCATCTTCCCATTCAACAACCGCGTCAAGTGCTTCAAATATTGCTCGCATAGGCACCATAGTTCTGCCACTTTCTATATACGGTGCTACATCACATATTAGCTCTGTTTCATTTACATAAACAGAGATTGTATCATCCTGTGCATGTACTGCAAACATACATGAAAATAGCAGTATTAGTGCGATAAATGCAGTTAGAATAGTTTTTTTCATAGTATATGCCCCCTTATTCCTTATATCTTCAGTATATCACAATTCGATGATTTGTCCATAATTTGTTTATAAATTTTTTACTTTTATTTACATTTTGTTCATTATGAATTTAAAAAGATGTTATATGATATAATTAGAAAGTAAACATCCAGGAGGTAAAAATATGAATTTGCGTCATGAATATAAGCATCAAATAAACGATGCGGATAAAATATTGCTCAGGAACAGGCTAAGGCATATTATGAATGTTGACGAGTATGCGGATGAAAACGGCGAATATCTCATAAAGAGCTTGTATTTTGATAATTATTCAGACAAGGCACTGCGTGAAAAGATAGACGGAACTGACAAACGTGAAAAATTCAGAATACGCTATTATAATAACGACCCATCTTTTATACGGCTTGAGAAAAAGAGTAAAATAAACGGATTGTGCAACAAGGTTTCGGCACGTATCAATGCTGAAGAGTGTGAAAAAATCATTAACGGCGATATAGCTTTTCTTTTGACAAAGGATAGTGACCTTTTAAAAGAATTTTACGCCAAAATGCACTATCAGCTTTTACGGCCTAAAAACATTGTAGCTTATGAACGAGAGAGCTTTACTTATGCTGTGTCAAATACAAGAGTAACGCTTGATTCAAATATTCGTGGAAGTAACAATGTATACGGGTTTTTAAGTCCTGACATTGTGTACACACATCTTTACAACTTTTCGGTGCTTGAAGTGAAATACGATGAATTTCTTCCAATGATTGTAAAAAATGCAGTGAGTATTAAATCGAGAAAATCAGCTGCTTTTTCAAAATACGCAGCAACAAGAATAATTTAAGTGAGGAAAAAACTATGACTACTTTTAATGATATTTTTAAATCCAGTTTTTTAGAAAATGTTTCATCATTTTCAATACTTGACGTTGCACTTGCGCTTGGCGTTTCGTTCATCATCGGATTATTTATATTTTTAATTTATAAAAAGACATACCAGGGTGTAATGTATTCAGCGTCATTTGGTGTATCTCTTATAGCGATGGCAATGGTTACCAGTCTTGTTATTATTGCTGTAACATCAAACGTGGTGTTGTCGCTTGGTATGGTCGGTGCACTGTCTATTGTAAGATTTAGAACGGCAGTTAAAGAACCAATGGACATCGCGTTTTTATTCTGGGCAATAGCTGTAGGCATCGTGACAGGTGCAGGACTTATACCGCTGGCTGTTATTGGATCGGTGCTCATCGGCTTGATAATAGTATTGTTTTCAGTTAAAAAATCAGGCGATATACTCTATATCCTTGTTGTAAATTGTGAAAACAAAGCAGCAGAGGATAAGGCAAACAGCACAATTTTGGAAAATTCTCAAAAAAGTGTACTTAAATCAAAGACAGTTTCTAAAAATGGCATAGAGCTTACATACGAAGTGCGTCTGAAAAATGCCGATACAGATTTTGTAAATGCTCTCACATCAGAAAATGGTGTGCATAATGCTGTACTTGTAAGCTATAACGGTGAATATATGTCTTAATAAAATAGGAATGATATTATGATAGATTCTAAAAAAATAAACCTTATAACCATTGTACTGGTAATTTTTGCACTTATACTTGCGACATGCAGTATGCTTAAAAACAGCGAAGTGTCAAATGTCGGTGTGCGTACATACGCAGAAGGTGACGAGGCAGTGCTTGATGCAGATGATTTTTATACAGATGATGCTTTTGGCGTAACAAAAATAAATCTTGATAATCCAAATTCATCGGGTAATGTTATAGTTTCTGATAATATAAGCATAATGTCAGGCGGTACGTATGTCCTTTCTGGAAACTACAATGGAAGTATAAATATCGATACTACTGACAATAAGACAGTACGACTTGTGCTCAATAACGCAAATATCACATCTTCAGACGCACCTGCAATTTATGTAAATAACGCAGGTAAGGTGGTTATTTCTACCGCGGAGAGCACCAAAAACACCATATCCGATGGTGATTCAAGACTTGATGAAGAGCTTAATGCAGCCATCTATTCCAAGGATACACTTACGCTAAACGGACTCGGCTGGCTTACTGTAAATGCAAACTATGCTGATGCTATAAAGGGAAATGATGCCCTAAAAATCACAAGCGGAAATATAAATATAACCTCAGCTGATGATGGCATAAATTCAAATGATTATATTGTGTTTGATGGTGGAAATATAAAAGTTGATGCAAATGGCGACGCAGTTAAGTCAGGTAACGATGAAAAGAAAGGCTTTATAGCCATAGACGGCGGTGGGATAGAACTTGCATCAGGTGATGATGCTCTTCACGCAGAGGGAACACTTTATGCAAATGGCGGAGTAGTTAATGTGACAAAAAGCGTGGAAGGTTTCGAGGGATATGCCGTAGTAATAAACGGCGGTGAACATACTATCGTGTCAAGTGACGATGCTATAAACGCAGCAGCAACTGGTAGCGGTGATATGAGAAATGAGCGAAATCATACAAATACCGTTCTTACTATAAATGGCGGAAAGCTACATATTGAATCAGGCGGTGACGGACTTGATTCTAATGGTGCAACCATAGTAAATGGCGGTATTGTAGAGGTGTACGGACCTGAAAACAATGGTAATTCGTCTATGGACTTTGACAGTACATTTACTATAAATGGTGGTGTTATTACTATAGCAGGCAGCTCCGGAATGGCAGAACCTCCATCTGAAAATTCTACGCAAAATACCATTGTTATAGCAACAACGGAAAATTACGATAAAGATTCGGTTGTATCTTTATTCGATGAAAACGGAAATAACGTAATCGAATTTGCCAGCCCAAAACGATTTAGTTGGATATGTATAAGCTCTCCCAATATTGTTACAGGTGGTAAGTACAGCTTGCATATAAATGGAAACAATGTTGAAGAGATTGAAGTAACCTCGATGGTTACCACTGTTGGAAATAGTGGATTCGGTATGGGTGGATTTAGAGGATTTGGAGGAGATAGACCCGGAGGTATGGGTGGCGGCAGAATGCCACAAAATGGTGAAAGACCGCAAATGCCTGAGTGGGACGGAAACACAATGCCTGATGGCGAAAGACCACCAATGCTGCAAGATGGCGAAAAGGAAAAAATGAATAATCAGCAAAATAGGGAGTTTATACCGTTTGATGGATATATGCCACAAAAAGGCGACCGCAAAGAGAATGACGTCACTCCTCCAAATATGAAAATGCCTCCAATGGATATGATGCCGCCTAATGGTATGGACAGAACATCAAATATGTCAACGGAAAGCAAAAGCAATGTTTCAAATCCGTTTCTGGTTGTTACAGTGTCATTATCAGTGCTTGCGGTTGGAATGGCTTTCGTTATATTATACAAACGAAAAAGGTTTTAATTATAATGCGAGTTTACGCTAGTATATTTTTAAAAAAATCCCGTAATATATGCACATTACGGGATTTTAACATTATTATTAGTTTGTAGTGTATTCGTATTTTCCATCTGTATTGTTAAGCTTAATGCCATTTATGGTTGATAATGATATGTTTTCTCCGCTTACTTTATCGCCATTATCCATAACAGAAGTTATATTCCATGTTTCATCTTCTATTGGGTATACTATTGTAATGTTTGTTCCGGGAACCATCTCGCCAGAAAAAGCATTTATCGTTTCACCATTTTTGTTATCAAGAGTTATTTCTGTAATAACCTTATCAGTATTATTGGTAAAAATAAAATTTAGTTCAGGAGTATAATCATCCATTCCGCTTGATAATACTTTTATGCTGCCTAATTCCTTTTCCAATCTCGCAAGTGAAACCACTGCAGATTCTATCGATGACTTGTTGGGCTTGCTCTCGAGAAGCATACGATAATCAACAATTTCCTTCATAATGTGTTGAAATGCTTTGGTCGTATATTCATCATCAAGCTTTTCTACATCGTCAGCAATTTCATTGCATGTAGATTCTATTCTTGTAAGTGTTTCTACGGCAGTTTGGTATATCTGTATTTTAGGAGTACATGCAGATAGCATAGATAATACAATAAATACCGTGATAATTTTTACAAAATATTTCATAGTATTATTTCCTCTTTTCTATGTATGTAATACAGTAGATTTATAAAAATGTTGTTTGAGTAAGTTTAGAAATTTAATTAAATGTATATTTTATTATATACCATATCACAATAAAATGCAATTATATTTCTTTAAAAATAGGTTCACATCCATAAATATCTGCATCATACCATATATTTACCCCATAAATGTATGCGTCGATAAGATTTTCCCAATTACCATTTGTTTTACGTATTTTGACCTTGTCTCCAAGTTTGAAATCTTTTTGATATTCAAATTCCCTTGTCATCGCACGGCTTTGTGTGTTAATCTTTTTATCAGTCAATTCAAACTTAGCATCCTCTTCCGTTTTGGATGATAGATCACACGTCCATTTGTATATGCCTTCCATTTCAGAGGTTATATCGTGAGATTCGTCATCTTCATCTGTATATATACCATCGGTGAAAAGGTTTTGTATATCTTCGGCATATTCAACATTGTAAGCATTTTTGGTATCTTCACTCATTACAATTTGAGTTTCGGATTTGCTTATTATTTCAAATACCCACTTTTTTTCGGGAAAGTTAATGCTTATCCTGTGTCCCATACCCACCTCATTAAGACATTTTTTTATTGCTTCAAGAGCGTTTGTTCGTTTGGATAACGTAAATTCTTTTTCTCCAATTGAGTCATGATTCTTTACTTCAAAATTTTCAACATCAGAAAACGCTTCGTTAATAATGTCTTTTGCATTTTCATATGCATCTTTTGAAAATGTGTTTGGATTTATAAGGCGTTTAGTAAGAATCCAGTTTAAAGATTTCCCGTATATTGTTCCTTTTTTCGATATAATTTTTCCTGTAACAATAGCTTGGTTTACTCCTTGAACGGCTATTACATACCTGTGATTCATAATAGTTTCAATAGCAGATGAATTAAGAGGAAACACAGCTTCAAAACTCCCTAAGTCATCATAATTTTCTGACCAGTAAGAGGAGATGCAGTGCTTTTCTACACATAAAAGGTTAAACTCAAAATCGTACAGATATATGTCTGTCATCGCATATCCTCCTTTAATAAATAGCACAGGCGTATTTGTTTCGGTATTTTACGGTAATATTTATGCCTTCGAGGTTGTTTTCCAGAGAAATTCTGTTTTCCCCATAATGCAAGTAAAATTCCGAAAGATGTGTTTCAGGAGCAATGAAATGGAGAAGTTGCCCTGCAATACTTCCTGTAACAGTTCTTTTATCTATGTCAATCTCAATTATTTCATCAATTTTTGGAAAATAGTTGAGAGAAATACTTTTAGTGGTGTCTTCGTTTTTTATAACAATCCTTTCGTCACTTTCTGTGCCAATGTTTGTAATGTATATAATAGGAGCAGTTTTTGAATCTCCCGATATATCAATGGTACCGGACGTTTTAAGTGTAGAAAAAACAAGTGGTAGCGAAAATGTCCCGGTAATATGATTTTCAACATCAAGCACCGAAGATGTAATATAATCGGTTTCACCAAAATAAGGCTCATCACATATAAATTGCATCGTAAATTTTGCAGTTTTTCCACAACGCTCAGGGTCCGGAAAAATAACTGAATTACAGTGAATAAGCCTGTTTTTGTTAATTACTATGTCCCCTTCGTGTGATAAAATGCTTATTGCCCAAGATATTTCCTTTGTAAGATCACTTGATATTATATCTCCTGCCATTGTAATTGTACGTTCTTTTAGTGTCATGTCAGTTGTAAGACGACCATCTTCGCCTTTGAAATTAACATGAGTTATGTTTTTTTCCGTCAGACCAAGCCCCGAAATTTTAGTTATATTCCACACCGGATGACTTCCG
Organism: Clostridia bacterium; assembly: GCA_045540695.1. Classification (GTDB taxonomy): domain Bacteria; phylum Bacillota; class Clostridia; order UMGS1810; family UMGS1810; genus JAZQHR01. The sequence goes on along the minus strand of JAZQHR010000076.1, from coordinate 24,068 downwards.
CCGCCAAACGAAAGCGTTCCATAATCATTTGTATATTCAAGTGTAAACATCGTTATTCACCTCTCATTTGTGAGATTTCATTATATCTTTTTACTTCTATGAGCCTTTCAGTATCCGTTTTATCACTGCCATAAAAATTGTATGTATTAGAGGTATTACCTGTTGAAGTAAAACTATCATTAACCGATGTTCCATCGGTCATAAAAGCCATTGTAGTATTTATTCTTGATGAAAATCCTTTTCCGAATTCATCCGCAGATAACATACCATACTCATAAAAGTTTTCAGGAATGGTGCCAAAAGCCTCTGTCAAACTTTGTTTTAGATCGTCACCCAGGCTTCCATATTCATCTATTATCGCCGTCCTGTCTTGTTCGGTCATCATATATGCTGTAGTGTTTGTAGCTTCCTGAAAATTTTTCCAAGACGAATAAAATTTTTTAAAATCTTCATCAGATAACGCTAAGATAGCATTTGCAGTACCCAACATATCATCAGGGGTAAGGTTGGTAAATATATCAAAAAATTCACTGGAAATGCCTTTTGACTTTACCGCAGAAATTGCATCGTATATTTCACTAAGTTTTTTTATCTCTGCATCCAAATCTGTAACTCTGTATTCTTCTGTAATATAATCTTTATGGTTTTTCCATATGCCGTTTTCAAGTACCATTCCCTCGCCTTGATCAACAAAAATACTTTTGTACTTTGTTGCCAGGGGAGTAGCATCAGAAAGTCGCTTTGTGAGGTTGTTGTGTTTTTTTTCAAGATTATTAATAGCAGTGGTTGCTTCTTTAGAAATCTCATCATACAGATTTATTATATCTTTTTTTTGCTGGTCAATAAGATCAATTTGATATTTGTGTATCTGTAAAGTGTATTTCTGCCATTCTTTCGAACCTTCTTCAAAATACTTGTCACGAAGACCGGCTAAATCTTCATAGTATTGTTGCTCAGAAATATACCCCATCTTATAATTAAAGGTTAAATCGCCAAATTTCCTGTCAACCAGCTCGTCTTGGTATTTGAGTATCTGCAAGGTGTATTTCTGCCATTCTTCCGAACCTTCTTCAAAATACTTGTCACGAAGATTGGCTAAATCTTCATAATATTGCTGTTCGGAAATATCCCCCATCTTGTAATTAAAAGATAAATCGCCAAATTCTTTGTCAATGAGTTCATTTTGATATTTGTGTATCTGCAAAGTGTATTTTTGCCATTCTTCTGAGCCTTCATCAAAATGTTTGTCACGAAGTTCGGCTAAATCTTCGTAATATTGTTGCTCAGAAATATATCCCATTTGGTGATTAAAGCTTAAATCACGAAATTCCTTGTCGCGTGCTTCCTCAGTCATTTGCGATAAACCTATAAAATATTTATACACAACATCGTTTTTTCTTATTACAGTCGATTCCGCTTTCTCAACAGCTTCTTCGGTAGCTTTGACAGATTCATTAACGGCTTTGGTAGCATCTGTAACAGCGTTTGTGTTTTTTACAGCTGTGTTTGTAGCTTTTGTAGTTGTGTCGGTTACCTTTTCCACAGCTTTAGTAGTATTCTGCGCAGCTTTTTCCACTGATTCTGAAGCCTTTTCAGCAGCTTTATCTTCTTTAGAATATTTTGCAACTATTTGTTGATGATATAGTTCATATGTTTCGGGATTAATTTTTTTGCCCATAAATCCTCCTTTCCAAAGATATGAGATTTTAATATCTTATAGTTCAAACGCATTGCTAATGTCAGTGTTATCGATATGATTGAGTGCATATAAGTGCTTCATTTGTTTTATGTGTGAACGTAAACTCTTATCTTTGATTTTAGAAATATCTGCACCTCGATATCCTATTATTTTTCCAAAAATACTTTTTTCACTAAGCGAACGTAAAAGATACATAAATTTATACCAGTGCATATTTGATTCGTATAAATCAATGTGGTATTCTGCTTCAAATGAAGCATAAATGTATCCAAAATCCTGTTCGAAATTGAATAATGGTTTTGTGCCTTTCTTTGTATGCTTCTTTTCGCCAAGAGAATAAAAATCAATCAATGCCTCCATAGCTTTGTCAAGCTTTGGAGGCAACTGTTGATAGCATAGTTTGAGTGCTTTTATGCACTTTTCAATAAAAATAGTGTCATCAGAAGACATTATTACGTCAAATCCCATCCAGGTGCGGAAATCTGTGTAAATGCGATACCGTTTGCCATCTATTTCTACTGCCTCGGGTAAATGAAACGGACTTTTCATGTTTACTCAGCTACAGGTACGCATGTTTCAAAATCATCATTTGAAGTTGCATAACCTATTTTAACATCACCTTTAGCCTTGAAAGTTCCTGAATACTGATAAAACTCTGTTCCCTTACCCTCAGTGTCAGGAATAAGAGCAAAATCACGTAAGCTCATAGCATACGCACCTTCCACGTCTGCCACAGGCTTTGTAAAGTCTACTATAAGGATGCTTCTTACTGCATCAGAACCTATAAGTTCGTTGTCAAATACATTTTCAATGTCAAGATGCACAACATCTTCAGTAAACATATCAAATGAAAAATCAATAGTAGGGGAGTAACTGATAACGTCAGTGGTTTCGGTTGTTTCGTCAATGTACTGACGCTGATATTCCTTAGGATTTTTTGATACGGAAATATCAGTAAATCCCTTCATTTTGTGGTATGTTATGTTACCTTCAGCATCTTTTACGCCATAGTAGGCAAGCTTTTGATTTCTTTTTACAATTTTTCCATTCATATTTTTTTCCTCCATGTTAAGTTAATTGAAAAAGAAAGAATGCGAAAACGCATTCCTCTTTTTTATAGTTTAAATATCTTCCTTCGAATAAGTTACAGCAATCCTCACTTTGTACTTAGCTAATCCCAACGATACATTAGAAAGCCTCGGAGCTATTACAATATCAGCAGCAAAAAACGAATATTCATCATCCTCGTATTTTTCTAAATAATCTGCAATCCCCGATAATCTTTCAAGAGCATCTTTGTTTACGGCTATATCATCGCCGTACGGAGCCATGTACCACAGTTCAAAAGTAAATTCCTTTATCTCGGATTTTTCAATGTATTTTTTAATTGTCACATCACTTATAGGTTCAATAGAGTAAGAAGGCTCAGAGTCATTCAAAAAATTTATGTTTAGCTTTTCGCCGTTTAACAGAGGTAAAATAATATTATAAATCTTGTTTATCATTATCAAAATATGTTTCCTCCTTACTTTATTACTATTTTGGTGTGTCGTATGTTTTTGCTTCCGAAAAAGTTTTTGCTGCACTTAAGGACAGTGTAGTATCTGTACATAAAAGGCGAATTTCCATCACAGTACGAAAGCACTACTTTGTCGCCTACGTGTACTTCACCTTTAAAATTTTTGATTCGTATGTTCATCAGGTCGCCATTAACAGAGTTTCTGTTAGAAAACGTAACCTTTTTGTCACCTGTCACATACGCATCCCTGACGTATGTTTTTTCATACGTCTTACCACAGTTGCTTGTGTGAAATATAGTAACATCACAGTTGGGCTTCATGCTCATAACCCCCTGTACAGAAGATTAGACGGAGCAAGATACATCTCTATCGTGTCAGCTAGCTCTGCCTGAAGCGTGGTGTCGGTCAAATATGTAATATCATAACCATCCATGCTTTCGTGAGATATTCTTCCATATTCATCATAATTGTAATAAATTTCTGCAACCGCACACGCAGCCATTTTCACACAATCAGGCACGATTTCGCCGATTCGGCCCATTGTGGCATAGTTTAGAAAGTACCCCGCCTTTGATATGTAAAACGCGAAGTTGTCGGATGTAAGAATACGCCCTGAATAGTTGTCTGTATAGTAGTTGTAATCAGCGAATATCATACCTTGTCAGCCTCCTCTTACGCAGCCTTGTGCAGATAAATACCACACTTTTTGTTTTCCAGACAGAAAGCATCATGATACATTCTAAACTGGAATTTCCACATATCCTTGTCCTGGTTTTCATCAGGCGAGAATATCTTTGGCATAGCAAATTTCTTAGCCTGAACAACAGCGTTAGGGTAGATAATCATAAAGTTGATGTTCTTAGCACCTTCAGCAGCAGTATAGCCCCATGAAGATGTACCATCGTTAAGAGTGATGTCAGTGTAGAAACGTGACTTAGGTACATAGATGATTGGCATGTTGTTGTAGCCTGAAAGAACATTGTTAACCACCTCGTCGCTGCCCCACTGTCTTGAAAGTGCACCATTTAATGCAGGCTTAAGGTCAGAGCTGATAAATAGCTTTCTTCCCTCAACAGGCACTTCGTTTTCATCCATTTCCTTCACAGCCGCATCAATTGCCGCTAAAATGTTGTCTGAATTAAGGTCTGCACCTTCAGTTGTAAGGATGCCCTCAGCACTGGCATATTTAGCAAATCTGTACGCATCAAGCTCAGGTACTACCTGTTCGTTTAGAAAGTTTCCTGTTACAGTACCAAAAACCATACCAAGAGTTTCTTCATTGTCCATACGGTCAATGTTAAGCTCCTTACCACGCTCCTGAGTAAGCTGTAGTGTTTCCCAAGTAGCAGTAATGTCACCCTTAGGATAACCGTTAGTTCTTGAATAGTCACCAAGACCGGTTGTAGATACCTTGAGGATTTTCACCTCATTAGCGCCTGTGAAATCCATGCTTGAATTTGTGTCCAGACACGCTGTAATGGACTGACTTTTGTAAATGTCGTCCACGACCGGCAGAAATTTTTCTGCAAGTGTAATAGTGTTTGCCATAGTAAAACAACTCCTTTAAAAAATATTTGAAAACCATCTGTGTGATTTTCTATGTTAGCATAATATCATATGCCTTTCGGGATTTCAGGGAATGATTTTACATCCCTGCACTTTTTCTTGCACTTTCAGAAAATGCATCAAACGCACTTGGTGCACCACCGCTTATTCTCATGCCTGAGCTTGGCATGGCTGATTCAAATAAATATCCATTGTCATTAACTATCTTGTCAAGCTGAGCGTCAATTCCTATTATCGCTCCATCTTCCATTACCATCCCATTAGTGTCTATTAACGCCTTTACAGCCTTTAAGTTTTTAGGCTTTCTCGACATTATCGCATTGTCAAGAGCAAACGAAAATTTCACTTCGTCAATGTCACCTTTAAGCTTTGCAGTGTCAATGTCATATTTCTCCTTAACCTCCGAAAGCTCGCTTTCAAGAGATAGATTGTAATCACTAGCCTCTTTTAGCTTTTTAAGTACCTCATCATGCTCACATTTCAAAATGTAGCTTCCATCCGATATGTCAGCAAGCTCAATTACATTTCCTGCTTCGCGATATTTTTCAATAGCTTTTTTAAAATCATCATACCCATCTTTCAATATTTCCTTTAAAAACTCCATTATAATACCCTCCTTTTGACAATTTTTTCTGCCATCGCTACTGCCTGTTCTTCGGTCATTTTGTATACACGTACAAAATATTCTGCAGTGTCTATTATGCCAAGCTTAAGCTCTTCCATAGCCCTTTTTGCAATGGCATCCGTATCCTGTATGATGCTGTCGTCAAAATTCACCGAAATCTCCGCATCATTAAAACCTAAAAGATTCATTACCGAGCGGACTACACCAAGTATTGCACCTTCAATGATTATTTCATTTTTCTTTAAATTTTGATATAATTCGCTTTTTTCACTAACCACTTGAGTAGCGGTCTTAATCCCGGCTTTTTCAATGGCATACCTGTCCGAACCAAGACCGCATTTTGCAGATAAAAGATTTAAATTTCGCTCAAGTGCCATTTCGTGCTCTCCCGAGCGAAGGTTCATGTTTATTTCTTTTATATCTGTAAAATGGTCAGTTTCCTTAAGTGCATAGAATTCTGTATCATTGTCGTCAAATACCGGTCTTACTCCGTTTTCATCATCAAGGAACTGTGCCATTCCTGTTGGAATTATAATACGCTTTTTGCCCAGCCTGAACTCATTTTGATAGCTGTCATATACCAGATCTATTCCCTTAAGCACATCTATCGCATTTGCAAATACCGACATTCCCATCGGTGAATCAAGATTAGTGCTGTTTACTATGTTAGGCTTTATTATCTGATACATCGGTATGCTTGAATGTGTGAAGTATACCGGCTCCACGCCTTCCGGAAGGCTTATTTCTCTTGGTACATAGTTAGTCATGTCAAAAAGATGATTTTCTATCTTGTACTCGCCATCCTCCAATAGATGCATTGTAAGATATATGCATTTCTTTCCGCCAACTGTCTTTTTGCCGGCAAATGCACATTCCACTATCTCTCCATTTTCCCACGATAACGGATATATCATGTCAGCGCGAACATAGTCTATGCATATTTTCCCATTTTCAATGTATTCGACAAACGCACCCGTACCAAGTGCAAACGCAACTTCTGTCAGTGCATTCGCTCGTTCGCGAAATTTATTTCTCAAAAGCACCTTTTCTACCGCATCCTGAATACTTTTGTCACTTATGCGTATTTCAAGCTTTTCACCAATAAGTAGATTTGCCCAGTCCTCGCATACCTTCTTTGCAAGCGAAAGCGAAAATCTTTCACGCATTACATGTTTTTTTCCATTGTATTGACTGTAGGTGTGAAATGACTTTACCTTTCCGGTGTACCATTCCAGCCAGTTTTTAATGTGCGAATACTGTTCTTCGTCAGGCAATATGTATCCGCGGTTTGTAAGATAATTTCTCATATTCTTTCCTCCTTTTGCTTTATACCATTAAATCTCTTGCATAGCTTTCTGTAGTGTATTCCAAAGCATCTAAGCTGTCTACATTTATGCTTCCGTCATCAAGCCTTATGTCGCTTGTTGACTTGTCTTTCCATACAGCACTTTCCAAAGCTTCTATCAAATGCTCACACTTTTCCAACACAAAATACCGCCCGTATGCCATAAGCTTGTTGTATAAACGTATCCTGTCTGTTATCGGACCTTTTCTTGCCAGCCTTATGTCAACTCCAAGCTTGCTTGAATACGCTGCCGATTTAAAACCTTCTATAAGCGTTGTTTCTGCACTGTCGCAGTATACATCATAAACCTTGTATTTTTCCTTGGCTCGCCTTACAAAATTTATAAATCTTTCGTCAAGCTCACTTGGTGATATTTTTTCTTTTATGTAGCATTCATCCAGGGTTATAACCTCCTTAAATCCCTTTGTAAATCCATTAAGAATAAACGCGTGTGCACTGTTGTTGCCTCCAAAGTCAACACCTATCGTAGCAAATAAAATATTCTCGGGATTTACCGATTTTTTTATAAATCTCTTTTTGTCATCGGCAAATAGGGGATATACACACCCCTCAGCATTTTTCCATTTTCCAAGTATAAACCTGTCATAAAAAGCTCCCGTGTATTCCTTTTTCACGCTTTCGATGTATTTTTGGTCTAAAAATGTGTTATCGTCAAGCGTAAATTTTAAGTCAAGTATGTCAATTTCATCTGACCTGTCAATAAACTTCTCCTTCAACCAGTGATGCGGACTGTCAGGATTAGTAGTGGCTATCAGCTTAGCCTCTGGTACCCTCAGCCTCGAAAGCAGCATCACAAAAAAATCCTCTGTCATCAGCGTAGCTTCATCCAGATACGCTCCCGACAGAGTCAGACCTCTTATTTTGCTTTCAGCACGCGAATCATTTACACCTTCAAGATAAATCTTCTTGCCAAATAAATTACCTTCTTTACTGGAAAGTGAGTAGGAGAAATTCTCACTACCCACCATTTTTTCTAGTAAATCAAGTACATTTCGCTTTAACGACTTTAAGGTTTTGCCTACCATAAGAAACGATCCTTCACTTTCGCAAGTCGCTACATATAAGTACCATAAAACAACACTTATATATGTCTTACCGCTTGATACACTTCCTTCGAGAAGGTTAATCCTTTTTAGATTTCCGTGCTTGAATAACCTTATTACCTCCTCCTGTTTTTTTGTAAATACCTTACTCAATTTGTTTCACCGCCTCTATCAGCTTTTCAAGCACAGCGTGAGATGAATCGTCTTTTTTGCTTTTTGAAAATCTGTCTACCAGTACACCCAGCGAAGATGCTACCTGATTAAGTGGAGCATTTGCAAGCCTCTCAGGGTCATTCATTACCGCAAGATACCTGTCTATAATGTCGCATACCGCCTTGCTGTTTTTGGATAAATGCTCCATAATGTCATAGCGTGATGCAGCATCCTCTAAAGGCTTTCTATTCCCACATACCAGCTTTTTAACCGTTGCTGGAGATACCTTGTGCTTTCGTGCTACTTTGGCGTAAGTACCATATTCCTGGTAATCCTTGACTATAGCTTTTCGCTTTTTTTCTGTCAGCCGTGCCATAACTTTTCCCTCCTTCCACTATTTTTACATTAGCATAATACTATTAAAACATCAGGAAATCAGGGAATATATGTCAAAACACTTACCTCATATCTGTTTTATGCACACTTTATATTCATTTCCGAAAGATATCTGTCGTGCTTTTTCCTTTCTGTGCTGCCGTCACCATCATAACCTAAATGCCATGCTATGCTTTGCCACGACATGTTTTTTTCATATCGTAGCGAAAATATCATTCTTAGCTCCGAATCAGGAATTTCTTGTATAAATTCATATAAATTTATTGCCGTTACCATGCACTTAAGCGTTGCAGCCTTAAGCTTTTGCTTTAGCTCAACAAGCAGTATCGCACAGTCTGAAAGCTTGTCTGTTTTTTGTGGTGCTCCCGGTAATCCCGATATGTAAGAAGTGGCAGATGTCGAAAAAGATTCTATTTCTTTTATTCTGCTGTCTAAAAGCTTTATCTCCTCTTTTAGATGAGAAAGCTGTTTAAGTTCCATTTTTGTCATTGTATTGTACCTCCCTTTTGATGTCTTGCGCTTTTATACGGCTCTTTTGTTTTTTTCGGTATCTTCATAGTAGCAAACCGGAAGTAAGCATTTTCTTTTTCGCTTATCATAAGCCTTGCATTTTTTACACCACGTTTTAAACGTCCACTTGATAATTAAATTCTCCTTCATAATTTTTACCTCCAATATCTTTAAACACGTATTTGCTTTTTCAAAAATGGCAGTATTAAAACATTTACTTGTTTAACTGCCATTTTGGGCGAAAGAAATCGGCTAAAGAAAACGCCTATAATTTACGGGAAACCGTAAATCTATTTTAAATATATCACGATAAGTCGTAAATGTCAACAAATAAAATTCAGAAAATTTGCGATTTTTCGTAAAAAACACTTGAAAAAGTTTGCGGAATATGGTAAACTAGCGGTAATAGGAAAATCAGGAAAGATGAGAAAACAACAAAAACCTTCCTGTTTATGGGCGACAACGCCTAACTCACCTTAAGAACGTGGAGTTGGATGCCCTTTTTCAACGCCTAACTCACCTTAAGAACGTGGAGTTGGACGCTCTTTTTCAATGCCTCCCTTGCCTAAAGGGAGGGGGACCGCGTTAGCGGTGGAGGGATAAAAGACATTTGATGATGTTGATATAAACAAACGCTATAACCTACACATCAACAGTCACTAAAATGACAGCTTTCCATAGAAGGAAGCCTATATAAATTTTTTGGGGTGAATTATGAAAACAAACGAAAAAATACTTAGTATTATGGAAAAACGGGGACTCAGCACTCTTAGGCTGTCGCAGATGATAGATGAGTCCAATTCAACACTTACCGATTATCTAAAAGGCAAGACTACAAAAATATCTCTTGATAAGGCACTGAAGATTGCGAGAGTGCTTGACGTAACGCTTGATTATCTTGCAGACGAAAGCGTGGAAGATGAAAACTACGGACGCTGGAATGATTTTGATATTTCGGATGATGAAGCAGGTGTTATCACACTTTTAAGACAGCTTGATAAACGTGGGTACGAAACTGTTAGAAATACTATCTATCATCAGGTTGCACAAACAGACATTACAACAGGCAAAGAGGATATGGCAATATTAGAAAAACTAATGGAGGAGAATATATAATGGAAAATTCAAAGCTTGAGAGAATAAATGAGCTTGCCAGAAAGGCGAAAGCGGAAGGACTTACAATCGAAGAACAAAAAGAGCAGAAAGCCCTTCGCGAGGAGTATATAGGTGAATTTCGAAAGAGCCTTCGTATGCAGCTTGACAACGTGTATGTGCTTGACGAGGACGGCAACGAGGTGAAGTTGCCAAAGAAGAAAGGATAATTAATTTGTACAGGTCACCGATTTTCGACTACCCGAATATTTTCAGACGACAGTGTGTGTTTCCATATAAAAGCGGACAGCAGACATACAATCCCTCAGCCACCTTCGGTGTTAGCTCCCTTTACACAAGGGAGCCTTTTTTATATGGACAACTAGTGTCTGCCAAAACACAGAACTTTCAACATTTGCTTTTGTAGCATTGGGAGCTTTTATCAGGGGAATACACACTGGCGTTTGATAAACACACCATGTCCTTTTCAAAAAAATAGCCAAATACAACAAAAATTTCTTGTTTTTGGCGTAACTGGACAAAATATTTATAGAAATTTATAAAAAAACATGGTACACTATATGTGTGGTATTGAATTTCGATAGGAGGATAAGGAAATGAAAAAGAGAAAAATTTTATCATTAATACTCACATCAGTGTTTACGGTTTCGATATTAATGGCAATCGGTATGAGCGTATACGCATTTTCCGATATATATGAACCGTACTATCCACAGCTTACTGCGACTACGAGAAGTGTAGACGATATATACTTAAGAGCATCAGGACCAAATACTGTGCTTCCCGACGAGGTTGTAGAGGCGCGTAAGCAGATGATACAGATGTACAAGGACGTTGGCATCGATATCACTTACGATATGGAAAACTGGCTATGCAGTTACAAGATGATTGCAAATGCGCCACAGCGTTGGTCTACCGAAACTCCCATACCACTAGGCACCAGCCCTGACTACTCGGGAGCATTTTCTATAGACGCATGCTGGAATAACAAAATCCCAAAGGACGCACCTAGAGTAGAGATTCCCCGAAGTGCACTTAACTATACAATGGGCCTTTTCATTGTAAAGGCAAATGTCGACAATTCAGGTTGGGGTACAGGTATACCGCAGATAGTATCAAAGCCTACAGACCCGCTTTATACTATAGCTTCAAAATACACAACAGGTAACGTAAACAAGATACATATCGTCCGTGCACCTGAAAATATAATTGACTATGTAAATAACGCTCAGATAGGTGACGAACACATTATGTTCGTTGACGGTGAAACTCATACTGCAGTTCAGACATGGTGGTCATCTGTTCCGGGCGACCCTAGAGGATATTCGCTTTCAAGATATCGTATACCTGATTTTGATATAAGAGGCAGTGCAGCATCGGTTGAATTTCGCCTTGACGGTATAGGTTCAGAGGGACAGTGCGGTGTTAACGCGGCTAACCCTCCGACAAACGCATTTACAATCAAGTCGAGCGAGATAAGCTCAACTACCGAGATGATTAACCACGCTATCGGCGGTGCTATAGGTCAGATGATTTCAGGACGTGTTTACCCTGCACCTTCAACAGACGCAGGTATGATGGTAACTGACGGCAGAGGTTCTGATGTGCGTAACACAGGTATGGTTCCGTACGGCGGTATCATTCAGCTTGACCCTGATATAGACCTTGATGCGATTTATAAGAATAAAAAGTTAAGCTTCCACGCATACAGAATACTTAAAGCTATGCAGGAATACGGCTATTACAACATAGACTGTTCTGACTCAAGCGGTAAAGGCAGTATAACCCTTTATACAAGCACATACGGACAGGACTGGGTAAACAAGGATTTCGAAGGCTTTAACGTTCCATACCGTGGAGGCGGTCAGGGCTTTGAAAATGTTATGTACGAAATCCGTGCATTTATGGGCGACGATTCCGAGTGGTTCGGACTTTCGGAAGATCCTAAGCTATTTGTAACAATTCCTGTTGTGAAATACGCAGACCTTGACGTAAATGACGACGGAGTGATAGACATAACCGACCACGATTTGATTATGGAAAACCTTGGCGTTGCATACAGTGATGCTACTGCAAAATACGATGTCGACCAGGATAAAGAAATTTCAGGTTCGGACGTTGAAAAGCTTTACAACTACATAAACGACCTTCCTATGCATACATTTAACACTTATGACGTGTCATTTGCAGACAACGATGAAACTCACGGCAGAATAGTTGTAACAGGTTTCTGTGCTAAAACAGAAAACGGTGTAAGAAGCTACAAAGAAGGCAACTATGTATCATTTGGCGCAGATGCCGAAAACGGCTGGGAATTTGACGGCTGGACAGGTGACTTTGCTAAATACGGCAAACAGCCTGCAGTAAAGGTTATAATGGACAAAGACCTTACTATCGGTGCAAAATACAAGAAAAAAGATGAAATAAAGGTAACTACAAAGGTTGTAGGCCCAGGCCACGTTGAGCTTAGCGAAAATGGCATTATGTACGCAGAGCCACAGGAAAAATACGGCGAAAATACTCTTGTAGTATTCAAAGCCGTTCCTGACGAAGGTTATCAGTTCCTTGGTTGGGCAGGCGATGTGTCGGGATTTAACACTTCACTTACTGTACTGCTCGATAAAGATACCGAAGTTATAGCTATGTTTGGTGAGGCAGGTTACCAGGAGCCTTGGAACCCTAAAGAATGGGAGTGCATAGCAGGAAGCACAACTGCTTATGTAATCAACGAAGGCAAAAATATTACATTTAGCTCGGGTGACGGCTACAAGCAGGAAAACCTTATGATTGTAAATAAAAACACCAAAAAGACTATTGACTTAAATGGTGATTATTCTATAAGAACCACATTAAATGCCAGTGGTAACAGTGGTGATGCGCTTACAACCAAGATACTTTTCAACTACAAAAATCCAAAGAACTACTATATAGTTAATGTAGGTTGTGCGGGCTCGGTATCATTTGGCAAGGTGGTAAACGGTATAGGTACTACTCTTAAGAGCGTCAAAGGTGACAACAGTATTGTCGTTGACGGTACAGTGTTTAAGCCTGCTATGGATATAGAGGTTACGAGAAAAGGTTCATACTTCTATGTGTACGGCTACAAAGATGGCAAAAAGTACGAGTATTTCAAAGTAAGAGATAAATCGCATAAAGGCGGTACTTACGGCGTTGGTATACAGTACAACGGCAGACAGGTTATACCGAAGATTGTCGTTTCAAAAGCCATTGGCGACTCTTCAAAAGCAGTAGTGCAGACCTGGACAAGTACAGGCGACAACGACCCATGGAAGACACTACTTAAAGATGCTGTTTCTGTAGCGGTTGATAGTGAAAAGGCTTATATTAAGGGTGAGTACACAGACGGTGCTGTAAAATCATTCTTCGGTGACGATGGCAAGACTATGTACGTTCCTGTAAGATATGTGACAGAAAAACTTGGCGGTAAGGTTACATACGACCCTGCAACCGACCATGTTGTAGTAAGCTATGGTGACAAATCAGGCTTGTTCAAGGCGTGGGAAAACGGTGCTGTAGAAAAAGACGGCACACTTTATGTAACACCTATCGACCTTGCAACTGCGCTTGGCAAACAGTATTATAAATATAAAGCTGTGGTAATCTTCAGCGATACACCAAACGTATTTACAGGCGAAACAGAGCCTACACTTCTTGAATTTATCAAGAAAACGTTCGACATCCGCTACTATATGGCTGACGAAGACAAGAGCTGATAATTGGCAGAAGACCAAATTGGTTTTTTTCATGTGATGACGTCCCCCCTGACGTCAAAAAAGAGGCTTCCTCGTTTTGAGGGAGCCTTTTTGATATAACTGTAGGGGAGGGGTTCAATCCCCTCCCAAAAACTTATGCGCATTGATGCGGGCGGGCGCGGAGACCCGCCCCTACGGTGTGGTAAAACGTTAAAACGTAGGGGTCGGCGATTTTCGACGACCCGAATATTTGCCAGACGACAGCGTGTGTTTTTACACACAAACACACCATGCTTTTTTCGGGAAACAAGCCATAACTCAACTACAAGTTGAGATGAAATATTTTGCCAAAAAACTTCAACTTTTGGTTGACTAAAGCGATAAAGTGGTATATAATAAGTTAATAACATTTTTGTGGTGTTAAATAAATAACAAACCAAAATATGTTAAATATAAAACTATTCGGAGGAATTTATAATGGAAAGAGTTTACAATTTTTCGGCAGGACCGTCAATGTTACCACTTCCAGTGCTTGAACAGTGCGCAAGTGAGATGACAAATTACAATGGTAGCGGTATGTCCGTAATGGAAATGAGCCACCGAAGTGCAGTTTATGATGAAATAATCAAAGAAGCGGAGGCAAACCTTCGCAAGCTTATGAATATTCCTGATAATTACAAGGTGCTCTTCCTACAGGGCGGAGCTTCCACACAGTTTGCAGCAGTTCCGCTAAACCTTATGAAAAATAAGAAAGCTGACTACGTTGTATCAGGTCAGTTCTCTAAAAAGGCTTTTGAAGAAGCACAGAAATATGGCGACGCTAAATGTATAGCATCATCAAAAGACAGAACATTCTCTTACATACCTACTATCACACCTGATATGGTTAGGGAAGATGCAGACTACGTTCACGTTTGCTACAACAACACAATCTTCGGTACAAAGTACCCAGAAGTTCCAAACGTTGGCGATAAGGTACTTGTTGCAGATATGTCATCTTGCATCATTTCAGAGCCTGTTGATGTTACAAAATTCGGTGTTATCTACGCAGGTGCGCAGAAGAATATGGCTCCTGCAGGTCTTACAGTAGTTATCGTAAGAGAAGACCTTCTTGGAAATGCAAGAGAGGATATCCCTACAATGCTTAACTGGCAGGTAATGGCTGACAACGATTCTATGTACAACACACCTCCTTGCTATGCTATATATGTAGCAGGTCTTGTGTATAAATGGATTCTTGGTATGGGCGGCCTTGAGGCTATGAAGAAGATTAACGAAGAAAAGGCAGCTATCCTTTATGACTACCTTGATTCTTCAGAGCTATTTAAACCGGGTGCAGATAAGGAATACCGTTCTATGATGAATGTTACATTCGTTACAGGCGATGAGGACCTTGACAAGAAATTCTGTAAAGAAGCAGATGCTGCAGGCTTTAAGAACCTTAAAGGTCACAGATCGGTTGGCGGTATGAGAGCAAGCATATACAATGCTATGCCAACAGAAGGTGTTAAGGCACTTGTTGAATTTATGAAGAAATTCGAAGCTGAAAATAAATAATTGAAGGTGTATATTATGCAAAACGTATTAACTTTAAATAAAATTGCCGCTTGCGGTCTTGAAAAGCTTGACCCAAATGTATTTGCGGTTACAGATGCTCACGATGATCCCGATGCGATTATCCTAAGAAGCTTTTCTATGCACGAAATGGAGCTTGGCGACAACCTTAAAGCTGTAGCAAGAGCAGGCGCAGGTACAAACAATATTCCTATCGACAAATGCTCTGAAAAGGGTATCGTAGTATTTAACACTCCTGGTGCAAATGCAAACGCAGTTAAGGAGCTTGTTATTGCAGGTCTTTTCCTTGCATCACGTAAGGTTACAGACGGTATAGCTTGGGCAAAAACTCTTATCGGCGAAGGCGACGCAGTTGGTAAATTAGTTGAAAAAGGCAAGAGCCAGTTCGTTGGTCCTGAAATCACAGGCAAAACTCTTGGTGTTGTAGGTCTTGGTGCTATCGGTGCTATGGTTGCAAACGCAACATCTGCACTTGGTATGGAGGTTATCGGTTATGACCCATATATCTCTGTTGACGCGGCTTGGAAGCTATCTAGAAGTGTTAAAAAAGCTAACGATATCAAAGAGATATTTGAAAAGGCTGATTATATCACACTTCACCTTCCACTACTCGACACTACAAAGGGTATGATAAATAAAGAAGCTTTCCTTGCTATGAAGAAGGGTGTTAGAATACTTAACTTCTCTCGTGGCGGTCTTGTAAACAATGACGATCTTAAGGCGGCAATGGATCTTGACATCGTTGAAAGATACGTTACAGATTTCCCTGACGAGCAGGTGCTACAGATGGAAAAGGCTGTATGTATCCCTCACCTTGGTGCATCTACTCCAGAGTCTGAGGACAACTGTGCTGTTATGGCAGCTAAAGAGCTTAACGACTTTATCATCGATGGTAATATCGTAAACTCTGTAAACTTCCCTAACTGTGAAATGCCAAGAGAATCAGGCACTACAAGAATAACTGTTGCACACAAAAACATTCCAAATATGCTTACTACATTTACAGGCGTGTGTGCAGACGACGGCATCAACATCGCAAATATGATAAACAAGAGCAAAAAAGAGCTTGCTTACACTATCATCGATGCTGAAGGCGATATCGCAGATAAGCTCGTTTCTGATATCGCAGCAGTTGACGGCGTGCTAAAAGTTAGAGTTATAAAATAAAATTATAAAGCTAATATAGGGAACGACCTGTGTGTCGTTCCTTTTTTGTGTATAAAATAATTGCCAACAGGTGTATGGGACGGCGTGCACGACGTCCCGAAAGCCTTTTCCATAAGATAATGGTTTACACGTAGAAAATAAAATCTAAAAGCCTTCTCCTTGAGGAGAAGGTGTCATCAAAGATGACGGATGAGGTGTAGACGCGAATGCGTCGTAAACGTTTTTCACCTCATCCACCGCTATCGCGGTCCCCCTTCCCCTTGAGGGGAAGACTGTGTACCATTCGCCTGTACGCGAAACACACACTCACTGTCTTTGTTGTTGCATTTAATGCATCATTGTGATATAATAACCACATCTACAAAATGACTCCCTTGTGTAAAGGGCGCGACGAGTTAAGGAAATAGTCGGTGGCATATTTTTATCCAAAGTGGGGAGCAATTTATAATTGCGAACGGGTCACGGGACCGCTTGCACTTACTTTTCAAGCCTCCCTTGTCTAAAGGGATGGGGACCGCGTTAGCGGTGGAGGGATTGTAACACTGATTTCAAAGGAGGAACTAACAATGCCAACAAATCAAATACTCGCAATTAACGACCTGTCATCACTGTCAAGGTGTTCGCTTGGCGTTGCTATTCCTATCATTACGTGTCTGGGAGTAAAATGTGCAGGCGTGCCGACGGCAATACTTTCAAGACATACAGGAAATGAAAAATATTTCTTCGATGACTACACTGAAAATATGAAATGTATGCTCGCCGATATGTCAGACGATGTTTTTTCACTTATTTATACAGGGTTTCTTGGTTCGGAGGAGCAGATTGACATAGTTGCCGATTTTATTGAAAAATATAAACACGAAGCATTGGTTTTGGTTGACCCCGTTATGGGCGATGATGGTGACAAGTACGATACATACACACTCGATATGTGTGACAAGATGAAAAAGCTTGTAAGTATGGCGGATATTGTTACACCAAACGTTACCGAGGCATGCCTCCTTACAGGTGAAGAGTACGAGAGCGATTTTATCAGCAGGGAAAAGGCTGGAAAAATGGCAAAATCCATTTCAAGCTTTGGCGTAAACGATGTTATCATTACAGGCATCAAGGAAGAGGACATGGTGTCAAACTTTGTGTATAATGCCCAAACGGATAGTGTGAGCATTTTTCAAAGCCCACTTTGTCCGGTGTATTACAGCGGTACTGGTGATGTGTTTGCATCGGTTGTGTCTGCATGCATGGCAAAGGGCACGAGTATTGAAGATGCCGTTAAAAAAGCGACAGACTTCACATATAGAGCAACCTTTAAATCACATGAGATCGGTATCCACCCCGTAGAAGGCATCGCTATCGAAAGCGTAATTGAATATCTGAAATAAAATAATTTCTTATTTGCCTCCCTTGTGTAAAGGAAGGTGGCATTTTTGCAAAAAATGACGGAGGATTGTAGGGGATGGATTTGTGCGCCGTCCCTTTTTGTTTGGTAATTTTTTATAAAATCATCTTATTATAGACGATATTATCTGTTTGTTTGCACCTTGCATTTAATGCCTTAATGTGATAAAATATTACAAAATCTATTAGTTCTATAAGAGGTGACAATATACAATGTCAAAAATCAAAGAATTTTTTAAACGTAAAAATGTAGAAATCAGCCTTAAAAGATATGGTATTGATGCACTTGGTGCCATGGCACAAGGTCTTTTTGCATCACTTCTTATCGGTACCATATTAGGCACCCTTGGTCAGCAGTTTGGCATAGAGATACTTGTTCAGGCGGGCGACTATGCCAAAGCCGTTACAGGTCCTGCTATGGCAATATCCATTGCGTTTGCACTAAACGCTCCATCGCTAGTGCTATTTTCACTTGCGGCAGTCGGTCAGGCGGCAAATGCTCTTGGCGGTGCAGGCGGTCCGCTTGCAGTACTTGTGGTATCAATCGTGGCAGTTGAGGTTGGTAAGCTGGTAAGCAAGGAAACTAAAGTAGACATACTTGTAACACCTATCGTAACAATACTTACGGGCGTTCTCTTGTCAATAGCTATAGCTCCTGCAATTGGTGCTGGTGCAAGTGCAGTAGGCGGTGCTATTATGTGGGCAACTGAACAGCAGCCGTTTATAATGGGTATACTTGTATCGGTGATTGTCGGCGTGGTGCTGACTCTTCCTATAAGCTCAGCAGCAATATGCGCCGCTCTTGGACTTACAGGTCTTGCAGGCGGTGCTGCAGTAGCAGGATGCTGTGCACAGATGGTTGGATTTGCAGTAATGAGCTTTAGAGAAAATAAATGGGGCGGTCTTGTAGCTCAGGGTATCGGCACAAGTATGCTTCAGATGGGAAATATAGTTAAAAACCCTAAAATATGGATCGCACCTACACTTGCATCTGCTATTACAGGTCCAATTGCGACTTGCGTGTTTAAACTTAAAATGAACGGTGCTGCGGTATCGTCAGGAATGGGTACTTGCGGATTTGTAGGACAGATTGGCGTGTATACAGGCTGGCTAAATGATATCGCAAGCGGAGCAAAGGTAGCTATCACTGCTTTTGACTGGATAGCACTTATTCTTATATCGTTTGTTCTTCCTGCAATTCTTACTTATGTTATCTCTATTCCGCTTCGAAAAATTGGCTGGATAGGCGAAAACGATTTAAAACTTGATATATAATAACTAAAGGAACGGGAAACCGTTCCTTTTTTTAGTTGATAAATAAAGCCATAGTGTATTCCCACGAAAAAAACTCCCAAAGCTACATTTTCGAAAATGTCATAAGTGTTCAGTGGCAGATACTAAACACAAGTGCATCGTAGGGACCGGCGTCTCCGACGGTCCACTTGTGACAAAGAAATATATTTCCTTGTCTGCCGTCCGTTTTTATACGGAAACACACCATGTCTTTTAAAACGTCAACCTCTTGCATTTTCACTTTGTTTCATTTATAATAAATATAAATGAGGTGAATTTATGAAAAAAAATATTATGTCGTTAATAATGTTAACCCTTGCAGTCTTTGTTACTGCATGTGAAATGCCTGTCAAAAAAGAAGAACCGGTAGTTGAACCAGAGGTTGAAGTTACACTTTTTGAATCGGAATTTGGTGAAAGTATAATAGCAAAATCAGACGACTTGTTTTTTGGTAAATCTGAATATCTTGCAGTAGACTTAGATGGCGATATGAACATTGAAGAGTTTCATCTTGGAAGAAACGTTGCTAAATCAAAAGCAAATGTTAAGGGAAATGTAAATACAAAAATTGTTGTAAATTCTGCAAATGGAGAAAGGCAACTTAGAGAATCATATTTCGAAGAAGCGTATGATGAGTATGGCGAAATGAAAAATGGTTACTATGTCCAGCTTACTGCAGATGATCTAGATGGCGACGGCTGTAAAGAAGTAATAGCATCTATTGGAGATAATGCCGGAAGGCTTCGTACATCAGTTTTTAGATATGTTTTGTCCTATGAAAATATCTGTGAATATGTAGGCTTTTTTATAAGCGAGAATAAAGTGTCATTTGATGGAGAAAAGTTAGTATCAGGTAATGATGTATACGTTTATAGTAATGGAGCATTATATAAGGAAGATAGTGGAGTTCTTACACAGATATATGATGAAAGCTTTACCGATGTGGATATAAAAGAGGTTGAAAAGCAAGAATACAAGGAAAAAGAAAATAGAGCAAATGAATACTATTCAAACTTAAAAAATGTATTGAAATATGCTACCGATACAACATATCGATATGATATAGAAGAAGTATCCAAACTTATATCGTACTATATGAATGGTACAGGAAGCCATGAAGCATGCATTGATGCTATAAATCAAATAATTGTAAAATTTGATGAAATAGAAAACCTTGAAATTGATGAAAAACTTCTTTTGGCTGAAGATTGGCAGATTGTTATAGATGATATTGCATATTGCCGAGAGGAACTTTCAAAAATAACATCATTTTTAGATTCTGGCGAAATAATGAAAGCTTTCCAAACATCACAAAGCTCGTTTTCGAACGATTTATACGACAGTTGCTCAGCCTTTGTAGAAAAGGTAAAAAACAGAAGAAATAGATTAGAGTAATAGAATTATGAAAAATTTTTAAAAAACTATTGCAATTTGTAAATATTTGTGATACACTATTATTCGTAAAAATACGCACGCCAATCTGACAAATGCGATATTTGCCCTTTTGACATTGGGGTTTTGCAGGCGGATGACGAGGGCGGAGGTATAAAAATACGGAGGTGAATTAAATGTCAGTTATATCAATGAAACAGTTACTAGAAGCAGGTGTTCATTTCGGACATCAGACAAGAAGATGGAATCCAAAAATGGCTGAGTACATTTACACAGAGAGAAATGGTATTTACATCATCAATCTTCAGAAAACTGTAAAGAAAATTGAGGAAGCTTACAGCTTCATCAAAGAAATCGCTGAAAACGGCGAGGACATCCTATTTGTAGGTACTAAAAAGCAGGCTCAGGAATCTATTAAAGAAGAGGCTGAGAGAATCGGCATGTACTATGTAAATGCTAGATGGCTTGGCGGTATGCTTACAAACTTCAAAACTATTCAGAAGAGAATAGCTAGACTTAACCAGCTAAAAGCTATGGAAGAAGACGGTACATTCGAACTTCTACCAAAGAAGGAAGTTGGTAAACTTAAACTTGAAATCGAAAAGCTTGATAAATACCTTGGTGGTATCAAGGATATGAAGAAGCTTCCAGGTGCTATGTTTATCGTAGACCCACGCAAAGAAAGAATTGCAGTTGCAGAAGCTAAAAAGCTAAATATTCCAATCGTAGCTATCGTTGACACCAACTGTGACCCAGACGAAGTAGATTACGTTATCCCTGGTAACGACGACGCTATCAGAGCCGTAAAACTTATCTCTTCTACAATCGCAAATGCTGTTATCGAAGGTAGACAGGGCGAGCAGATGGAAGTAGCAGCTGAAGAAGAAGCTACAGAAGAATAATTAATTATATCGGAGGAATAAACCAATGTTTACTGCACAGAACGTAAAAGAACTTAGAGAACTTACCGGTTGCGGAATGATGGACTGTAAAAAAGCTCTTACTGAAACAAACGGTGATATGGATAAAGCTGTTGAGTTCCTTAGAGAAAAAGGTCTTGCTACTGCAGCTAAAAAGGCAGGTAGAGTAGCAGCTGAAGGTATCGTTAAAGCTTATGTTAATGATAAAGCAGGCGTTATCGTTGAGGTTAACTCA
Organism: Clostridia bacterium; assembly: GCA_045540695.1. Taxonomy (GTDB): domain Bacteria; phylum Bacillota; class Clostridia; order UMGS1810; family UMGS1810; genus JAZQHR01. The sequence goes on along the minus strand of JAZQHR010000076.1, from coordinate 2,384 downwards.
GAAACTGACTTCGTTGCAAAGAATGATGAATTCCAGGCATTTGTAACAGAAGTTGCAAAGGCTATCGCAGAAAATAATCCTGCAGACGTTGAAGCTCTTAAGGCTATCAGCGTAAACGGCACTACTATCGGTGATATGCTTACTGAAAAGATTGCAAAAATCGGTGAAAATATGAACATCAGACGTTTCGTACGTTTTGAAGGTGCATGCGTACCTTATATCCACGGCGAAGGTAAAATCGGTGTTCTTGTAAAATTTGATACAGACGTAGCTGATAAAGCTGGTTTTGATGAAATGGGTAAAGACGTATGTATGCAGATAGCTGCTATGAACGCTCCATACCTATCTCGTGAGCAGGTTCCTGCTGACGTAATCGAAAAGGAAAGAGAAATCCTTATGGCTCAGGCTATTAACGAAGGTAAACCTGCAAACATCGCTGAAAAGATGGTTATGGGTAGAATTAACAAATACTACAAAGAAAACTGTCTTTTAGAGCAGGAATTTGTTAAAGACGGCGACCTTACAATCCAGAAGTATGTTGATAAGGTAGCAGCAGAGCTTGGCGGCAAAATCGCTGTTGTAGACTTCGCTCGTATTGAAAAAGGTGAAGGCATCGAGAAAAAAGAAGACAACTTCGCTGATGAAGTTGCAAGCATGGTTAAATAATTTAATCGTAAATTTTTTAGAGAGCAGAATTTTCTGCTCTCTTTTTTTGTTTCTATGAAATCCACCCAAGTATTCCCGTGATAAAAACTCCCAATGCTACAATAGGTGAAAAGGATAGTTTTGGTATTGGCAGACACTAAATTAATCTGTATCGTAGGGAACGACCTGTGTGTCGTTCCGTTTGTTAAAGAGAACACCTGCCAGCCTGCCTTCCGCCTGTCCGTTTTTACACGGAAACACACCATGTCTTTTTGTTCTATCTAGAGGTCGGCAATTTCGACAACCCATAAAAAATTTTCTTGATTTTTTTCAAAAATTAAAAGGAATTTCCGTCTTATCCGTCGAATATAATCCGTTAGGGAAAATATCGCATATTTATATGTGCATTTCAAATACAATATATCGGAGGAATAATACGCTATGGAACCAAAGTACAAAAGAATACTTTTAAAAGTAAGCGGCGAAGCACTTGCAGGCGGAAAAGGTACTGGTCTTGACGAGCCTACTATCGCAGCTATCACAGATACTATCAAAAAATGTGCCGATATGGGCGTAGAAATAGCTATCGTTGTTGGCGGTGGAAACTTCTGGCGTGGCAGAACAGGCGAAAATATGGACAGAACAAGAGCTGACCACATGGGTATGCTTGCTACTGTTATAAATGCATTGGCACTTCAGGACGCACTATTACAGAGGGGCGTTGACACACGTGTTCAGACAGGTATCGAAATGCAGAAGATTGCCGAGCCTTATATAAGAGGCAGAGCTGTAAGACACCTTGAAAAAGGCAGAGTGGTAATATTTGGTTGCGGTATAGGTAGTCCGTTCTTTTCAACTGATACTGCTGCAGCACTTAGAGCAGTAGAAATTGATGCAGAAATTATCCTTCTTGCCAAAAAGGTTGACGGCGTGTACGATTCTGACCCTAATATAAATAAAGATGCAGTTAAGTTTGATTCACTTACATACATCGATGTGTTAAATCGTGGTCTTGGTGTAATGGATTCAACTGCTACATCACTTTGTATGGACAACAATATCCCTATCCGAGTGTTTGGTCTTGATCAGCCTGACAATATCTTAAAAGCGGTAATGGGCGAAGAAATTGGAACTATAGTGGAATAATTGGAGAAAAGGAGATATACATTATGGCAAATTATACTGAATTTGAACGCAAAATGACAAAATCTGTAGCAGTTCTTGAATCGGACTTTGCTGCAATAAGAGCAGGCAGAGCAAACCCTGCAATACTAGATAAGGTCAGCGTAGAGTACTACGGCGTGGCAACACCTATCACACAGGTAGGTAACGTATCTGTGCCAGATGCCAGAACTATCCTTATTCAGCCTTGGGATGCAAGCATACTTGGTGACGTTGAAAAGGCAATACTTAAATCTGACATCGGCATCAATCCAAATAACGATGGTAAAGCTATCCGCCTTAACTTCCCACCGCTAACAGAGGAGAGAAGAAAGGAAATCGTTAAAGATATCCGTAAAAAAGGCGAGGAAACAAAGGTAGCTATCCGTTCTATACGTCGTGACGCTATGGAATATTATAAAGCACAGAAAAAAGATGGCGAAGTAACAGAGGATGATTTAAAGAATATTGAAAAAGACATCCAGAACCTTACAGACAAGTACGTTAAAAACGTTGACACAACTGTAGCAAACAAGGAAAAAGAAATACTTGAAGTTTGATAAAAATGAGCATTGGGG
>JAZQHR010000075.1:0-20201 GCA_045540695.1 Clostridia bacterium | reverse complement strand
TTTTTTACACAAAAAAATCGGAACAAGCGAAACTTGTTCCGACGTGGAGCTGACTAGCAGATTCGAACTGCCGACCTCTTCCTTACCAAGGAAGTGCTCTGCCTGCTGAGCTAAGTCAGCATAATTTGGCGATCCGGAAGGGACTCGAACCCTCGACCTCCAGCGTGACAGGCTGGCATTCTAACCAACTGAACTACCGGACCATATATATTCAAGCAGAGATAATTATACTACATACTCATAATATTGTCAAGGCAAAAATATATAATACATCTATACAAATATAGGTTATATTTTCTTGTAATATCGAATACATTTATAAAAAACAATAGATAATTTAAGGAGTGTCATTAATGAACTTGGGTGAAAGCATAAATCTTAATAATGAAGTGCAGTTAACAGGTGTAGTGGACAGTGAACTTAGCTTCAGTCACGAAGTATATGGAGAAGGATTTTACTCGTTTATAGTAAAAGTACCGCGGCTTAGCGATATAAATGATTATATAAACGCCACTATATCGGAAAGGCTATTAAATGATATTGAACTAAACAAAGGTGATGTTATAACCTTAAGTGGTCAATACCGTTCATACAACAATTACTCAGGAACCGGAAACAAGTTAGTACTTACGGTATTTGTGCGAGATATATCTCATACGCACACTGATGAGATTGACGGAAAAAATTCGAATTACATATATTTAAATGGTTATATATGCAAACCGCCGGTATACAGAGTAACACCATTTGGCAGAGAAATAACCGACCTTCTTATAGCTGTAAACAGGGCTTATAACAAGTCGGACTATATACCATGTATTGCCTGGGGCAGAAATGCAAGATTTTCAAATTCCCTAGAAACAGGTGAAAATGTAAAACTTTGGGGACGAATACAAAGCAGAGAATATCAGAAAAAAGTTTCGGATGATGAAACCATAACTAAAACTGCGTACGAGATATCTGTATCAAAGATGGAAATAGTACCAAAAGAAATGATGGAATTTGAAATAATATAATCGAAAAAAAGGCTTTTTCATTAGAAAAAGCCTTTTTATTACACATCCTACCATTTCGGGTGTTTTCTCAATTTTCCCTTTCAAATACCCAAATAGTATCTGCATCGTCATTTATATTTTCTGTAAGCGGATACACACTCAATCTATATTTTCCTCCAACAATCTTAGAATACGTCATGGTAGGTATATATCCTTTGATAAGCTGTTTTTCAAGAGCATCATACTCCAAGAATTTTAGCATGGTTCTTTGATAATCAGGATGAACTAGGTCCTGAATGTATTTTGTAAATGCAACGCTGTACTCGTTGCTCCAGTTTTCATATTCCTTTAAGTATTCTGGCATAAGTATTCGCCTTGCAGAATTGTTCTTAAGTGATACGCAATATATACCATAATATCTTCGGCTCATTATAGATAGCATAGCATCTACCTCGCGGATACCGGTTTTTATTCTGTCTACATTTCTTACATCAATCTCATTTTGAACCTGCTGTTCTTTTCGATGATAATACTCTGATTTATCCTGATACATTCTCTTCTCAGCTTCGTTTACTATATCAATTGTGCTTGTGTTTTTATCACGATAATCCATACCTACCGAAATATGATAATCTTTTTCAGCAACCATCTTATTTAAAAGTTCTATAGATTTTCTTACACTTTCCTCGGCAAGTCCATGTGTAAATACTAAAAATTCGTCGCCGCCCATTCTGTATATGCAGCTTCCGTAAAATACTTCTTTTAATGCATTAGCTACATACAAAAGCATTCCATCACCTGCAGCATGCCCGTACTTGTTATTAAAGAAATGCAGTTCATTAACGTCTATATACACACAGGCAAACAGTTCAGGTTGTTGCTTATCAAATTTCTCAACGTCACGTTTATATGCCATACGGTTAGAAAGTCCAGTAAGCGAATCTGTAACAGCGATATATTCTGTCTTATCAAGATGCTTTTTGTTGTACATTGCCATAGAGAAACATACGGCTATATCTTTCAAAAGCTCTCTTACTCTGCTTTTTGGATTGATAGCTCCCAAAATCGAAATGTGATTGTTTTTACCTACAACTACTGCCAATGCAACCTTAACGATATCGTGAGCAATCATAAAGTCGTAAAGCTCTTTATCATCACTTTCCAAAGTGCTGTTTGCGAGTATTTTAAATGCACTTAATGCAACCTCACTTGTTTTTTTGTTTCTTGCAATGTATTTAAATAGTTTTAGAATAAAGAACTGACGTTCTTCCACTGTAAGCATTGTACCCTTTAGTGATGGTAAAATATAATTGTAATCCTCGCTGTCAGTATCGACAAAAAATGCTGATCTTGATTTTGAATAATCAACTATTTCTTTAAGTGAATCGGAAACATTGTCAAGGTTTTGATTTATAACCAAAAGCTTTTTCCTTATGATTGATGCAACAGAAGTTATCTTTGAACGTCTTTTGTCATCAGCAAATATAATAAGTATATATATACTCATTATAATAATTATAAAAAGAAACATTGAAAAGAGATTTCGTCCATAAGAATGAGCTTCTGAAAATACAAGTCTGTCTGGCTCACAAAGCATTATTGTCCAATCGGCTATCTCAAGTGGTGAATAGTGTGCATAAAGTGTTTCTCCTGTGAAATTTGAAACAAACGCAGCAAAACCATTTTTACCCGAAGTAATATTATCCTTCATTTCTTCATAAGAAAATTCCTTTAAAAATTTTCTTGTTGACATAGAAGAAAAATTGCCAAATTCACTATCTGAATGTGTATTTATAATGAAATTACCGGTTCCTCTCTCTACAACATAAAGCTGTGCCTCAAGTGCAGTTACCTCATCCAAATATCTCTCTTTAAGCTTAGAAAGCTCTATAACACCATATAAAACAGCGACAGTTTCGTCATTTACCTTTACAGGCACTGCACTTCGTATTACCTCTCTGTCAGGAGATGTAATGTCCGGTACTCTACCGCTTATGTACTGTCCTTTTTGTACCTCTTCTTCAAAATCTAATGCACCGGAAACATCTACTGTACCTACTTTTGTTACAAAGCTGTTATCAGGCATAAGTATTCCGACATTTTCTATAAGTCCTATTGATTTAAAAGACCTTAATAGTATCTCATACTCTTCTCCATCAGAATATAGTTTTGCGGCAAAGTTAGCCATTGTCTGAAGGTTTTCTCTGTCGGATATCATTTGAAGTGTAATATCGTCCTTTATTTCCTTTGTACGAGCATGCAGGCTTTCAAATCCGTCGTTTTCTGCATTTATATACACATAACCTATAATAACAAGAAACACTGTACTTAAAAGCAATGCCAACAGTAGTGTATATACTACTTTGCTTTGTCGAATTTTCAATTTATCGTAAAAATTTTTCAATCAAATCGCCTTCCTATATATTGTACTTTTGCTTTACGCCATTAAAAAATCACTTAAATAAACTAACATATACATTATACATACGTTTGCAAATATGCCTCATATTCCCCACTTGAAAGCACTTTGGAATAATACCATCCTTGAATCAAATCACAATTTGTTTGTGATACGAACGTGTTGTGCTCTTCTGTTTCTACGCCTTCGCAAACCGCCTTTAATCCAAGACTGTGTGCAAGCGCTACAATACCGCAAAACAGAGATCTACCTCTTTCTTTATCTGTTTTCAAAAGTATATCACGGTCTATCTTTACTATATCTATAGGATAATCGCATAAGTTTACCAATGATGTATATCCACTGCCTATATCATCAAGTGCGATTGAAAAACCAAGCGCCTTACACGCACGTACATTTTTCATAGCCTTTTCACGATTTCTCTCTATAGCATCCTCGGTTATCTCTATAACAACCTTTGTTTTATCAAAATCATATTTATCCGATATACGCACAATATTTTCTATAAAATCATCCTCTGAAAGAGTAATACGTGTAAAGTTGCACGATATAGTAATATTTTTGTATTCCGTATCCTTCCACTTTTCAAGTTGAGCACAAACACAATCAAACATATAAAAATCGTGCTTGCTTATAAGACCCGTATGTTGAAGTGTTTCTATATATTTTCCCGGAGCTAGTACTCCTCTTTCAGGATTGTCCCATCTTGAAAGTGCTTCTGCTGATGCTACCTTTTTGGTTTTATTATCAACGCTAAACTGAAGATACATTTTAAATTCATTGTTTTCCAAGCCTCTTACTATGCTCTCGTACGTCTGCTTTTCTTCCCATGCACTATTCATACTATGCTCATCGCAGATGAATATCTGTTTATCTGTACCAAGTATTTTGTTGCAATTTCTTCGAAGGTTGAATAAAAGCAATTCGCAGTTCTGGTCAGAATCGCACATATTATATATAGCTGCGTAGAATACCGGTTTAGACTGCTTGTCTTTTTCAAACACTATTCTATTTAGTTTGTCTACGATACTTTCAATAACATGCACAGCTTCCTCTTTGCTTTCACGTTTAATCGCAAATGCAAAACCGTTTTCTGTTATTCTTGCTGATATTTCGTCATCTTTTTCATTTTTCTTAAGTATTCCTGCGCTATACTTGATAACCTCTAAAAAAGACACATCGGAATGATATACATCAAGACAATTAGTGTCTATAATGATATATGCTATATAATATTTCCCTGTTAAAAAATCATTCGCCTTGCTTTCGAAAAGTCTTTCAAAATACAAAAGATTGCCAATGCCTGTATCGGCATCGGTTATTTTTTCCTCATTTGTCTGTCGACGCATTTTTTTTAGCTTACTAACATATAACACTATAAGACATACAACAATCAAACAGCCAAATGCATCTCTATAAAAATCAGTTGCCTGGTTTAGATGAGCATCTGCCGCATATACCGGTGTAAATGTTCTTAAAATTATAGTCGATAAGTATAAATAGATTTTTAATAACATTCTTTTCATTTTTTCTTTCTCCTACGATTATTTTTTTGTAGGGGTTATAAATGTTAAAATTATCAGGTTTCCCTATTATTTATCTTTTAGAACTTGATTTTCTTACCACAAGCTTATGTTCCAGAAGTTTATTTTCTACTTTTTTTCCTTCAATTTTTTCAAGAAGCATTTCAAATGCCGTCTTTCCAAGCTCGTATCTCGGCTGTGAAATAGTAGAAATTCCCGGCTTGAAGCTTTCGGCAAAAAATATATTATCAAATCCCACAACACCAAATTCTTCAGGTATCAAAAGGCCTGTATCCATAGCTGCATTTGCAGCTGCCATTGCCATTACATCGGACATTGCAAATACAGCGTCCGGGGGATTATTACTTTTTAATATATTTGTTATATACTTATATGATAATTCATAATCATAGTTCCCGTCAAGTATATGTTCATCACACAAATTAAATCCTGCATTTTTAAGTGCATCTGCATATCCTTTTCCTCGCATTTTGGTAGTGGATGACTCTTTTCCCCTTAAAAGTGCTATACGTTTATATCCCATTTCGATAAGATGACTGGTAGCTTCAAAAGCTGCCTTTTCATTATCAACCGACACATACGGAGCATTTATTTTATCGCTGTACTCCGAACATTGCACAAATGCGTATTTTTCGCATAGACTTATTGTATATTCATCCTTTGGCGGAAGCGAGAGGTGGATTATGCCATCAGCAAAATTGTTTCTCATAAGTTCAAGATATGTATTCTCTTTGGCATCATTATTTCCCGTAGTACAAAGCATTATATTATACCCGTGCTGAGCACCAGAGTCATTGATACCCTCCACCACTTTTGAATAAAAGTTATTTGATATAGTCGGAAGCATAACAAGTATCATATTTGTTTTGTTTGTTCTTAAGTTTCTGCCAAGCATATTTGGACAGTAATTAAGCTCGTCTATCGCTTTTTGTACTTTATCTTTTGTTTGCTGAGTTACCTTATCACTGCCGTTTAATACCCTTGATACTGTAGCTACAGAAACATTACATTTTTTAGCAACATCTACAATAGTTGACATATACTCCTCCTTCTATATGATTATATTATTTTATGCTTTCAAGCTTTGTATTAAGCTCATCCCACGTTTCATACAAAGCATCAAGCTCTTTTTGTTTTTCCTGAATATCAGCATATATTTTCTGTGAAAGCTCGAAATCTGCTCCTGCATTTTCAAGCTCAGTATTTAATGAAGCAATCACATCTTCTAAAGCTGAAATACTCTCTTCGCAATTTTCAAGCTTTTTAGTAGTGTTTTTTATATCAGCATTTTTTCTTTTTTCCTGTTCATAAGTAAGCTTACCTACACTAGGCTCGTTTAGTGTATTGACATTTGAAGCACCTGAAAGCTTCTTTTCTATATATGCATCATAGTTTCCGGTGTACTCGACAACACCCGTTTTGGTAAGCTCAAATATCTTATCAGCTATTTTATTTAGAAAATATCTGTCATGCGATATAAAGAACACTGTGCCATCATAATCTGCTACTGCATCATCAAGTGCTTCTTTAGCCGATAAATCAAGGTTATTAGTAGGCTCGTCCAAAAAGAGTGTATTTGCCTTTTCAAGCATTATAATAAGAAATGCAAGTCTTGCCTTTTCACCGCCGCTAAGCGAAGATACACGTTTAAACACATCCTCGTCAGAAAACAGTATACTTCCAAGAAGTGTACGTACTTCCACCTCGTCCATTCGCGGAAATCTGTCCCAAATTTCGTTTAACACTGTTTTATCGCTAGAGAGCATTTTCTGCTCCTGGTCATAGTAGCTTATTTCCACATTTCTGCCAAATTCAAAAGTACCTGAATAGTTTTCGTGAAGCTTTAAAAGTATCTTAAAAAGAGTACTCTTACCTATTCCGTTATCACCTACAAGACCAACTTTTTCACCGCGGCTTATAGAAAAGCAAACATTTTCTACAAGAGTCCTTAGTATTCCGTTATCGTTTACATATATCTTGTCGATGTTTGTTTTAAGCACATCTTTATATGACTGATACACCGTTTCAAAGCGGAATTTTGCTTGTTTTAAATCTCCGTCAGGACGCTCTAAAAGCTCCATTCTATCAATCATTTTTTGCTTGCTTTTAGCACTGGCAGCGGTAGATGCTCTAACCTGATTTTTGGCAACGTATTCCTCCAGTCTTTTTATTTCTTTTTGCTGAAGCTCATAATCTTTCAGCCTTATCTCACGGTCAGTTTTCTTTTGTTCAAGATACTTTGTGTAATTACCGGGATATTTTGTAGCTTTGCATCTTTCTATTTCATATATAGTATCTACTACATTGTCAAGGAAATATCTGTCATGTGTTACTACTATTACCGCACCGGGATAGCTTTTTAAATACCCTTCAAGCCACTGCATAGAACGAAGGTCTAAGTGGTTGGTAGGCTCATCCAGTATAAGCACATCAGGCTGCGACAAAAGAAGCTTTGCTATGCCGAGCTTAACCTTTTCACCACCGCTTAGAGTATCCACCTTAGAATTTACATCAAATCCCGAAAAGCCCATACCCGTAAGCACAGTATTTATTTTTGTTTTTATCAAAAATCCATCTTTCTTTTCAAAAGTTTCGCTAAGTGTTGCATAATCGTTTGTCAGTTTATGAAGGACCGCATCGTCAGTTTCTGATTCAATTTGTCCTTCAAGTGCTCGTATATCCTCTTCGAGCTTGGTAATCTCCGAAAAAATACCTATCATTTCCTGCCAAATGGTATTTCCCTTTTCTAATGCATCACTTTGCTTAAGATAGCCTATTTTCTTATCCTTTGAAACATATATATTTCCCTCATCGTATGGCATTTCGCTTGTGATAACCTTAAGAAGCGTAGACTTGCCGGCACCATTTGCACCGATAATAGCTACACGTTCTCTATCTTCTACAGTGATATTTATATCACTTAAAATATTAGTTACACCAAAGTTTTTGGAAATGTTTCTAAGCTGAAGTACCATTTATGTTTTTCCTCCGTCATACAAAATACCATTATAATTATATATCAATTTCCAACATTAGTCAAACCATCGGTTTTTGTATGCTTTCGCTGCTTACTAATACAGCATTATTTATACTGCTTGCAATGATATGCGACACTTCCTCTATAATGCCATCAACCTCTTTTGGTGTAACAACAAGATCGCCCACATAAGGTGAAAGCACCTCTTTTATAAGCGGATATCTTCCATCTGTATCAAACATTTTTACAAATGATTTTAGCTTTGCATTATCGTCAAGATTTTGGTCTATACACTCTATCAAAAGCTCTATTGCATCATTTGCAACGGTAGCTGCGTCAACCACCGTCGGTACGCCTACTGCTATTACAGGCACGCCAAGATACGCCTTATCAAGTGCTTTTCTTTTATTACCTATCCCTGACCCGGGCGAAATGCCCGTGTCCGCTATCTGTATGGATGTACTTATTCTGTCCATACGTCTTGAAGCAAGGGCATCGATTGCTATGACGATATCGGGTTTTACCATATCAACTACCCCTTTTACTATCTCTCCCGTTTCAATACCTGTTATACCAAGTACTCCCGGTGAAACTGCACACATAGGCCGCATATCATCATTTACGCTTTCAGGAAGATGCTGAAATAAATGACGTGTTACCTTAAGCTCTGACACCACTTTAGGACCAAGTGCGTCAGGCGTGACGTTCCAGTTGCCAAGACCTACTACAAGTACAGTTGCATCGTTATTTATTTTCATCATACTTTTAAGCTCACGCGTAAGAATATCTATCGTCTTTTGACAAATCTCCTCGTCGTTTGCCCTGATATCAGGAGAATCGATTGTCACATACGTGCCTATAGGCTTTCCTATCTCCTTTTCGCCATTTTCATTTGTAATATACACCTTTGTTATAGAAACGCTATCATCGGTTATATATTCGGTATCAACTCCGTCTATATAACTTTTCTTTCCTTTATAAATAGCATTTGCTTCGTCTGCCATATCTGTTCTGACATTAAACAAAAAAATCACCTCTTGAGGTTAAAATTCCACCCAAGAGATGATTTTATGCAAAAGAAAAGACTTCCGGAATATACCGAAAGTCTGGTTTTTATGATAATTATTTCTCCAAACCGAATTTCTTTCTGAATTTTTCAACTCTACCGCCAGTATCAACAAGCTTCTGCTTACCTGTATAGAATGGATGGCAAGCTGAACAAATTTCAACGTTGATATTTTCACGTGTAGAACGTGTTTCAAAAGTATTACCACAAGCACATTTAACTGTAGCAACTTTGTAATCTGGATGTATTCCTTCTCTCATTATGTTCACCTCTTTCATCAGAGTAAAAATTTACGTTTTCAAACAAATCTAGGTTATTATATCATACTTTTTTCGGTAATGCAAGAGTTTTTTTAAAATTCTTCTACCATTTTTATGATTTCACCAGAAATCTTATCCATTTTTTCATCAACAGCTACTTTAGTTTTATCATTTATACTGAAATAAAACTTGATCTTTGGTTCTGTTCCCGATGGTCGCATAGCAATCCATGAGCCATCTTCAAGAATAAATTTTAAAACGTTTGATTTTGGAAGGTCAAGTATGTCTTTGCTTCCGTCTGCGTGTGTGATTGTACCGTTTGACACATCCCAAACATCCTTAACCTTAATTCCTGCAACATCTTTTGGTGCGTTAGCTCTAAATGACGCCATAATCTTTTTAATCTTTTCAGAGCCGTCTATACCTTTTAGTGTTACTGTATGAAGCTTATCGTTGTAATAGCCGTATTTTTCATAAAGTGCCATAAGTCCGTCGTAAAGTGTCATACCCTGCGCTTTGTAATTTGCAGCCATTTCGGCGATAAGCATTGATGCTACAACGCCGTCTTTATCACGTGCGTGTGTACCTGCAAGGTATCCGTAGCTTTCCTCAAAACCAAACACATAGGTGTTATCAAGTGTTCCTTCCTCAAATGCTTTTATCTTTTCACCGATAAACTTAAAGCCTGTAAGGACATTGTATACCTTAACGCCGTAATCTTCAGCTATAGGAGCTATGTTATCGCTTGTAACGATAGTCTTTATAACAGCGCCGTTTGATGGAAGCAAGCCTCTTTCTTTCTTGCTTCTAAGTATAAACTCAGTTAAAAGCGTACCTACCTGGTTTCCTGTAAATGTAATATAGTTTCCTTCTTTATCTCTTACAACTATACCCACTCTGTCACAGTCAGGGTCAGTAGCTATGATAAGGTCGATATCCTCTTTCTTCGCCATTTCTATAGCTATAGTAAAGCCTTCCTTTTCTTCAGGGTTAGGCGATTTAACAGTAGAAAAATCAGGGTCAGGCATTTCCTGTTCCTTTACTATTCTAACATTTTTAATGCCTATCATATCCAGAATTTTTCTAACCGGCTTATTTCCTGTGCCGTGAAATGGTGTATATATGATTTTAAAATCGTCACCAAGCTTCTTTATGCTGTCTTCGTCAATAGACTGTTCCTTTACTCGTGCAAGAAATTTATCTTCAAGCTCCTCGCCTACCATCTGGAGAAGACCTTCTTTTTTTGCTTGGTCTTCTGAAATAATTTTTATATCTGCAAATATATCCATCTTGCCAAGAATATCCATTACATAATCAGCAGACTCTGGTGGAAGCTGACCACCGTCCTCACCATACACTTTATAGCCGTTATATTCCTTAGGGTTGTGGCTTGCGGTAATCATAATACCTCTGGCACAACCAAGCTCTCTTACAGAGAATGACAATATAGGCACAGGCTTAAGCTCGTCAAAAAGGTATACCTTAATGCCGTTTGCTGCGAGAACTTTTGCAGCCTCAAGTGCAAATTCATGCGATTTGTGTCGTGAGTCGTACGCTATAACAACGCCTCTTTTAACATAATCTTCACCACAGTTTTTGATATCCTCGCAAACTCCCTGTGTGGCTTTTCTTACAGTATATATATTCATTCTATTGGTACCCGCACCGATAATTCCACGAAGTCCTGCAGTACCAAACTCAAGTTCTTTGTAAAAGCTTTCCTTTATCTCTGTATCATTATCTTTAATGCTTAAAAGCTCATTCTTTGTAGCTTCGTCAACAAACTCACTCTCAAGCCATTTTTTGTAAGTATTCATATAATCCATAACAATACTCCTCCTTATGATTCAGGACATTCTCACATTATTCTCCCGTCCTGAAAAAATGTATAATTTGTTAAAAATTCATTAGAATAACACACCAGTTTAGATTATCATATTCCAAAAAATATGTCAATAATTTCACACAATAAAATTGCATTAAAAATGTTTAAATTATTATATGTAAAAATTTGATTTCTTATGTTTTTAAGGTGCGTTTTCAGGGTATAAATATAATAGACAATTTAATAAAGGAGTTGACTTCTATGAAAATAAGAATTACAGGCAGAAAAATTGACGTTACTGAAGGTCTAAAGGGTTATGTTGAAAGGAAGATGGCTCGTCTTGACAAGTTCTTCCCTGAAGAAACTGAAGCGGTAGTTACTCTATCGGTGCAAAAAGATAACCAGACTACAGAAACAACCATAAGACAAAATGATATTGTTTTCAGAGCAGAAGTTACCACACTTGATATGTACTCTTCTATCGACAAATCGCTTGATTTACTCGAAAGACAGATAAGAAAGCAGAAAACCCGTCTTGAGAAAAAGATTAAAAACGGTGATTTCTCAGTACTTATCCCTGCAGATATGCCGGATGTTGAAGAAGAAAAGGAATTTAAAATTGTCAAAACAAAGGTGTATAAGGACAAGCCTATGAGCAGTGAGGAAGCAATCCTTCAGATGAACCTTTTAGGACATGCTTTCTACATCTTCACAAACTCTGAAAATATGAGAACAGCCGTTGTTTACAAAAGAAAAGACGGCGATTATGGCTTAATAGAAATGGAATAAATTTCAAATAAAAAAACCTCGCTTATATTAATTATAAGCGAGGTTTTTTTATGTTATTTCTGTACTTACTTGGTGATACGCCAAATTTTTTCTTAAAAGCAGAACAAAAATACGAATGTGAAGTAAAGCCTGCCATCTCTGCGATTTCACTTATAGATGCACTTGTGTCCTCAAGCTGTTCTTTTATGTGAGCAAATCTTATTTCATTTCTGTATTCAACAGGAGAAAGTCCTGTTATGCTTTTAAATATTCTTAAAAAATGAAACCTACTCAAATTAATCATTTTGGCATAATCCTCTAATGTATGATTACTCTGATATTCTGTATTCATCTTCTGGATAACAAAAGACACTTTATCAAAATGCTTACCCAATTCGTATGATTCTTTTTTTGTCTTTCTGTCAAGTATAGAAAGCAGAGCAAAAACCTTTGATGTACAAAATCTCTCGTATGCAGGCTGTTTTCGTTGGAGTTCTTCTATTATTTCTTCAAATATATTGCACACTGTAGTGCTTGGCTTTGAATTATATACAGTTGAGCTTTCAAATCCAAAAAGGTCAAAATCGACAGGAGCATTAAAATGAACAAAATAAAATTCACCAGTTTTATTTTCCAGATAAATGTGCTTCTGCTTTTCAAATGGTCTGAAAAAAACAAATGAGCCTTCTTCGGCAATTACCTCGCTGTCAAAAAAGAAGTGCTCTTTTCCTTTTGCCACATAGAACAAAAGAAAATCAGGTCTACCTGACGGACGGTCAATTTTTCTTCCGTTTTGAGCAAAGATATGACCACAACTAACAACAGACACTCCTGCGATGCCCTCATTTGTATCCTGATACGCATTATAAATCATAACATCACCGCAATATTTCTAAAATTTTTAGCAAGAAATCCTATTTACACCTGGAAATTATAGCACTAAAATAAAAGTGTGTCAATCAATTTAAGACTAAAATACGAAAGGAAAATAGGTATGAAAATCGTTGTTACACCAAGAGGATTTGCAAAGTGTGGACTTGATAATGTAAAGGTAATAGAAGAGGCAGGATTTGTTTTGGAATACAATGATACTGGAAATGCTTATACCAAAGAAGAGTTTTACGAAAAAACAAAGGATGCCGATGGAGTAATTGTTGGCGTAGAACTTGTTGACAAAGAGTATATAGACTCCCATCCAAAGCTTAAGGCGGTTGTGAAATTCGGCGTTGGTACCGACAATATTGACGTAGAATATTGCCGTGAAAAAGGTATCTTTGTGGGAAGAACTGTCGGCTCTAACGCAAGAAGTGTTGCAGAAACTGCAATCAGCTTTATACTTGCAGATTCCAAAAACTTATACGAAAGTCTAAGGACTACCAAAGAACACAACTGGACAAAGCAAACGGGATACGAACTTGAAAACAAAATCATCGGCATTGTCGGATTTGGTGCTATTGGCAAGAAAGTCGCGCAGATGGCTTATGGACTCGGAATGAAGGTTCTTGCTTATGACCCATATTTTACAGATGATGAATTTGCAAAAAAATATGATGTTGAAATTGCATCTTTTGAAGAAATTATAAAAAAATCAGATTTCATTTCATTGCATATGCCACTTACCGAAGAAACAAACAATCTTATTACATCAGACAAATTAAATAAAATGAAAAAGAGTGCTGTTTTAATAAACACTGCCAGAGGCGGAATTGTAAACGAAACTGATTTGTATAAGGCTTTATCTCAGAACATTATAAGAGCGGCATATTTTGATGTTTTGTCAAACGAACCGCCTAAAAAGGACGAACCTTTACTAACACTATCAAACTTTTATTTGACACCTCATATAGCATCAAGAAGCAAAGAGGCTGAAAAGAAGACGGCTGACATGTCAACAAAAATTATTATTGATGCTCTAAAAAACTGTAAGTAAAAATACTAAAATGAGAAAATTCATGAAGGAATTATACGAAAAAAGGAGAAATACTGATATGAATAATTTTATGAAAGAATTTTACGAAAGAAAAGTAATTATTGTTTGTCGTGGTATAGCTGAAGAAGAAATTGTAAATGTTGCAACAGCTTTGTATGAGGGTGGTATTCGTTTTATGGAAGTTCCGTTCAATCAGGCTGACCCAAGTTCATTTACATCAACAGCCAATAAAATAAAGGCAGTTAAAGATGCCCTTGGAGATAAAATGCACGTAGGAGCAGGAACGGTTATTACAATGCAGCAGTTTGAACTTGCAAAAAAAGCAGGGGCTGAAATAATAGTTTCGCCTACCATGGAGGAAGATGTAATTATCGCAACTAAGAAAGCCGGACTTATATCTATGCCGGGCTGTACAACTCCATCCGAAATGACAAGGGCATATAAGCTTGGAGCAGACCTTATAAAGCTCTTCCCTGCTTCAATGGTTAACTTAAAGGTTATAAAAGAAATAAGTGTTCCGCTTAACCATCTTCCGCTTGTTTGTTTTGGTGGTGTTTCAGCCGAAAACATTGAAGAGGTGCTTTCAACAGGTGTAGTTGGTGTAGGAATGGCTTCATCGATTTTAGATAAACAGGCATTAAAAGATAAAGATTACGCTAAAATAACCGCGCTAGCAAAATCAGTAACCGAAAAAATTTAAACCAAGGAGATTTATAAATGGAAGCAGGAATATTAATTTACATGAGTTGCCAGGACGCAACGACCGAAGAACAAGTCAAAGCACTGCTAGAAGCCGGAATAAAAAGAACCTTTTTAAGTGCATCACACCCAATGCTTGATGATACTTTGAAATTGGTTCGAGAAAACGGCATGATATGCGAAACCCTTCACGGTGTATTTAACGAGCCTGATGGAATAGCTATGAATGATACGGCAATGCCCGGAGAAGCGGGAGATATCATGATAGACAGACTTTGCGAAAATATTCTGACCTGCTCAAAATATAACGTTCCAATACTCATAGTACACATTCCACGTATAACAGAATTATATCCCTGCATAGACAAAAGATTTAAAAAGCTCGGAGATTTTGCTCGCGAAAACAATGTCACACTTGCTTTTGAAAATTGCGGACACAGTTATAAAGGTCTGAAACATATACTTACTATTATACCTGATGCAAAATTCTGCTATGACAATGCACATCATATACTTTTTGACAGTGAAACGGATTATATCAAGTCATTTGGAGATATACTTACAGCACTTCACATCACGGACAACGATAAAATTAATGACGGACATCTTATCCCGTTTGATGGAGAAACCGACCTTGAAAGCGTAGCAAGAGGTATTGCTGCAAGTGGTTTTAACGGCACCTTGATGTTAGAGAGCATGTACAAAAAAGAGTATGCTGAAAAAATGACATATAGTGAATTTGCTTTGAGAGTTAAAGCATCAGCAGATAAAATGATAAGAATGATAGAAAAATTCAGAAGTATATAGAGAAAATAATAAAACTGGCACCACTTAAAAGGCGGTGCCAGTTTTTATTATCTTATTTCAAAACCTGCGAAACTAGGTTATAATCATTTGTAAGTATGGTATCTATGCCCATATCGAGAAATTCCTTTGCTTCGTCAGGGTCGTCTGCCCAAAATACATTGCATCTTATTCCGTGTGCGTGAGCTTCATCTATCATTTCCTGATTGAATTTACCCTTCCAAAACTGTACTTTTTTACAATCATATTTAATAGCTCTGTCAACTATTTTCCAAGGCTCTTTCCCTGCTCCGCAGCAACGGATTATATCAGGTGCTACCTCTTTTGCCAGCTTTAAGAAATTATCGTTTCCGCTCATAAAATAAACATATTTTTTGCAATCGTATTTATCTATAAGCTTAACTATCTTCTCTAATAATCCCCTATCGTACTCGCAGTCGTTATCAACCGTTTTAACATGAATATTCATAACACAATGGCAAGAGAATTTCTTTAGTATATCTTCAAATTTAAGTATCTTCATACCTTTAAATTTTTCGCCGTACTTTATACCAAAGTCAAATTTTAAAAGCTCGTCATAAGTGTAATCATACACTTTTCCTGTGCCGTTGGACACGCGGTCAAGGGTATCGTCGTGAAGAGATACTATCTCGCCGTCTTTTGTATACCACAAATCAAACTCTATCTCATCTGCACCCATTGCTACGGCTGCACCAAATGCTGGCATACTGTTTTCAGGGGCGATAGTGTTAAATCCGCGATGTGCACAAATTCTAGGATATGGCATAAGTGCATCGTGCTTTACTATAGCACTTCCGGCAGGGCGGTATTTCCAAGGGCGTCTACCTGTTTCTATGTATTCATAGTGTGCTGATGGCGGATTACCAAAGCCCGCAGGCTTGTAGTATTTTTTATTAACATCAATCTCGACACATTCCATTCCTACACGACTTTTCATATTTGTTAGGACATCACCATTTGGTGCAACAACCATACTTGCACCACAAATATCAGAATTTTCATCCATTGAAATAGAAGAACGAACTACATACGCATTTGTATTGTAGGCAAGAAATCTGCACATTATCTCAAGCGATGAATGTGTATCACTTCTTTGATGTGAGCAGCCTATTATAACATCAAGGTTTTTACGTGCCATATTTGCAAAATTTTCATAAAAATAAAAGTCATAGCATACTAAAAATCCAAAACGTATACCTTCAATCTCAATCACGGTTGGCTCTGTATGTTCAAATGAATAATCGCTATCAAGCTTTATAACAGCTACTTCGTTTGGAACAAGGTGCTCTTTATAATACTTACCTGCTACATTTCCATTTCTGTCAAATGCGTAGGTGGTATTTCTATCGCGTCCGTTTTCCATCTTACATCTTGCGTTTACAAAAAGCATAGCATTACATCTTTTTGCGGTTTCCGATGCCTTATCAAGAAGAATTTTGTTGTACTTTTCCGCACTTGCATCTGCTTGTTCTTTTGTCTTTGCCAGACACGGAATATCTGCCATTTCAGGCATTACTATTAAATCCATCGATTCATCGCATTTATCGAGAAATTCTAATTCTTGTTTAAAGCATTCATCTGATTTTGAATAATCTGTATAATATTTAGGCTGAATTAAACATACTTTCATAAAAATCACACCTTTCGTTATGTGTAATTATACACCCCGAAATTTTAAAAGTAAAGCGATTTAAGTGTCAAAAAAATTTCTGTAATTTTCCATAATATTTTTTTAAAAAAATATAGACAAAAAACACAACATATAGTATAATGTATTTGTATAATTACATATTTTTCGTATTTAATGTAAAACACGAGGTGTATTAATGTTTGATAAATTATCATTTATAGAGGAAAGATTTAATGAGCTTGAAACTAAAATCAGCGACCCTAACATAATCGCAGACCAGGATTTGTGGAGAAAGCTTTGCAAAGAGCATGCTGACATATCTCCTATAGTTGAAAAGTTCAGAGAATATAAATCGCTTGAAAATGCTATAAGCGAAGCCAAAGAGCTTTTGGAAAGTGACATTGACAAAGATTTTCGCGAGCTTGCCGAAATGGATTTGGCTGAAAGCAAGGAAAAGATTGAGATAGTTAAAGAAGAGATGAAAATCCTTCTTCTTCCTAAAGACCCTAACGATGACAAAAACGTTATTGTAGAAATTCGTGGCGGTGCAGGCGGTGATGAAGCGGCACTTTTTGCAGGTGACCTTCTTAGAATGTACTCAATGTATGCGGAAACTCAGCGTTGGAAGGTTGAGATGCTTTCGTCTAACCCTACAGACATTGGCGGTTACAAGGAAGTATCATTTGCTATAAACGGGCAGAACGCATACAGCAGACTTAAGTTTGAATCAGGCGTTCACAGGGTACAGAGAATCCCTTCTACCGAATCAGGCGGAAGAATACACACATCTACTGTTACTGTTGCTGTACTTCCAGAAGTTGAGGATGTAGAAATCGAGATAAACCAAAATGACCTTAGAATAGATGTATTCAGAGCAGGCGGCCCTGGCGGTCAGTGTGTAAACACTACCGACTCGGCGGTTAGAATTACTCACCTTCCCACAGGTGTAGTGGTATCGTGCCAGGACGAAAAGTCACAGCTTAAAAACAAAGAAAAAGCTATGAAAATTCTTCGTTCAAGAGTATACGACCTTGCAGAGCAAGAAAGAAACGCACAGATTGCACAAGAAAGAAAAAGTCAGGTTGGTACAGGTGACAGAAGCGAAAGAATAAGAACTTACAATTATCCACAAGGCCGTGTTACCGACCACAGAGTTGGTCTTACACTTCACAGACTTGAAGCAGTACTAAACGGTGACCTTGATGAGATAATAGATACTCTTATCACTACCGACCAGAGCGAAAAGCTTAAACTTTCAGAACAACAATAAAAATCAGGTGTTTTAGCAATGACTAAAATAGTTACAAAAAACGAAATAATTGATGCATCGCTATGCATCAAAGAAGGCGGAACAGTAGTATTCCCCACTGAAACAGTATACGGACTTGGCGCAGATGGAATGAATGCCGATGCGGTTAAAAAAATATTTATAGCGAAAGGCAGGCCAAGCGACAATCCGCTGATACTTCACATAGCCGAAAGAGAAGATTTGGACATACTTGTAAAAAACATAAGCGATACCGCTAAAAAAATGATGGACAAGTATTGGCCAGGACCTCTTACACTGATATTTCAAAAAAGTGAAAACATTATAAAAGAGGTTTGTGCAGGACTTGATACTGTTGCTGTAAGAATGCCTTCGAATCCTATTGCAAGAGAGCTTATAAGATTTAGTGACACTCAGATTGCGGCACCATCAGCAAATTTATCAGGAAGTCCAAGCCCTACCGTTACAAAGCATGTAATAGATGATTTAAACGGCAGAGTAGATTACATAATAGATGGCGAGGACTGTGAAATAGGTCTTGAATCAACTGTAGTTGATGTAAGCGGTGAGCATCCGGTAATACTTAGACCAGGCGGAATTACACTTGAAGAATTACAGAAAATTGCTCCCGACACCACGCTAGACGATGCACTTTTAAAAGAGGTGGAAAAGCCAAAATGTCCGGGTATGAAATACACTCACTATTCGCCTAAAGCAAAAGTAATAGTAGTTGAAGGTGACAAAGAAAGTGTTAGAAGGTATATTCAATCTAAAATAGATGATTGCACCGAAAAAATCGGAGTTCTCTCCTATTTTGAAAATTCATATAACAGGGCAGAAATTATAGATGCCGGACAGAATATGAATGAATATGCAAAAGGACTTTTCTACAACCTAAGACATTTTGATGAGCTTGGTGTAAAATTAGTTTATGCTGAATTTAAAGAAACAGACGGCATTGGACTTGCAGTAAAAAACAGACTTTACAAAGCTGCAGGACACAATGTAATAAAAATATAAGGGGTTAATATGAATATACTACTTATTTGCACCGGAAACACATGCAGAAGTGCAATGGCAGAAGGCATACTAAATAAGATAATATCCGATAACGGAGCAAATGATAAATTCACTGTTGTATCTGCCGGAATAAGTGTATTCTCCCCTACCAAAGCAAGCGATAATGCGATACTGGCGTTAAAGGATATGGGCATAGATATATCATCTCACATATCAACACAGCTTACTGAAGAAATGATAAACGACGCTGATATCATACTTACTATGACAGCATCGCACAAGCAAATTATTAAAAACGTATGTGATGAGATAACAGATAAGATATACACTCTTATGGGATATGCTTATGGTACAGATAAAGACATTTCCGATCCGTATGGTATGGATTTAGAAACTTACAAAAAGTGTGCCAAAGAAATATATGATGCTCTTACCACGGCTTATCCAAAGCTTTTAAAGCAGGTAAAATAGAATGGAAAATATTACATTTGATACCCTTAAACCTGAGTATGTATCAGGCATAGCTGGGATTGAAAAATTGTGTTTTAAAACACCTTGGTCTAAAAACCAGATTAAAAATGAGATAGACAATCCACTCACAGTATATTCTATAGCACTTTTAAACGGCAACGTAGTTGCCTATGGCGGATACTGGAGTGTGGCAGGGGATGCACAGATTACAAACATTGCGGTGCATCCGGAGTATCAAGGAAAAAAGCTTGGCTCGAGGATACTTGAAAATTTACTTAACACAGCAAATAATCGCGGCGAATCACAGCTTACACTGGAGGTTCGCAAAAGCAATACAAAGGCGATTAATTTATACAAAAAATATGGATTTGAAATAGTCGGCACAAGAAAAAACTACTACGAAGGCACAGAAGATGCAGTGCTGATGACAAAAATCCTATACTGAGTCATAAGGCGGTGATATGTTGTCACTAATTTTAGGAATAGAAACATCATGTGATGAAAC
>JAZQHR010000074.1:0-9223 GCA_045540695.1 Clostridia bacterium | reverse complement strand
TAAGCAGTGACGCTCTGTCGGAAATCCTCTTTGCAGTATCTTTATCAAATACAGTAGGTATTATATCAAGCTTTATAATATTTTCTATATCACTGTCCATTATCGCACCGATAATCATTATAGGTACGTTTATGTTGTGACTGCGTATTTGCTTTGCTTCATCAAAAGTAGCTACACCCAGATAGTCAGCACCGCTTTCAATCATAGTCTTAGACACGTCTAAAAAACCATGTCCGTAAGCATCAGCCTTTACCACTGTAAGAAGCTTTGCATTTGGATTTGTGATTTTTCGTATGTTTCTTATGTTTTGTGCTATAGCATCGAGGTTAACCTCTGCCCATGCTCTCATACTTCTATCCTCCGTAATTTTAGTTAAATGCCGCATCTATCCTTGCATCATTAAAATTAAATTCTGTAAACTCAACCTCTATCACAACATCACCCTTTGCATCAAGTGTTAAAAGCCGTTTGGGGTGAGTGGTTTTATTGTCTATATACAGCTTTTGACTGCGTGCATAATCGTTTCCCGATGCCAGCTCACATTCGAGAAGGGTATAGTTTGATATAGGCCTAGAAGCCACATTCACACTGCCTGTTTCTCCGACATAATAATTTTCAAAAAAAGCATTGATTAAAAAATTTATATAATCGCAGTTTTCTCCGTTTAGCTCTATTGTGTGGTTTATGCCGGGATTTTTAAGCACGACTTTGTCCGATTGCATAAGTATCTCAATACCGTTTGTAATATAATCAAGCTTAAGCATATCGGGTGATTTGAAATACACTTCAAATTCGTACTTGTTTTTAGTCTTATTTCCCCATACAGTTGCTTCGCATTTTGCGTAGTAACTGTTAAGGCTTGAGTATTTTTCGTTTATTCTTTGGTAGATATCCTTTTCGGATGTGATGCATCCTGAAAGTGTCATCATTAGTGTAAGCAACAGTAAAAATAGCCTACACGTTTTTTTCAAAGGGATATCCTCCTTGTTAATTTGTGCTTTTTATATATTTAACCGCATAAGGGATGTTGTCTATAATATCCGACGGTGTCATACCGTCTTCACCCTTGTCATAACACGCCATATCACCCGAAAGCGAATAAATGTATACGCCCGTTAGTACACCCCTTAGAATTGCATCATAAATTGCATCTTCGCTTTTTTGTGCACGGATAATGTTTTGCCCTGTAAAGGAAGTGATGCATCCTGCAAGCACATCGCCCGAGCCACCTTTAGCCATTCCCGGGTTGCCATGGATGTTTTCGTATACATCGCCATTTGGTGTTGCGACAATAGTTTTTTCTGATTTTAGCACCAAAAAGACATTGTGATTTTTTGCAAATTCTCTTGCAACGTCTTTTCGGTTTTCTTTGATGTATTCTATATTAATACCTGATAATCTTGAAAATTCCATTAAGTGCGGTGTGAGAATTATTGGTATTTTAGCTTTTTTTAATATATCCGCATTGCCTTCAAGCACGTTTATGCTGTCAGCGTCAAGCACTACAGGACAACGTATATCGGATAATATAAGTGATTTAGTAATTGCCTTTGTACTTTCGCAGTTTGTAAGTCCGCATCCTGAAAGTATAATGTCGCATTTTTGTGAGGCATTTATAATAGACGGAATTTCATCTGTCAAAATCACACCGTCATTATCATTTAGCGGACATGTCATCATCTCCGAAATTGCCATTCTGTACGCACCATTAAGGGATTTTCCGCATACTAAAGTGATAAGTGCACTTCCGCATTTAAATGCAGATTTTGCAGACATTATCGCGGCTCCCATATATGGTGCACTGCCGCATATAGAAAGGATTTTACCATAATCGCCTTTATGTGAATCGGGATTTCGGGGTAGAAGATACTTGCATATTTTTTGTGAAGAAATATCTCTTTCCCCATAGGTTTCTTTTTTTAGTATGTTATTTATAGCTTCAACGCGGGCGTCTGTGACAAACACTACCGAAGCTATCGCATACTCTTTCTCGTGCGAAATGCTAACGTCAATATGTGTTATGCCTGAATTTTTAAGCGTATCGTTAAGCTTTTTTGAAAATTCAAAATACGGCTTGCCGAGATTATCCCTTAGTACAGAAATCTCACTAAGTTCAAAACCCCTTATGCCCGTGCCGAGTGCCTTTGAAAAAGCTTCCTTTGCGGCAAAATTACCTGCTATGGTGTTTGCCTGAAAGTTTTTTTGGGCAAAAAGCTGTTGCTCTTTTTTAGAAAAGAACCTTTCGGTAAACGAGGTATCACCTATAAGCTTTTCTATCCGACTGATTTTCACTATATCTATACCGGTTTTCATAAGCAAATCTTACTCCTCAAACACCTTGCCTGGTGCAAAGATTTTCATAGTGTCCACCATCTTCTTGGTAGGTGTCAAAAACACTCTGTATGTCTGCCCGTCTTTTGAAAAATTGACAAAATACGCATTATCATATACTCCACTGTCTGCGTGTATAGTGTTTGAAACAACAGTTGAAAGCTCGTGCTGGTGAGCATTAGTTGTGACAGGTGCGACAATATCTATCTTTTTTAAGTCAATTGTAATAATTCTCTTTCGGGTTTTTTTAGCTGTAATCTTGTCTATATCAAGCTCGTTATTGGTAATTATATATTCAAACTCCACATTAAGTCTGGTAATGAGATAGTAGGCAAGCACTATTATAGCCGCTATAAGTATGATTACAAAAGGAGCTAATGGTGTTAATGCAAGCATAATAGAAAAAAACACAAGCGAAGGCACCGAAAGGATGATAGCAAGTGTAAGAATGTTTTCCCTTGGTCCTCTTTTTCTTTTAATGATATATTCCATATATATGTCCATGGCATTGCCTCCAAAAATTAAGTACGGCAAATGCTGAAAGTATTTTCATTTGTGCATTTGCTTATGTATATTTTAACACAATGCAGGCGTGTTTTCAACGATAATTTTTTTAATTACCTTCAAAATCCAAAACTTCATCCGCACTTAAAAAATACTGCCCGTCGGGAGCAAGCTCTATGTATGCGACAAAGTAATCATAGCTTTCGCTGTATGGTATGATATTTGCAAAATCATTTAGGTGATTTATGGGGTTTGCCTTTGAGGGAAGGGCAATGGCTATATAATAGCTTTCATCGTTTATTTCATTTTTTACACCAAAAAGGTAATGCTTGTGTGTATCAAAAGCGTTTATAGAAAGGGTGTCAAACAGGACGTATTTTACAGCACTTAAATTTGCTATAGTGTCGAAGGTGTCTATGATGTACCAGTCAAATTGATGATCAAATTCGTTAAAGCGTTTGTAGGATGAAAGCTTTTCTTTGATTTTGTTAATATACAGCTTGTTTATACACTTTGATGCATCCGACGGAGGGTGCATTTTCATATATTCTTTAAGTGTATCCTCGGCGTTTGTAATGGCAGAGTATTCATCGTTTGCTTCTTTTGGAGTATCCTCTGCAAAGTCGCATTTTATATAAAATTCTTTTGAGGCATTCCTCATTATCTCTATGTTGTCTATATCCTTGTCGCATATCAAAAAATAGCCTTCCGGGGTGGTGTCGAGAGAAATGGTATCTTTTATATATATTATCACCGACATGTCGCTGGTAATCTCCGGCACTTTAGCGGTAAGCCTTCCATGAACGTGGCTCATCCTAATAGTTCCGAGATTTGTTGGAGAATCTATGGAGTTTATCCTGCCAAGGCATGCTTTATACACGCACCTGTCAGGCGGTGGTGCATAGGTACTAAATGACAAATCGATTGTGTTATCGTCCGATATATGGCAACTCCCTGATATGATGCTCGTGGATATGGTTGCCGGGATAAGACTGTATTTTGACATAATAAAAATCCCCTTTCTCGTTATTATATGCCCGAGAATGGGGATTTAGTATTTACTCGCTTGTTTGGTTTTCAGAGTCTTCGCTTTCGTCTGATTCGTTTGTTCTTTCCTCAGGGGAATCCTCCCTTAGTTCTTGTGTAAGAGTAGGGTCTTTGCCCTCAAGTTCCTTTATTTTTTCAAGAATTTCATCGTTTAGTGCATCTGTTTCGGTGTATTCTTCTACCACCTTGTCGTTAAGACCATCTATCACAACAGGCAGTGCTCCTGTAGCTTCTTTCTGGCCTGAAAGCACTTTAACAAGTCCACGCACTGATGGTGGTGAGTATTCATATGCACACACATACGTACCAATATCACTGAAATAGTAATAGTCAAAAGGTGTGTTCATAGATACTATCACTGTATTTGGATTTGCAATAGCAATACTTTTTGCAAGACTTGCCTGACTTGGATATTTGATAGCATTATCTACAGATACTACTACCTTGTCATAATTTTTAGCGATGTACGCACATCGGGCAATGATATTTTTTGACGGATTATTGCTTATAGTAATGTACTCTCCATCTATCGCTTTTGCCATAAAATATGCAAATGAATTGTTTATATCGCCGTCTGTGTCGGTGATTTCAAAATCGGTAGCTGATGATATAATAAGTACTTTTTCATCTGCTCTAAGCGGAAGAAGGTTACCTTCATCCTTAGCCACGGTAATACTCTTTAGGCCTATTCCATCGGCAAAATCACTGTGCTCGCTGTAGCTTTTTTGCATAACTGTTTTTGTGTCATATCCGTTTAATA
This sequence comes from Clostridia bacterium, assembly GCA_045540695.1. Lineage (GTDB taxonomy): Bacteria > Bacillota > Clostridia > UMGS1810 > UMGS1810 > JAZQHR01. Next base: position 4,581 of record JAZQHR010000074.1, on the reverse strand, counting down.
CGCCGTATTTTTCTTTAAGCTCAAGCACCTTTATTACAGCATTTTCAAGTGTCTTTTCAGATATTATTCCGTCATTTACAGCCTGGATAATCGAATCAAACACATATCTTTGGATATCCTTGTCAGTAGGGTTGTCGTCGCCAAGTATCATGGCGTGAGCTCCGCCGTTGATAGAAAGTACAGCGGCCTGGCCTATGTCGTAATTGTCCATAATACTTGGACATATAAGGTTGTCTGCCACTACCATTCCGTTAAATTCTATGATGCTTACCAGTATTTCTGCTATCATTTTTCTTGAGATGCTTGCCGGAAGCTCAGTAGTATCTATTTCAGGATAAGAAACGTGAGATACTAGTATAGCGTCTATACCATTTTCTGTTGCGTCCTGAAACGCCATAAGCTCTATAGGTATTAGGTCATAGAAACTACGATATATTTTAATTTTTTCGCTGTAATAGTCGGCATCAAGTGCACCCAAACCTGGGAAGATTTTTGCACATGTTACTACCTGATGATTTTGCGCACCGCTGGCGTAACCAACTGAGAAGTTGTTTACTTTATTTAACGTATCACCGTAAGCATTATTCCCTACATATGGATTTAGCGGATTTGTAAGAACGTCAAGGTCGGGGCTTATATTGAAGTTAAATCCCATTTTTTCTAGTTCGCCGTTTAGATATTCACCAAACATATATGTAGCACTGACATCATTTGCTGCTGCAAATGACATTGGGCTTGGAAAATTTGTCACTCCGTTTTTAATTGTGACTCTGTCGCCACCCTCCTGTGATACGCATATAAATGCAGGTACACCGGTAGAGTTTACAATAGCTTCCTGCAGTTGGGCGTTTAGCATAGCAACGCCTTCTGCTGTCTGAACATTCTTTTTGTGTATCATGATGTTACCAACGGGAACCTCTGTTAAAAATGCCCTGGTTTCGTCACTTAGTGTAACATCATCTATACTGCAAATAAGAAGCTGACCGACTTTCTGCTCGAGTGTAAGAGTATCATATATTCCTCTTGCAGTATAGTTGGTCATTATGTTTATATTATTGTATTCAACCTGCTCAGGTGTGCATGATGTAAATAGCATCATAGCCACGATAAGTAAGGATAAAAAGGTTAGCCTTTTCATGTAATCCCTCTTTTATACATATTTTATCACTTTATTTTATCACATTGATTTTAAAAAATCAACCGGAATTTATTTAAAAATTATACCAAAAAAGGATGCAAAGCATCCTTTTTAATGTTTAATTATTTTTTAATTGGATGTACAAAATCAGGAAGATTATTTTTTTCTATCCACATGCATGTGAAATCATATTCCGATGTGTACATTCTTAATTCTATTCCGCCCGATGCACTGCGGTCTATAAGCTCGCTTATCTGGGCTTTGTCGGTTATCTGCTGACCTGTTTCGCCTATTAGTATCATTTGCACGTTTTCTTTCCATTTGTCAAGCTCCAAAAGCTCGGAAATAAAACCTACAGTTTCTTTATAGCACGACATTACAGGTATATGGTTTTGGTGGTATATATTGCTTATTCCGGTTGGTGAAACGTTTGCGTAGTTTAAGTACAGCTCTGCAAACATTGATGCATTTTTAGCATCCTCGTAAGTGGTGTTGGCTATGTCTTTTTTCAATAGCTCTTTCAGCTTTTTCATCTGAGCTTCTGACATAGTGTCTTTCGATGCGTTTATATTGCCCTTGCTAACGACCATCCACGACACTTCTTCAATAGCCTCGGTAAACTGTGTGCGGTATTCAGCATTTTCAAAAAGCTTCTTTACAAGCACATCTCTGTCATCTTTTCGGGTGTATAGAAAACGTCTTTCTACGTTAAATATTCCGCCGTCATTTATCTTGACATTCATTGCAAGGGAATCGTCAGGGTAGGTGTGGTTTTTGTATGTTTCGTGAGTATAGCCTATGGTGTTTGTCATAAATTCATACACCGCATCGATGTTGGATTCTTGCTCCAGCTTTGCAAGGGTGTTTCCGTAGTCTTGTGGCTTGTCGGCATTTATAAGCTTTGTTACGTAAATGGTGTTTATCTTATCCCTGTCAGGTATACTGGTATCCAAGCCAAATACGTCAAGTGCAGGAATACTTATTATTGCAATAAATATAACCGCATACAGTGTATAGCTTTTTAAATTTTTAAACATCTGCCTGAAATTCATATCAAACACCGCTTGTATAACCGCGTATACTATAAACGAAACCAGTACATAGCCTATAAAGGTTATTATAACGTTATTGTTTGACGCGGCAATAAATACAAGACCAAATCCCAGCGTTACAATGGTGGTAATGTAATATTTAAGTATAGTTCCAATGCATTTGTATGCGAAAAATTTATTTGTGTTTTCGCTTTTCCTGTATATGTACAGCACAAGACCAATTAGAGTAATCGCAATCGAAAAGATAATGGCATACACTATGTCGCTGGTCATTACTTCATTTCGCAAAAATACAAGGCTCATAGCTGGCGGGAATATCTTAAACGGGTTGTATACTATATTTAGATTGTAAGTGATAAACCATTCATCTATACATGCTTCCACAACGGCTGCCGTTACAAATGTAGCCAAAAATACAAACGCCGTAATGCCTGCCATTGCAAATATATTTCCCGATATACTAGCTGCAAAAGCTCCTGCTGAAAATACTACTACATACTGAAGAAACGCCAAAAGGAAGCCTTTTACAATCGTTGAATATGCACAAAGCTCGCCTTTAGCTACAGGCGGTGAATTTTTAAAATACATATATATCACTGTATTTATAGCAAATTCTATTAAAAGAGGTATCGCTATGGTGATGATGCCTGATATATATCTGCTTAAAAATATATTGCTTCTTTTGTACGGCATAGAGTGGTAAAAAATTACCGAGTTTTTGTTGAACAAAAACGAAAACATAAGGTACGCCGTTACAAATCCTACGGCTGTAGAAGCTATCATTCCTACAGCACCTGTCATTGACAGAAATTCCTCTATTTTTCCCCATGACCTGTACTGAAGCTCGGTCATATTTCCTAAATATTCGTTATATATGGTAATGGAGGAAAATGCTGATGCCAAAAACAATACTACAAGGTGAAGTATCATCATGTATTTGCTTTGAAGCACAGTTTCTTTTATGCTTTTCTTACTACATAAGTATTTTTGTATAGTCATAACCGCTTACCTCCATTTCATATACAAATATATCCTCTAAGGTCAGTTCAAGTCTGTCTATAAGGATAGGGTTTAGCTTTTTAAATGTGTTTTCTATATCGTCGCATTTTCCCTTTAGCACAAGCTCAATAATGTTTGAACGCACTTTGTGTGATACTATATCAAGCTCGGAAAACGCTTCTATAGGAAGCATAGGCTTAAACGCAAGCTGATAATGGTGCATATTGTCTTTTATATCGTCAAGACTTCTTTCGAGAACTATCTTGTTGTCGTGGAGTATGGCTATGGTGTCGCAAAGGTTTTCCATTTCGGATAAGTTGTGCGAGGATATAACCACAGTCATTTCACGTTCGGATACTTCTTTTATTATAAGCCTTTTTACAAGCTGGCGTATTACCGGGTCAAGCCCGTCAAAGCTTTCATCACATAGAAGTACATCGGGGTTTTGCGAAAGTGCCAATACTATAGCTGCCTGCCTTTTCATACCCTTTGAAAATGAATTTATTTTCTTGTTTACATCAAGCGGAAAATACGATGATATCTCATCAAACTTTTCCATAGTAAAGCTTGGCTGAACATTTTCTAAGTAAAGTGCCATCTCACGCATGGTAGACGAATTAAAGAAAAACGGCTCGTCGGATATGTATGCGATTTTTTGCTTTACGTCTGTGTTTTCATACACCTCTTCACCGGATATACATACGTTTCCGTCTTCCGATTTGTACACACCGCAAAGAATGTTTAAAAGAGTTGATTTACCGGCACCGTTTGAGCCGATAAGCCCGTATATACTGCCCTTTTTTACGTGGCAGTCAAGATTTTCAAGTACTATTGTTTTGTCAAAACTCTTTTTGACATTTGATACCTTTATCATTTATCTCCCTCCTTGTATAGCTTTTCTATTTCCTGTGTTAAAATGTCCATGCTTATGCCGAGGTTTTTAAGCTCTGATGCCGAGTTAAGCATATCGGATATATGCTTTTCTGCCTTTTGCCTGATGATTTTGGATATGTCGCTTGTTACAAATCGTCCTTTTCCGCTTACCGAGTATGTGACTCCTCGTTTGTCAAGCTCGGCAAATGCCTTTTGTACGGTATTTGGATTTATAGCAAGCTCCGATGCAAAATCTCTCACAGACGGAAGTGCAGTGTCCGGTTCCAGTACGCCCATAAGCACCATTTCTTCAATCTTTTCGATGAGCTGCTCGTATATCGGAAGATTTCCATTTAAGCTTATTTTAAACACAATCGCTTCCCTCCTTTTAGTAGTGTTCTATAGTGTACTACTATGTACTAGTACACTTTGATGATAGCATATCATTTTTCTTCTGTCAATAGTATTTTTAAAAATATATGTAATTGTGTTTGTTGTTTTTTTGTGATATAATGAAAA
>JAZQHR010000073.1:0-31124 GCA_045540695.1 Clostridia bacterium | reverse complement strand
TTAAAACAAATGAAAGAGCACCCCAAACTTACATATCGTTAAAATTAAAAAATGCGCCAACCGAAGCTGACGCATAAAAAACGCAAACTCCAGTTGTCGCCAAACAAACTCAAGATAGAATAAAGGATATTCCAAATACTCAAATCATGTTGAATTTGCGTTTTTAACAAAAATTCACATAATTTGAGTATGTCAAAAAATGGGTAAAATATCCCTATAAAATATAAAAATACCCTTTAATCATCTATCTTATTTAATTGAGTTTATTTGGCATAAATATGATACCACATTTTTCTAAAATTATCAATAGAATTTTAAAAAAGAGAAATAAATAAAAAAAACGCCACAAAAGTGACGGTATGAAATATTATTTTGTCTTGTCAGTATTTGATTTTGCAGTCTTGATGGATGCAATTAACAGAATTCTTATGGTAGAACAAATTTTATTTATTGATTTGTATTTTTCTTCATCTATATAATCTGTTCTATAAAGCATTTCAAGCCATTTTCCGGTTTCGCTGGCTTCCTTTAAAGCTATCTCCAATTTTGCAATAAAATCAGCCCTACTATGACCATATTTACTTTCGGCGATGTTAGCACAAACGCTTGTTGCGCTTCTTCCGATTTGATTTGATATGATATTTTCCTTTTTATTACGCAAAGCTTCAACTAAATTTTAAACTTCAACAGACAATTCCATTGATAATTTACCAAGTTTATCTTATTTCATTTGAAGTCGCCTCTTGGCAGATTATATCATATATTTGCACGCAGTGCAACATCGTTATTGCAAAGCAATACATCATTTGTGTATCACAACACTGTTTGTTCAAAGAGCAACATCATTTTGTATCGGGTGAAGAGAAACGATGTTGACCGCAAGCAGTCAAATGATGTATTCGCTACATTCATAATAATATTGTGTCCTTGTGGACACAAACACAAAAAAGAACGACCATTCTATTAGAATAGTCGTTCTTTTTTGGTGCCCGAGACCGGAATCGAACCGGTACGAAGGGTTAACTTCGCAGGATTTTAAGTCCTGTGCGTCTGCCAGTTCCGCCACTCGGGCGTAAGCTTTACGCCAATATATAATATAGCACTTTTAAGCATAAATGTCAATAGTTTTTTACTATTTAATACATACTTGTAGAACGTTTGCCGTTTGTTCCTCTTTTGGATTCTATATTCCTTTTAAGGTCGTGCATTCTCTCGTCGCTCGACTGTTTGAATTTTGACAGCTTATCCTCAAAAGAAAGATTGATATCGTCGGTTTTTCTCTCCCATACAAATTCCTCAGGAGAGCTGCTTTTCTTAGTTTCCTGTGCAGGTGCTGACTTTTTTGGGGTTATTGTCTGCTTAATAGAAAGGCCTACTTTTCCCTTTTCATCTACAGATACTACCTTAACCTTAACGCTGTCCCCTACCTTTAAATGCTCGTTTATATCCTTGACAAAACCAACTGCCACCTCAGATATATGCACAAGTCCTGTAACGCCGCCTTCTATGTCTACAAACGCGCCGAAATTTGTTATACCTGTAACCTTACCATCGACTATCTTTCCCACTTCAATCTGCATAGCTGTCCATATCCTCCATTTACACGTTTATCTTATGTACTTTAATCGGCCTCATTCTCGTCGATATATACCTTCTCATCGGCAGATACCATACCAAGCACTTCTCTTGCCACTTTTTCTATATATTCATTTGATGAATACAATTTCTCTTTTTCTTCAAGCTCTCGGCTTATTTTTTGTTGCTCCTCTATTTGGACACTAAGCTGGTCTATCTGTGACTGATATTCCCGTATGCTTATCTCCTGCTTAACAAAAATAACTACTACAAAACAAATTAACGCAAGAACAATGATGTTTCTTAATGGTGCAGATTTTTTTTTACTCACTTAAAGCACGTCCTTTGCATTGATTTTCATACATTATACACCATTTCCGTTCAAAAGTAAAGTTACATTTTGTTAACAGAGTGTTTTAGCCGTTTTGTGAAGTTTTTAATTTTAAACAAACTTTTTTTATATATTCGCTTTACCACTCTTAAGCTCCGCTTTGCCAGAGCAATAACAGGCGAAAAAACGCGTAAACAAAGCCTTACAGGGAGTAAAATCACCTTAACCAAAAAAATTACAACACATTTTACAACATGTACCAAAAAAGACATTAGTTTTAGAAAAAGCCTGCTGAGTGTCATAAAATATATTACCATACCCAGTATCATTCCGGCAAACTCGTACCATCTGACTTTGGCATCATTTAGTATAAATATTATTGCAAAAACCGCCACAGACACAATGCTCCACAAAAGAAGGTCACCTATACCCATTATCACAGCATTATGCCGTCTGCCTGCAGTGCATAGCTTGAACACGTCAAATATCATACCGATAATCATTCCACCCAGCACCGAGCCAAACAATACATAAAGCTCGTGCCTTGCTGATATTATCAAATCACTGTCACTCCCAAAATTTTTTATTTAAAAATTCTAGAAAGTATTCCTCCGCCTTTTCCGGTTTCCTCAACATATTCACACGCCTCAACCATTCCGTCTATGGTCACTTCGCCGTTGTCCATATTAAGCTTTCCTATATGAAGTGATGTGCCTTTTATAACAAGCATTCCCATTTGAGTATGAAGGATTATCTCCTCTTCATTAAAGCTTTCGACGTCATTTACTCCCGATACGCTAAGCTTCTTTCTGTTTTCCATAATGATATTGTGCATCACATCTGGTCGCATTGCTCTTACTGATTTTCTTTCATCCATAATAAAAAAACCTCCGTTATATATATTTACTAATATATATGCAGAAGGCTTAAAAATCATAACAATTTATAAGTTTTATATTATTTTATACATATCGGCAGCATCAGCTTTGAGCACGTGCTCGCTTACAGATACTATCTCTACCTTTAATGTGTTATCACCAAACTCTATCTCAATAATATCGCCAACTTTAACATCTGTTCCCGGCTTAGCTACTTTTCCGTTTACAGTCACTCTTCCCTGGTCGCAAGCTTCGCACGCCACAGTTCTGCGCTTTATAAGACGGCTGACCTTTAGATATTTGTCTATTCTCATAAATCTACCTCATTTCAAAAAATACGGGCATTGAGTATACCTCAATGCCCGTGAAAATTCAAAAAACTGAATTATTTAACAGCGTTTTTGAATGCAGCGCCAACTTTGAAAGCTGGAACTTTTGATGCAGGAATAGTGATTTCCTGTTTAGTCTGAGGGTTTCTACCCTTTCTAGCAGCACGAGTCTTTACTTCGAAAGAACCAAAGCCGATAAGCTGAACTTTGTCACCAGCTTTAAGAGCGTCGATAACGCCATCACAGAAAGCGTTAAGAGCTTTTTCAGCATCTTTTTTAGTAAGACCTGCTTTTTCTGCCATTACTGCAACTAAATCTGATTTATTCATTTGTTTGTCCTCCGTTTTAAAAATTTTCAATCATTTTATAAAATTCGCCAAACCCTTGTAAAATCCTTCTTTTTTTCAACATTTTTTGTAATTTTACGCATTTTTGGTTAATTTATACATATATAAAGTAATTTTATAGTTATTATTACCAAATCAAATGGCCTATTTACCGCATAAGTCTAAGCTTTTGAAGTACATAGGCAAGCTTTTCACCCATTGGAATCATTTCCAAATCCTCATTTTTTATACCTCCGATGATAAGCATCACAAGCATATACACTACCGCACCGGAAAGAATAGACACACTAGTTGCGATGGTATTACCCATAGACACAGTACCTGCGTATACTCCAAGCACCACTATCGCCATAGCCACAACCGATATAACCGGTTTAAGCACAAAGTTTACAACCGAGAATTTCAAGCCTATTATACGTTTTATCGAGATAAGGTTTAATATAAGTATGGTGATATAGCAAAGATTTGTTCCAACCGGTGCACCGTTTATGTTTATATGCGGTATGCCTACTAATGTGTAGTTTACAATCACCTTTACAAAACCGCCTATTGCCATGTGCACAACCGGTCTTATAGTATGCCCTGTCGCCTGCAAAATAGAGTTTGTTACCATAACAAGTGACACAAACACTATAGCATATCCAAGAATAGAAAGCGGTGATGATGCGATATTGGTCGCTATGGCATCGTCATACACAAGCTGAAGAATTGGTGACGAAAGCACCGAAATACCAACCGCACACGGAAGTGCAATAAGTATAGTCATTTTAAGCGAAAGACCTGTAGTCTTTTTTACAAAATCCGTTTTGCCTGTAACAAACGCACCTGCAATCGTCGGTACTATGCTTATGCTTATTGCGGTAATAAGTGTAGGCGGCATATTGAAAAGAGGCACTGCAAAGCCTGAATACGCTCCCCATATACTCATAGCATCATCCGCCGAAAAGCCTGCCACACCAAGACGTCGTGCTATCATAAGCATATCTATTACACTTGTTAGGCTAAATACCGATGCGCCAATGGTAATAGGTACAGCAATAACAATAAGCTCTTTTAGTATAGACATAACCGAACGTGGTTTATACAGGTCATCGACATGCTTTGAATAATCAAATAAATTTTTTCTTTTGTATAAAAATGATATTATAAGCGATACAAATCCCAGGAAAGCACCCGCTGAAACACCAAACACCGCACCAGCCGATGCAAAATGAATTCCCTTTGGCATAAGCAAGCTTGCAAAAGTTATACCAAGTATCAGTTTACCAAGTGCTTCCGCCACTTCGGAAATAGCTGTAGGATACATATTTTGCGTGCCCTGGAAAAACCCCCTAAACGCCGACATAAACGACACAAAGAACATCGCAGGAGCAAGTGCCTGTATACCAAGCGAAATACCCATTTTCAATGTTATAATAATTTTTTCGTTACCGGCAAATTTATCAGCATCAAAAACCAGCTCGGCAAATTTATCTGCACCAAAGTACAATGCCGCCGCACCGGCAACTCCTATCACGCCAAGCATCATAAGACTGGCAAAGAGTATTTTTCTTGTATCTCTGTATCGACCCTTTGCTCCGCTTTCCGATACAACCTTGGAAATAGCTACAGGTATTCCCGCAGTAGCTATTATAAAAAGCATGGTGTACATGGTGTAGGACATATTGAACATTCCCATACCGGTAGTGCCAAGAAGCCTTGCAAGTGGTATCTTAAACATAGCTCCGATACCTTTTACAAGTATATTTGCTATAACAAGAATTATAGCTCCCTTCATAAAGGTTTGATTTTTATTTTCTGCCAATCAAACGCATCTCCTTATGTTAAAAAAATCAAGTATGTATATATTTTATGTAAAAAATGAGAAACCGTCTTTCATTCGACAAGCTCCTCATTTTATAATATATCATTCAAATAAAAAAGTCAATAACCGCATCTGCCGCTAAGCATAAAAGCAATTAAAGGCTGTCTTTTATGTACTGTGCCGTTTTTCTTAAAAGCCACTTCATATCCTCATCGTCCCACGTGCCCGAATACCATTTATCAGGCTCTTTTATTACGCCAACGCTTGTGAGAAATGCCACCGCTTCAACAGCTGTCATATACTCCTCATCAGGCTTTATACCAAATCCTGCCGAGATAGCCCATGCGATTTTTTCAACATTTTCGGCAATCCATTTTTCCTCCTGCTCATTGTCGATAAATCCTACTTCTACCAATATTGCAGGGCAATCGGTAAGTCTAAGCACTGCAAAGTTTGCCGTCTTTACTCCCCTGTTTACTCTGCCAAGTGCGGTAAATGCTGTCTGCACCCTTGTTGCGATTTTTTCAGCTTCTCCGCCTCTTGCAAGCACATACGTTTCCGCACCCACTCCGCCTCCGGCGTTAAGGTGAACAGAAACAAAATAATCCGCATTAAAGTCATTGCTTATTCTCGCCCTTGCGGTAAGGCTGTCGTTTAACGTTGCACCAGGTACATTTGACTGTGACGTTTCTCTGGTCATTTTCACCTCGTGGCCGGCATTTTGCAAAATAGACTTTAACGAATCTGCTATTCGAAAGCTCAAATCCTGTTCTACATATACCCTGCCAACCGCACCGGTGTCTGCTCCTGAATAGTTGTGTCCTGCGTCAATACAAAATTTTGACATATTATCCATCTCCTTGTATAGTATATTCCGTATTTGTAATTATATGCTATACGTTATACACCGGGAATTCAGGGAAAAATAGGTAACCAAGACAATTCGCGAATTGTCCATACGCAAATACATTTTGCATATCTTCTTACAAGATGCATTGTAGGAAATGGGCTTTCTGACATTCCACGTACAAAAGTAATTTACCAGCTTTCTAAAAATTTCGAGTATACTCTCTTCTTGTTTGCCTCCGGCGGGGACTTTTGCGGTCAAAAGTCCAAAAACCCTTGGGGCGTTTCGGAGCGCCCCAAACCCCTCCCGACCAAGGCTCCGCCCCGGACCCAAAAACGGCATTCTCGAAAGAGAATGCCGTTTTGATTAGTATTATTCTTTTGACAATCTTGCATCTGCAATGCCTATCTTAGATATATCCCAGCTACCATCATGATACAAATTAGGAATTTCTACATGAATTTTAAGTATCTTGTACCCTGAAACATCAATTTCAAATGGTGTAGCTTTTGCACCGTAGCTTAGTACTGGTGAAGTGTATATAAGCTTACCATCTCCGTATACCTTCGCTACAGTACCTTGGTTGCCTTGGCTAGTTTGCAACGATATAAAGCTTCCGTTAAATGTATTATAATTATTATTCAATAAATACGAAACTGTTTGGTACGAACGAATAGTTCCGTCGTTATTTTCCTGATATTCATCAGTTCGCAATTCGAACTGAATACCTCTGTCATATTTCATTCCGTCATTATCTTTTGTGCCTGTTGGTATTGCTTTCATAGTGCTTTTCTGTGCAGTAGTTTCATAATCCACATACCCCATTTGGTCTAACCAGTCGTAATTTTTACTGCCAAGAGTAACCGTACTTGTCTGTGCCTCCCAGTCAACCTCTTTATCAAAAGCGTTTGCTATTGCTCTTACAGGGAGATATGTAGTTCCGTTATAAATAAATGGTTCAACTACGTTTCCAAGTGCATCAGTTGGTTGATACTCTTTTCCGTCAATCATAATTTTAATATTATCATAAGTGACAGATATAGTTTCTGTGATTTGTTTTGCAAATGCTACTCCGCAAGTTAATACAGCACCTACCAGCACACTTGCAATTATCTTTTTAGCTTGTTTTTTCATTTGATATTACCTCCTGATTTATGATAGCACAATTATACTCAATATTTGAGTAAAAGTCAATACTCAATTTATGAGTATGCTATCCTTGATTTGAGTATACTATAAAAAAGGATTGATAATATGGGATACAGAGAAATACTAAAAAATTTACGGGAAGATAATGACTATACTCAAGCGTACATTGGTAAACTACTGCAAAAATCCCAACAAGGTTATAATCATATTGAAACAGGCAGAGCCGAATTGAAAATAGAGGATTTGGCTATATTATGCAGGTTGTATAACGTTTCAGCAGACTATATTATAGGCCTCACCGATACTCCTCATAAGCTACATTAAAATCTTCAAAAGCATCCTCACTACATCGTTTGATAAACATACAAAAAGGGGCTATCTCAATAAACAAAACTCTACGAATAACAATCCATAATGTACGGGTCATTCACGAATGACATACGTGCGAATCGTGATTCGCCCCTACAAATTGGATGGTTATACAATGTTTATTGAGATAGCCCCTTTTTATTCAATTTAAAATTATATATCAAACAATAGTGTAGAATACGCAGGGTATGGCCATAGAGTTTCAGGCATATTCGCCTCTATCTCGTCAGCCGAAGCGCGTATATTCTGCATTGTGGCAAACACCACATCACGATAGTATCTTGCAAGCTTGTACGCATCATCCGAGTAATTTTTCGCATCAGCCACAAAGCTTTCAAGCTTTTCTGTCTTATCTGCCACATTCGACACAAGCTCCGACAGACGTGTGATAAGCTTTTCCTCGCATGCTGATGTTACATTTGGAAGTATCTTCTTTTTCGCAACCACTGTATTAGACAAATCCTTTATATACTCGCAGGTAGCAGGGATAATCTCACGTTTTACCATATCTATAGCAGTAAGTGCTTCAATATTTAATATCTTTGAATAGTTTTCCAAAAGTATTTCGTATCTTGAGTGAACCTCTGCTTCGGTATATACCCTGTGCTTTGCAAATACTTTAACGTTTTTTTCTGCAATAAGCTGTGGAAGTGCATCAACGGTAGATTTAAGGTTTAAAAGACCTCTTTTTTCAGCCTCCTCCACCCACTCATCAGAGTAGTTATTTCCATTAAATATTATTCTCTTATGTTCGCGAATGGTACGTTTTATAAGCTTATTTAACGCCTTTATAAAATCTTCCTGTCCTTCAAGCTCATCGGCAAACTCCGACAGCACCTCTGCTACAGCGGTGTTTATCATAGTATTTGTGCCGGCTATAGAGAATGATGAACCAAGCATACGAAATTCAAATTTATTTCCTGTAAACGCAAAAGGTGAAGTTCTGTTTCTGTCGGTAGTATCCTTAGGAAATTTAGGCATAGTGTGAACGCCTATTGACATAAGTGACTTTTCCTTTTCGCTGTATTCGTCACCTTTTTCTATAGCATCAAGTATTGTAGAAAGCTCGTCGCCAAGGAATATTGACACAATTGCCGGTGGTGCTTCATTAGCACCAAGTCGGTGGTCGTTTCCCGCACTTGCTACAGACACTCTTAAAAGGTCCTGATAATCGTCAACCGCTTTTATAACTGCCGATAAGAATAGCAAAAATCTTGCGTTATCCTCCGGTGAATCACCCGGGTCAAAAAGGTTGATACCTGTATTTGTGGATAGTGACCAGTTATTGTGCTTACCGCTTCCGTTCACACCCTCAAATGGTTTTTCGTGAAGTAGGCATACCATACCATGCTTTAGAGCGATGTTTTTCATAAGCTCCATAGTAATCTGATTATGGTCGGTAGCAAGGTTTGTAGTAGTGTATATAGGTGCAAGCTCGTGCTGTGCAGGAGCAGCTTCGTTATGTTTTGTTTTAGCTAAAACGCCAAGCTTCCAAAGTTCCTCGTCAAGCTCCTTCATATATGCCGCTACTCTAGGCTTTATAGCACCAAAATAGTGGTCTTCCAAATCCTGACCCTTTGGCGGCTTTGCACCAAACAGGGTTCTGCCTGTATATATAAGGTCTTTTCTCTGGTCGTAGTAATGCTTATCTACAAGGAAATACTCCTGTTCTGCTCCGACAGTAGTAAGTACTCTTGTCACGCCGTCTTCACCAAACAGCTTCATTATACGCATAGCCTGACGGTTAAGTGCTTCCATAGAACGAAGAAGTGGTGTTTTCTTATCAAGTGCCTCTCCGCCAAACGAACAAAACGCAGTAGGTATGCAAAGAGTGTTATTTTTAATAAACGCATACGATGTTGCATCCCACGCGGTGTAACCCCTCGCTTCAAAAGTGGAACGAAGTCCGCCTGATGGAAAGCTTGATGCGTCAGGCTCGCCTTTTATAAGCTCCTTGCCTGAAAATTCCATTATTACTCCGCCGTCATCCGATGGAGATATAAAGCTGTCGTGTTTTTCCGCAGTGATACCCGTCATAGGCTGGAACCAGTGAGTGTAATGCGTAACACCCTTTTCTACTGCCCAGTCCTTCATAGCATTTGCAACAACGTCAGCGATAGTTTTGTCAAGACTTCTGCCGTCGGCTATAGTTCTTTTAAGTGCTTTGTAAGTATCCTCCGGTAAACGCTCGCGCATAACCGCGTCGTTAAACACCATACTTCCAAATATTTCAGGTACGTTTATCATTTAAGTGCTCCTATCCGCCTAAAATGGCATCAAAATTAGTGCAAAAAGCGTATAAATACGCATAATAATCAATGATATTATTATACATTTCGTTTGTTTTTTTGTCAATAATTTGTATACAATCAGTATATATTTTGAAAAAAATTTATCGATATACCTAAGCAAATAATTTTACAAACAAAAATGGATGTATCAGTTGATACATCCCATTTTAATGCCACTAATAAATTTTAACGGCTTATTATTTCATCTATAATTTTGTTTAACTCTTTTTCAAATGCTTCCATATCACCGTTGTTTAACACGAAATAGTCGGCTATAGCAATAGGTCCGCCTTTTTCGATTTTTTCTATTTCGGAGTAGTCACGGCTTTTTGCCTCTTCGTTTGTAAGCGGACGGATGTCGCGTGTAGTAAGTCTTTCATATCTGACAGGTCTGTTTGTAACCACCGCAAGTACCGACAGATTATCACCGAAATATTCTGTAAGCTCTTTGTATTCCGACCACGAATATAGTCCGTCAAGGACTGTATGGTTTTCCTTAGCAAATGCCTCTATCTTTGGAAGTAGTAGCTTTGCAAATGCACCAGGTCCGTGCTCTTTACGAAGGTTTTCACGTACCATTTTTTCATTAGCTTCGTTTTTAGGAAGTCCCATTTCTTCAAGCTTATCCATAGTAAGACCGCCGAAATACACCTTGTCCCAGCCACGCTCACAAAACACGTTTGTAGCGATTGATTTACCTGAGCCACACATACCTACTATGGCAACTATTTTATGATCAAGCTTCATTTTTATCATTCCTTTTATGTTATATTATTATAATTATAAAATATGTAAAAATGATTGTCAACTATTGAAAATACCGAATCTTGGTAGTATAATACAATTATTGTACAATACGGAGGTAAAAGTATGAAAATAGCATTTACAGGAGATATGGCATTTTCAAAGTATTTTAAAGACAGATGCACAGACGAAAATCTTATTTCTGACGAGGTAAGGGAATTTCTTTCGAACACTGATTATACTGTGGTAAATGTAGAAGGTTCAGTAAGCAGTGGCGAAATCAGTGCCGCTAAACCGCTTGTACATGCAAATCCCCCTGAGTGTGCCGATTTTCTAAAGAGTATAAATGGTCGCATTTGGAACCTTGCGAACAATCACTCTATGGACTGCGGTGCGGACGGAGCATACGACACTTTAAAATGTGCCGAGGAAAACTATTGCTACGCCATAGGTGTTGGCAAAAATATTGCCGATGCAGCGAAACCGCTTATCCTTTCGTGTGAATGTGGCGGTGTGGGCTTGGTATCGGTAACGGTTGCCTTTGACAAAAAAGCACTTGCAACCGAAAGTGAACCGGGCAGCATTGATATATTTGACACAGAGAGAATAAAGGCACAAATAGACGAGATTAAGTCGAAATGTCGCTGGTGCGTAGTAGTTGCACACGCAAATGAGGAATTTTCACAACTTCCTATGCCAAACATAAGAAGGCTGTACAAAAAATATCTTGAAATGGGTGCTGACATAATAGTGGGACATCATCCTCACGTTGCGGAAAATTACGAAACCTTTGGTGACAAGATAGTTTTTTATTCGCTTGGTAATTTTATATTTGACACAGACTATCAGAGGGCACAGAAATACACAGATGCAGGCATGCTTGTAAAGATAGATTTTGGTGAAAATGATTTTTCGTGGGAGTATATGCCTACCAAAATTCACCGTGATACTCATACCATCACAAAGGGCGAGTGCCCTGCAATATTTACAAATATCGAGGCAAAAGACTATAACCTTTTGTGGCCGCTTCAAGCAAAACATCTTCGCATAAATGAAAAGAAAAAAACGGCATTTATAAAGCCTGAAATGAAAAGCTATAATGGTTGGCAGTGGTTTGTATGGGCTGTAAAAAAGGCAAAAAAAGAAAAACGCGGCAGAGTTGTTGCGTGGGGATTGTTTTTGGAAATATTTAAATACTGGAAATTATCAAAGAGAAAAGATATCATCGAATACATAAAGAAGGGTTAAAATGAACGAAAATATAAAATGCAGTGAATTATTCAAAAGAATAGATGAGCTTGAAAAAGAGTATATAGACTTTTGGGTAGATATATGTAATATCGAAAGTCCCACCGAATACAAAGAAGGTGTGGACAAGTGCGGACAGTATATTATAGATAAAGCTAAGAATCGTGGCTGGAAGGTAGATGTGCAAAAGCAGGCGGTTTCGGGAGATGCAATATGCATAACCATAAACCCTGACGCAAAGGGTGAGCCTGTGTGCTATTCCGGGCACATTGATACTGTACACGCAGTAGGTTCATTTGGCGAAAACCCTGTTCGCATAGAAGGAGATACTATGTATGGTCCGGGCGTGGTGGATTGCAAAGGCGGAGTGGCAGCAGCGTTTTGTGCTATGGCAGCACTTGAAGATATCGGGTTTAAGGACCGTCCTGTAAAGCTTATCGTTCAAAGTGACGAGGAAAACGGAAGTCGTTTTTCAAACAAAACCACTGTTGATTTTATGGCGAAGTGTGCCAAAGGGTGCGTAGCGTTTTTAAATGCAGAAAGGCATACACCGGGTGAGGCTACATATTGCAGAAAAGGTATAAGTAAGTATAGATTTGAAGTAACAGGAAAAGTTATGCATGCATCAAGGTGTTTTAAAGGAGCAAGTGCCATCCGCGAAGCAGCATATAAGATAATAGAGCTTGAAAAGATGAAGGATAAAGACGGTCTTACTTGTAACTGTGGTCTTATAAATGGCGGAACGGCGGAGAATACTGTTCCCGAAAAGTGCATATTTACCGCTGATATCCGTTTCCCTGACATAGACGCTATGAATGAGGCGGATAAATTTGTAAAAGAAATAGCAGCGAAATCATTTGTCGAAGGAACAAGTTGTAGGGTAGAACTTGCAAGCACCAGAGTAGCAATGCCAAAGTCTGAAAAAAATCTCGAGCTATTAAGTAAGATAAATAAGATATTTGAAGAAAACGGCATACATACCCTTGATGCTGTATTTGGCTTTGGCGGTTCTGATGCGGCAGATATGACCACTCGCGGTATTCCATGCCTTGATTCATTTGGTGTGGAAGGCGAAGGCTCACATAAGCTAACGGAAAATGCAGAAATATCATCTCTTGCAAGATGTGCCAAAAAATTATCGGCAATAGCATATTGTATATAACAAAGGAGAAATTATGAAACATATTAAATCAACAGCAATCCTTCTCTTAACCGCTATAATATGGGGTTTTGCCTTTGTAGCACAAAGAGTGGGAATAGAATACGTAGGAAATTACACGTTTATTGCATCAAGATTTGCACTTGGTGCAATATCGCTCATTCCTATTATAATGATATTTGAAAAGGAAGAGAAAAACCCTGCAAAGCTAAAAAGAACCATCCTTTTTGGTATGGTCGCAGGTGCTATACTCTTTACCGCATCTGCCCTTCAGCAGTTTGGAATTGAGATAACAGGCAGTGCGGGTAAAGCGGGTTTTATCACAGGTCTTTACACAGTACTTGTGCCGATATTCGGTATATTTTTAAGAAAGAAAACAAATATCTGCACCTGGATTGGTGCAGTGTTCGCGGTGGTTGGTCTGTATTTCTTAAGTGTAACCAAGGGCGAAAGAATTGGTACAGGCGATATAGTGTTACTAATTGGTGCGATATTTTGGACATTACATATTATGTTTATCGATTCAAAGGTTGAGAGAATCAGTCCTATCAAGTTTTCTATGACACAGTTTGCCACAAGTGCAGTGCTTGGATTTATATTTGCACTTTTGTTTGAGAAAGCACCGTTTACGGGAGTTGGCGATGCACTTGTTCCTATACTATACGCAGGTATAATGTCGTCGGGTGTGGCGTACACCTGCCAGATAATAGGTCAAAAGGATGCAAACCCTACTTACGCGGCAATTATTATGTCGACAGAATCGGTTTTCAGTGCAGTCGGCGGAGCACTTCTTCTAAACGAAGTGATGAGCCCACGCGGTTACATTGGTTGTGTACTGATGTTTATCGGTATAGTAGTATCACAGCTTAAATTAGGTAAAGAATAGTAAAAACCCCTAAACACGTCAAACCACAATTTTATATATTTTAAAAAAATGCTTGACTTTAGTTTGGTAAAGTGGTAAAGTATTACTATACTAAAACAATTATTTTAAAGGAGTTGTATTTAAAATGAAGAAATTTTTATCAATTATGATGGCAATGCTTCTTGTAGTAGCTACAATGGCAGGCTGTGGAAACAATGGTGACAATGTACTTACTTGCGGTGTAACAATCTTTGAAAACATGAACGAGCTTGACGAAAACGGCAACTGGACAGGTTTTGAAACAGAATTTGCTCAGGCAGTAGGTAAAAAAATCGGTATGGATGTTGCATTCCAGGAAATCGATTGGGGACAGAAGTACAATGAGCTAAACTCAGGTGCTATTGACTGTATATGGAATGGTTTCACAGCAAACTCTTCTGATGACGGAATCAAACGTAGCGACCTTGTTGATTTCTCTTACGGATATATGCTTAACCAGCAGTGTATCGTAGCAAAGAAGGACAATGTTGATACATTCAAGACAGAAGCAGACCTTAAGGGTAAAACAGCTTGTGTTGAAGGCGGTAGTGCAGGTGCTGCTTATGCTGAATCTGTTACTGATGCAGACAAGATTTTCTCAACTACAGCACAGATTAACGCATTTACTGAAGTTAAATCAGGTGCGGTTGACTTTATCGTAGTAGACATTCTTCTTGCACAGAACATCTGTGGCAAGGGCGACTATGAAGACCTTGCAATCGTAGATGCTATCGAGCTTGATTCTGAAATATATGCAGTTGGCTTCAAGAAAGGCAGCGACCTTACTGAAAAAGTTAACAAAGCTATAAAAGAGCTTGAAGCAGACGGTACTCTTATGACTCTTGCTGAAAAGTATGGATTTGAAAACGTTCTTAAGGTAACAGAAACTATCGAATAATAAAGGAATACAATAATGGGATTTTGGGAAGTAACTTTAAGCCTTATTGGCGGACTTAAATACACATGCCTAATATTTGCGCTAACACTTGTGTTAGCGCTTCCTTTAGGTTTGGTGATATCATTTGGCTCAATGTCAAAATTTAAACCTCTTGCTTATGTGGTAAAAACATTTGTGTGGATTATCCGCGGTGTACCGCTAATGCTACAGGTAATAATATTCTTTTATGTTCCGGGATTCCTTATGGGAACTCCCATACTTTCACGTTTTGCATCGGTAATAGCAGCGTTTGTAATAAACTATGCCTGCTATTTTTCGGAAATATACCGAGGCGGTATAGAAAGCATTGCAAAAGGTCAGTATGAAGCGGGACAAGTGCTTGGTATGACAAAGGTACAGATTTTCTTTAAGGTCATACTTATGCAGGTAGTAAAAAGAATCCTTGCACCGATGTCAAACGAGGTTATCACCCTTGTTAAAGATACGGCGCTTGCACGTGTTATAATGATAGTGGAAGTTATTCAGGCAGCACAGAACTTTGCAGGCTATGGTCTGATGTGGCCACTTTTCTACACAGCGGTATTCTACCTTGCCTTTGTAGGCATTTTGACACTTCTTTTTGGATTTTGCGAGAAGAAGCTGTCGTATTATAAGGTTTAAGGAGAGATGAAATTGCCAATATTAGAAGTAAAAGATATACACAAAAGCTTTGGAAATACTAACGTTTTAAAAGGTGTTGACTTCTCAATGGAGGAAGGCGAGGTTGTATCAATCCTCGGTTCTTCGGGAAGCGGAAAGACTACCCTTCTTCGTTGTATCAATTTCCTTGAAAAAGCTGACAAAGGGCAGATATATGTCGATGGTCATGTAATATTTGACGCACACGACAAGGAAAAAAGCAGTGCAAAGCAGATTAGAAAAAATCAGCTTAACTTTGGTTTGGTTTTTCAATCGTTTAACCTGTTTCCACAGTACAGTGTGCTTGAAAATGTAACTTTAGCACCAAAGCTGCTTGCAAAAGAAAGAGAAGATTACAACGAAAATAAAAAGCAAATCATAGACGAGATAGAGAAAAATGCCAAAGAACTACTGGCAAGAGTGGGACTTTCTGAAAAGCTTGACAGCTATCCGTGTCAGCTATCGGGCGGTCAGCAGCAAAGGGTGTCTATAGCAAGGGCGCTTGCACTTAGTCCGAAGGTACTTTTCTTTGACGAACCAACTTCAGCACTCGACCCTGAGCTTACTGGCGAAATACTAAAGGTTATTCGTGACCTTGCGGCAAAAAACGTGACTATGGTTATAGTAACGCACGAGATTGAGTTTGCAAAGAACGTTTCCGACCGAATAATATTTATGGACGGCGGCGTTATAGAGGAAGAAGGTACGCCCCAAGAGGTTATTGATAATCCTAAGCACCCTCGTACAAAAGAATTTTTAAACAAGATGCTTGATTAAGGCGGTGCAAAAATGGGTAATAATGAAATTACAAAATCGGAGGTAGCTTCCCTATACCACGCAATAACGCTGGTAGATAACGAGGAAGAATGCGAAAGATTTCTAAGCGACCTTTTTACTATAAATGAAATAAAGTCTGCTGCTCAAAGACTTGAAGTGGCAAGGCTCTTAAAAGAAAAGGTTACCTTTTCTGAAATAGAAAAGCTAACCGGCGCATCAAGTGCCACCATCTCGCGTGTCAATCGTGCACTTAACTACGGCACAGGCGGATACGACGAGGTGCTTGGTAAACTACTTAATAAAAAATAATATTTTTTACAAATTTTAAAAAGAGTATTTTTTCGAAAATACTCTTTTTTATTTTGCCTCCGGCAGGGACTTTTGAACGCAAAATATGCTGACACACATACAATTATGCAAAGTATAAAAATTATTACCGTTTACCGGACATTTCAAGAATCCTCCCACCGCTAAAGCGGTCCCCCCTCCTTTAGGCAAGGAGGGCTTTCCCTACAGGCATTTGCTCCGCCCTGGACCCAAAGCAAAAAACCACATATACCTTTTTTGTAAGGATAACATTCTCGACGATTAGTAAAACTAAATTCATCAAAAAAGGTATAAACATATCATTTACAAATGATTGTTTATACCTTTTTAATATAGAAAATTAAAACTCCTCTAATTCATCCCAAACAAAAATAATATTCTTAACATAATCTGAATCATTATAATATGGAGACTCCTTATGATAATCAAATAACAAATTGCCATCCTCTAGTTTGCATATAATTTGAGTTTTCCAATCCGTTTCATCTTCTTCACTAAACCAGTTTTTCAACTTAATTGTAATAATGGCCGTTTTGTCATCAATTCTTTCTATAGAATATGTATCAAAGTCATACCATGGAGATCCTAATCCGTCAATACTATCTACATATAGCTTTCCATTTTCATCATAAGGGTTAATTTGAGCAACAAATTTACTTGCAGATGGTTCAAGAAAATACGAATGTATTTTGTCGACAAGCTGTTTAGTGGTTTTTATTTCATCATGGATTACCTCTGCGATAAACAAACCTTCTTCTTTCATTATCGCATTATCCATATCCGTATAAAATTGTCCATATACCCAAGACATATAAAAATCATACGCTTCCAAAAAAGTGTCGTATATCTCTTCGTCCGAATAATCATTTATGGTTGTCTTGCCGCCAACACCGTCGCATCCGACTATAGTAAACATTAGCGTTAATGCTACTAACAAAGCCAGTATTTTTCTTATATTCTTCATAACAATTCCTCCGTTCGTTTTTTTATTATTATATCATTTTATTTTGAAAAACGCAACAACAATCTCGGTAAATACAGAAAAACTGTAAACAAACTATTTAATATACCATTTTAATCTGTTTTGTAACACCTCGCATAGCATCCCCTACAATATCTATCTAGCTAATGTAGGGAACGACCTGCGTGTCGTTCCGTTTTTATATCTTTGCGATTTTTGTTTTTTTGGTTTTCACAGATTTTTCTGTGATTTTTTCTTTGTTTTTCTTGACTTTTGATTATTTCGGTGGTATTATATAATTGTAAAACTATCATGAGGGATTGTATCTCTCACATTTCAACATAATCGGAGATTTTCGGAATATGATTAAGCTTATACTCAGCGATTTGGACGGTTGCCTGCTAAAGCGAGGCGAAACCAGCCTAACTCAAAACTTAATATCGCAGATAAAGGCTTTAAACGAGCGTGGAATCGCATTTGCAGTTGCAAGCGGAAGGTGCTATACGCAGCTTAAGGAAATATTTAAAGAGGTAAAGGATATTATATATTTCATCTGTCTTGACGGTGCGGCTATTATATATAAGAACAAACTTATTTATTCCGCTCCTATCGACAGTAAGGTGGCAGAGGGCATTATAAAAAATGCAGAAAACCATCGCGGTATAGAAAAGCATATATATAAGAAGAATCCCGACAGTGATACATACGATGATATATACAAAATCGCACTTACAGGCGACGGAGTTATATTTAAAGGAAAGCAGCTTACACGGATGTACGAAGAAGCTTACGTATCTATAGTGCCTACCGACAAAAGCTGGTACGAGATAGTATCAAAGGGCACAAACAAAGGCGTAGCAACGAAGGTTCTTCTTGATAAGCTAAACATTTCACCTGATAATGCAATGGCAATCGGTGATAATTACAATGATATTGAAATGCTGACGAGTGTTACACACTCTTATGCAATGGAATATGCCTGGCCGAGGGTTAAGGTATCGGCAAAAAATACTACTAATAATATAGAAACACTTTTTGGAGGTGTGATAAATGGCTAAATTTTACACAGAGCCAATCAAAAAATCAGAAAGAATACAAAGGCTTATAGACCATCTGTACGATAGTACACCTACTATCGAGGCAGACAGAGCGGTTCTTCTTACCGAGAGCTATAAAAGGACAGAGGATATGCCTATCATTTCAAGAAGATCGGCGGCTTTTCGTCATATACTTGAAAACATTCCTATAGTAATCCGTCCTGACGAGCTTATAGTAGGCAGCAACTCTGTTAATCCAAGAAGCTGTCAGCTATTCCCTGAATATTCTTTCCAGTGGTTGGAGGATGAATTTGAAACAATCGCTACAAGAAATGCTGACCAGTTTTATATATCGGAAGATACAAAAGCTACACTTCGTGAAGTGTTCAAATACTGGAAGGGCAAGACTACAAGTGAGCTTGCTACTTCATATATGGCTCCCGAAACATTAAAGGCTATAGAGCACAACATATTCACACCTGGTAACTATTTCTACAACGGCGTAGGTCACGTTACAGTTAACTACGCAAAGGTGCTTAAGATAGGCTTTGAGGGAATTATAAAAGAGGCTCAGGACGAGCTAAAACGTTGCAAGGTTTCAGATGCCAACTACATAACAAAATGCAAATTTTTAGAAGCAGTAATAGAAAGCAGTGAGGCGGCTATCAACTACGCAAGAAGATATGCAGCACTTGCCCTTGAAGAATCAAAGAAATGCACAGATGAAACAAGAAAACTTGAACTGCTTCAGATAGCACAAAACTGTGTTAACGTTCCTGCGAAGGGTGCGACTTCGTTCTATGAGGCTTGCCAGTCATTCTGGTTTGTGCAGATACTTATTCAGCAGGAGGCAAGCGGTCACTCGATATCTCCAGGTAGATTTGACCAGTATATGTATCCTTACTTCAAGAAGGATTTGGACGAAGGCAAGATTACACGTGAATTTGCACAGGAGCTTATGGACTGTATCTGGGTTAAGCTAAACGATTTAACAAAGGTACGTGACGCGGCATCTGCGGAAGGTTTTGCAGGCTATGGTCTGTTCCAGAACCTTATAGCAGGCGGTCAGACTCCTGACGGACGTGACGCTACAAACGATATGTCGTTTATGTGTATAGAAGCTACAAAGCACGTGCTGCTTCCACAGCCATCATTCTCTGTCAGAGTATGGAACGGCACTCCGCACGAATTTATGATAAAAGCAGGCGAGCTTACACGCACAGGCGTTGGTCTTCCTGCATACTACAATGACGAGGTAATAATCCCTGCCCTTATAAGCAGAGGTCTTACTATGGAGGATGCAAGGGATTACAACATAATCGGTTGTGTTGAACCGCAGAAATCAGGTAAGACAGACGGTTGGCACGATGCGGCATTCTTCAATATGTGTCGTCCGCTTGAGCTTGTATTCTCAAACGGTGTAGACAATGGCGAGGTTATAAGCGTACAGACTGGCGACGTTACCAAAATGGAAACATTTGACGAATTCTACGATGCTTACAAAGCTCAGATGAATTATATGATTGACCTTATGGTAAATTCAAATAACGCAATTGACGTAGCACATGCATCGCGTTGTCCGCTTCCTTTCCTATCAAGTATGATTGAGGATTGTATCGGCAGAGGCCTAAGCGTTCAGGAAGGTGGAGCTGTATACAACTTCACAGGTCCGCAGGGCTTTGGTATTGCCAATATGGCAGACTCGCTATATGCTATCAAAACTCTTGTATTTGACGAAAAGAAAATCACTATGGCAGAGCTTAAGGAAGCACTTGAAAACAACTACGGAAAAGACATAACCGCTACCGATGCCGAGGAAATCACAGTAGGCATTGTAAAAGAGCTTGCAGCTAACGGCATAAAGGCTACCGATGCACAGATTCAGGAAATATTTAAGAAAGTATCAGGTAACAACCTTGATACTGCACAGAAGAAACGTTATCAGGAAATCCACGATATGATAGATGCCACTCCAAAATTCGGTAACGACATAAAAGTGGTTGACGAATTTGCACGTGATGTGGCTTATACATACACAAGACCGCTTGAAACATACACCAACCCACGAGGCGGAAAATATCAGGCAGGTCTATATCCGGTATCAGCTAACGTACCTCTTGGTGCACAGACAGGTGCAACTCCTGACGGACGTTACGCATACACACCTGTTGCAGATGGTGTATCACCTTCTGCAGGTAAGGACGTAAATGGTCCTACATCGTCTTGTAACTCTGTATCAAAGCTTGACCACTTCATAGCATCAAACGGAACATTATTCAACATGAAGTTCCATCCTTCAGCTCTTGAAGGTACATCAGGTCTTGAAAGCTTTGTATCACTTATAAGAGGTTACTTTGACCAGAAAGGAAGCCACGTACAGTTTAACGTAGTCAGCCGCGAAACTCTTCGCGATGCTCAGGCTCATCCTGAAAAGTACAAAACACTTGTTGTACGTGTAGCAGGCTACAGTGCACTGTTCACTACCCTTTCAAAATCACTTCAGGACGATATTATTAACAGAACGGAGCAAGGCAGTATATGACAAACGAATATCTAAAAACCACAGGCAGGATTTTTGATATTCAGAAGTTTTCCATTCACGACGGGCCGGGCATAAGGACGATAATCTTTTTAAAGGGTTGTCCGCTAAGATGCCGATGGTGCTGCAATCCAGAAGGTCAAACATTCGACATTGTGGAAATGAAGATGCCCGACGGCAAGATAAAGACAGTCGGTCAGGATATAACCGTTGCAGAGCTGATGGAAAAGGTTATGAAGGATATGCCTTACTACAGACGTTCGGGTGGCGGAGTAACACTATCCGGCGGAGAGGTGCTTACACAACCCGACTTTGCTGCAGCTATCCTTCGAGCGTGCAAGGAAAACGGCATAAATACCGCGATAGAATCGACAGGATTTGCAAAATATGAAAATATTCAAAAACTACTGCCGTATCTTGATGTATATCTTATGGATATAAAACACATTAACTCGGCTAAACATCTGGAGTTTACAGGTGTTAAAAACGAGATAATACTTGAAAATGCAAAGCGCATTGCAAAAGATGCAAGAAAACTTATAATACGTGTACCCGTTATACCGACATTTAACGACACACCGGAGGAAATAAGGGACATTGCACGATTTGCAAAGAGCCTTCTTACAGTAAATGAGCTTCATCTGCTTCCATATCACAGACTTGGCTCGGATAAGTACACATGGCTTGGCAGAGATTACCTTGCAAAAGACATTGAGCTTCCAAACAAGGAAAAGATGCAAAAGCTTTATGATGTAGTCAAAGCTGAAGGCTTAAATTGTCAGATAGGAGGTTAATCCAATGGACTATTCACAGCTTTTAAACATACCCGACAATGACAAATTACGAATTATCCAGGAACTTGTTCCCGGAAAACAGATAACAATTGCACACATTATAGCAAACCCTGATGAGATACTATACTACAAGCTTGGACTTGACCCTGCTGTAGACTACAGCAAATCGGCAATCGGTATAGTAACTATGTCACCGTCAGAAACTGCTATCATAGCAGGTGACATTGCTATCAAGGCATCAGGCGTTGAGCTTGGTTTTGTAGACAGATTCAGCGGTACACTCATCGTTACAGGTACTGTATCGGAGGTTGAAGCATCGCTTAAGGCACTTGTTGACTATGCAAAAGACAAGCTTGGATTTACCGTTTGTGAGATTACAAGGACTTAACATATATGAAGAAACTAATATTTGTAGGCAGAAGTGAATGTGGCAAAACCTCACTCACCCAAGCTATAAAAGGTGAAGACATCTCATACAAAAAGACACAATCGGTAAACTACCACGATGTAACCATAGACACACCGGGCGAATACGCAGAGAACAAGCACCTTGCTAGTGCACTTGCTCTATATGCTTATGAGGCTGACGTGGTTGGACTACTGTTAAGTGCTACCGAGCCATACTCGCTATATAGCCCATGTATTACAAATATGGCAAACAGAGAGGTTATCGGCATAGTAACAAAGATAGACAAAGAAAATGCCAACCCTGAGCGTGCCGAAAGGTGGTTAAAGCTAGCCGGCTGTAAGAAGATATTTAAGGTCAGCTCGGTTACAAGAGAAGGCATAGACGAGCTTATGGAGTATGTTTCTCAGGTGCAAAACCAACAAAAACGAAGAAAAAATCAATAAAAACAAAGAAAAATGTTGACAAAACCACATAATAGCGGTAAAATTATAATGTAAGGATATGTTGTTTTGAAAAGGTTAAATTTTTCACACAGCATTTCACACTAGGTTATACGCCGCAAATGCGGCTTATATACAAAATAAGTTTATAAATAAAAATTATCATAAAAAGGAGAAATGTAAAATGGTATCGGAATACGAGATCAAAAAACAAATGTGTGACATCGGTAAAAGAATTTACAACAGAGGCATGGTTGCCGCTAACGACGGTAATATTTCAGTAAAACTTTCTGATAACGAATTTCTTTGCACTCCTACAGGCGTAAGTAAAGGCTTTATGACTCCTGACTACATCTGTAAGGTAGACGCAAACGGTAAAGTAATTCAGGCAAATGCCGGCTTTAAGCCATCATCAGAAATCAAAATGCATATGAGAGTATACAAAGAAAGACCTGACGTAATGTCAGTTGTTCATGCTCACCCTATATATGCTACAAGCTTTGCTATCGCAGGCATTCCGCTAACTCAGCCTATTATGCCTGAAGCAGTTTTGGGACTTGGTTGCGTGCCAATCGCTGAATACGGCACACCTTCTACAGAAGAAATCCCAGATGCTGTATCTAAATATCTACAGTATTTTGACGCAGTTCTACTTGAGAACCACGGTGCACTTGCATACTCTGATTCACTACTTGGTGCTTACCACAAGATAGAATCAGTTGAGTTCTACGCACAGCTTCTATTCAACGCTAAACTTCTTGGCGGTCCTAAGGAGCTTTCAAAAGAGCAGGTTAAACGTCTATACAGCATGAGAAGCAGCTACGGTCTAAAGGGTAAACACCCAGCTGACCTTTGCCAGAACAAAGGAGCTTCTTGCCCAGGTTGCACAACTTGCACAAATGATGTTTGTGACACATCTAATGACAACGCATTAGTTGAAGAAATCACTAAAAAAGTTATCGCTGCTCTAGGTAAATAATTATGAATAATCAGGGCATTGAAAATGTTGTAAAATCTGTCATAGACAGTTTGAACAATAAAATGACACTAGAGCTTGCCCGCAAGCTCGCAAAGGCGGTTGAAGAAAAGGCGAAAGAAATCGGTGTAAAAGCCGTAGTTGCCATATCAAACGAGGGAGCAAATCCTGTTTTGGTAGAATGTACCGATGATTCGTACATAGCAAGCTACGATATAGCACTTAACAAAGCTTACACCTCGGTAGCACTTAAGATGTCTACCAAGAAGCTTTCTACCCTTGCACAGCCAAACGGCGAGCTTTACGGAATACAGTTTACAAACGGAGGCAAAATCGTTATTTTCGGTGGCGGTGTCCCACTTGTATCAAATGGCCGTATAATTGGTGGTCTTGGTGTAAGTGGCGGTAGTGAAGAACAGGATACATTCCTTGCCGACTATGGCGAAAAAGCTTTCACAGAAATATTAAAAACGAGGTGACAACAGAATGGATATAAATTCACAGAAAATTGAAGAAATCGTTAAACAGGTACTTCAGGGCATGTCAGATGGTAATTCTGTTTCTGCTGCTTCGTCAAACGCAACTACAAGCCGTGTAGCTATGCTAACAGCTAAAGAAAAATTCGAAATTCAAAATTATCCAATCCCTGCTCTTGGCGATGACGATATTTTAGTAAAAGTAGAAGGCTGCGGTGTATGTGGTACTGACGCACACGAATACAAACGTGACCCATTCGGTCTTATCCCTATAGTTCTTGGACACGAGGGTACAGGCGAAATCGTTAAGATGGGTAAAAACGTTAAAAAAGACAGCGCAGGAAAGCCACTAAACATTGGCGATAAAGTAGTAACATGTATGATATTTAAGGATAATCCTGATATCACAATGTTTGACCTAAACAAGCAGAACGTTGGCGGTGCAGACGTATACGGACTTCTTCCGGATGATGATACTCACCTAAACGGTTGGTTTGCAGATTACATAGTAATCAGAGGCGGAAGCACAGTATTTAACGTTAGTGACTTAAGTCTTGACCTTAGAATACTTATTGAGCCTTGCGCAGTTCTTATTCACGCGGTGGAAAGAGCTAAAACAACCGGCATACTTAGATTTAACTCAAGAGTTGCCGTTCAGGGCTGCGGACCTATAGGTCTTATATGCGTAGCAATCCTTCGCACAATGGGTATTGAAAACATAGTTGCTATAGACGGCGAAGAAAAAAGACTTTCATTTGCCAAAGAAATGGGTGCAACAGCTACTGTAAACTTCAAAGACCACAAAGGTATAGAAGCTCTTACAGGTGCAGTTGAAAACGCATTTGGCGGATATCTTGCAGATTTCGCGTTCCAGTGCACAGGCTCACCTATAGCACACAGCAACATTTACAAATTCATCAGAAATGGCGGCGGTCTTTGCGAGCTTGGTTTCTTTATAAACGGCGGCGACGCAACTATCAACCCGCATTTCGATATATGCTCAAAGGAAATCACTACAGTTGGCTCATGGGTTTACACTCTAAGAGATTACGCAACTACATTTGATTTCTTAAAGAGAGCAAAAGGCATTGGACTTCCATTAGAAAAGCTTATCACTCACAAGTATCCGCTTGAAAAGATAGGCGAGGCGCTTGAAACTAACCTTAAGATGGAAGGCTTAAAAATCGCAATAATAAATTAATCTAAAATATATAGGAGGTAAATTAAAATGACTCAGGAAGCATTAGGTATGGTTGAAACAAGAGGACTTGTAGCTGCTATCGAAGCTGCAGATGCTATGGTTAAAGCTGCAAACGTTACTCTACTTGGTACAGAAAAAATCGGTTCAGGTCTAGTAAGCGTTATGGTTGAAGGCGATGTAGGCGCTGTTAAAGCTGCTACTGAAGCAGGTGCTGCTTCTGCACAGAGACTTGGCGAGCTAGTTGCTGTACACGTAATTCCAAGACCACACACAGATGTGGCAGCTATCCTACCAAAACTTAAATAAGACGAGGTAAGAAAAATGGCTACAGCTAAAAAAACTACAGCTAAAAAGGCTGAAACAAAAGTTGAAACAAAAGTAGAAACTAAAAAAGAAGATATTATTATCAAGGAGGAAGTAAAAATGGCACAGGAAGCACTAGGTATGGTTGAAACAAGAGGATTGGTAGCTGCAATAGAAGCTGCTGATGCAATGGTTAAAGCTGCAAACGTAGTTTTAATCGGAACTGAAAAAATCGGTTCAGGTCTTGTAAGTGTTATGGTTAGAGGTGACGTTGGCGCAGTTAAATCTGCAGTTGAAGCTGGCGGCGCATCTGCTCAGAGACTTGGTGAAATCGTTGCAACACACGTAATCCCAAGACCACACGCTGACGTTGAAAAAATTCTACCTTCTCTTAAATAATTTAAGAATTAAGTAGTAATAAAATTTTCACGTGAAAATTATTAATTTCGTGGGGTGAGATTTCCCTTGCCCCACGGGATTTATAATTACACAGCAAAAGCCGAACCCCATTAAACAGAGGTGAAAAAGATGATTATAGGCAAAGTAATTGGAAGTATAGTTTCCACACGCAAGAATGAAAACCTTGTAGGAAACAAATTTATGATAGTTGAGCCTTTAAAGAGTATGAACAAGGGCGGAAACGTAGTAGCAATAGACAACATAGGTGCAGGTATAGGCGAATATGTACTTGTAGCTTGCGGTAGTGCAGCTAGAGTTGGATGCGGTCTTGCATCATCACCTATCGACGCAGCAATAGTCGGAATAGTAGACGACGCATCCGGATTGGAGTAGATTTTAAATGCAAATCGGCAATTTAAGTGAAATAATGAAAAAACACGGTATCGTAGGTGCTGGTGGCGCCGGATTTCCGTCATACGCAAAGCTGTCGGACAAGGCAGACACAGTTATACTTAACTGTGCAGAGTGTGAACCGCTACTTAAGCTTCACAGACAACTTATGGAAAAGTTTCCGTATGAGATAATGTCTGCATTATCACTTGTTGCCAAGGCAGTCGGAGCAAAAAACATACATATAGCAGTAAAAAAATCTTACAAAAATGCAATAGAAGCCGTGAAGGCCAATCAGGACTCATTTTCTGATATAAAGCTAAATCTTCTTCCTGACTCATATCCGTCGGGCGATGAGATAGTTTTAATATATGAAGTTACAAAAAGGGTTGTAGACCCTGGGGCAATCCCTATTACAAAGGGTGTTATCGTATATAACGTTGAAACAATGCTAAACCTTTACAACGCTGTAAATAATGATGCACCGGTTACTGACAAATACGTTACAATAGCGGGCGAAGTAAAAAATCCCGTTACTTTAAAAGTCCCTATAGGCACTGCAATAGGCGAGCTTATAGCCGCTGCAGGTGGCGAAACAACTGATGACGTTTCGTATATAAACGGCGGTCCTATGATGGGAAAATTAACATCTAAGTATGACGTAGTTACCAAGACTACAAATGCCATACTTGTACTAAAATCGAATAATATCGTTGTTGCTAAGAAAAAAAGCAAAACGTCTATAAATATGAAAAGGGCAATGGCAAGCTGCTGCCAGTGCAGAAGCTGTACAGACCTTTGTCCGAGATATCTTTTAGGCCACCCTATCGAGCCACATCAGTTTATGCGAAGTGCTTCGTCGGGTGACACACAAAACACAACTGCACTTGTAAACACTATGTTTTGTTCAAGTTGCGGACTTTGTGAGCTATTCTCTTGTCCGCAGGGCTTAAGTCCGCGTACTCTTATCACCGAGTACAAAACCAAGCTAAGGCAGGAAGGCGTGCCTGTACCAAAGGTAAGTGCCGACGAGGTGTTCAAAGACAGAGATTACAGAAAAGCCCCTATGTCAAGACTAATTCAAAGACTTGGCCTTAAGAAATACAACGTAACCGCTCCTATTTCGGATATTCAGCCAAACACAAGGGCGGTAAAGATACTTTTATCACAGCACATAGGTGTGCCTTGCACATCACTTGTTAAAAAGGGCGATGAGGTAACAAGAGGTCAGCTTATAGCAAAATCTGACGAAACAAAGCTTGGAAGCAACATTCACTCATCCGTAGACGGCAAAGTGGTAGAAGTAAATGATAAATTTATTATCATTATGAAAAAACAGTAAGTAATTAACATTTACATATATGATTTTATAGAAAGCAGGTGTTACTTAAGTGGCAAAAGCAATAGGAATGATGGAATACCAGACGGTTTCCAAGGGCATAAGAGCCGCAGACCTTATAGTAAAAACCGCAGAAGTAGATATAATCGAGGCACAGGTTGTGTGTCCGGGAAAATACATAATATTAGTTGAAGGCGAGCTTAGTGCAGTAAGAGCATCTATCGACGCATCAAAGGGCCTTATCGGCGAAGGTGTGATAGATACGTTTGTACTGGGCAATCCACACGAATCTATTTTCCCTGCGATTTATGGTTCAAACGAGGTTACTGATGCAAAAGCACTTGGAGTGCTTGAAACATTCTCGGCAGCATCTATCATAGTAGCAGCAGATATGGCTGCCAAAACCGCGATGGTCGATTTAATAGAGCTTAGAATAGCAAAGGGTATGTGCGGAAAATCATATCTTCTTTTAACAGGCGAGGTTGCCGCAGTAACAGCTGCTATCGAAAAAGCTAAGGACGCGGTTAAAGACACAGGAATGTTCCTAGATAGTTCTATCATGGCAAATCCTGATGAAAAGCTTTGGAAATCAATTCTTTAATAAAACGAGGTAAGATATTATGCTAAACGAACAGTACATAAACGAAATAGTAGAAAAAGTTGTAAAAAACGTAATGGGCGACTCATCAAATAGCATTACAGAAGGCAAAAAAGGTGTGTTTGACTCTATGACAGAAGCTTTAGCGGCTGTTGAAAAGGCTTACAAGCAGTTTAGAAGCTATACAGTTGAGCAGAGAGAAAAAATGATATCAAACATTCGTCGTCTTACACTTGAAGAGGCTGAAAATATGGCTCGTCTTGGCGTAGAAGAAACCAAGATGGGTAGAGTTTCTGACAAGATACTTAAACATCAGCTTGTTGCAAACAAGACTCCCGGTACAGAGGACCTTGACCCTAGAGTATACACAGGCGATGCAGGTCTTACTCTTATAGAAATGGCACCTTACGGTGTTATAGGAAGTATCACTCCTTCAACAAACCCTAGTGAAACAGTTCTATGTAACTCTATGGGTATGATTGCAGGTGGTAACGCGGTAGTATTTAACCCGCATCCAAACGCAAAGAGAGCTGCTAACTATGCAGTAGACCTTGTAAACAGAGCAATACTTGAAGCAGGCGGCCCTGAAAACCTTGTAGTTTCAGTAGCTAACCCTACTAAAGAAAGCTCTGACGAGATGATGGCATCTCCTATCGTTAAGATGCTTGTTGCTACAGGTGGTCCTGGTGTTGTTAAAGCACTGCTTTCTTCAGGAAAGAAAGCAATTGGTGCAGGTGCAGGTAACCCTCCTGTTATCGTTGATGACACTGCAGATGTTGAAAAAGCGGGCAGAGATATAGTAAACGGTGCAAGCTTAGATAACAACCTTCCTTGTATCGCTGAAAAAGAATGCTTTGCATTTTCAAACATTGCTGACAAGCTTATAAATTCAATGACTGCTAACGGTGCTTACCTTATCAAAGGCGACCAGATTGACAAGCTTATGAATATAGCACTTATCAACAAAAACGGCAAGTACATTATAAATAAAGACTGGGTTGGCAGAGATGCAGGTAAGTTCTTAAAAGAGCTTGGCATAGATGCAGATCCAAGACTGATTATATGTGAAACTGATGCAAATCACCCATTTGTTCAGGTAGAAATGATGATGCCTATCCTTCCTATCGTTAGGGTAAAAGATATAGACGAAGCTATAGAGCTTGCTTGTCAGGCAGAGCACGGCAACCGTCATTCAGCTCACATTCATTCAAAGAACGTTGACCACCTAACTCGTTTTGCAAGAGCAGTTGAAACAACAATCTTTGTTAAAAATGCTCCTTCTTACGCAGGCATAGGCTTTGGCGGTGAAGGTCATACAACATTTACTATCGCAGGTCCTACAGGTGAAGGTCTTACATCAGCAAGATCATTTACAAGACAAAGACGTTGCGTAATGGTAGACGGTTTCCACATAGTATAATTTTTGAGGTGATTGACAGATGCAAGCACTAGGTATGATAGAAGTTTATAGCTTTACTACTGCAGTTTGCGTGGCAGACGTTGCGGCAAAAGCTGCAGATGTAAAGATAATAGCGTTCGACAGAAACAGACCGATTTCTCCCGACGTTCCTGCCCCACTTGTAATGGTGGTTAAAATGGCAGGTCCTGTATCGGCAGTCAGAGCGGCTGTGGAAGCAGGCGTAAATTACGCTAAAGAACGTAATAAATACATTGTCCATCATATTATTGCCAACCCTGGCGATGATGTTGACAAGATGGCCTATCTTATGGACATTAACAAAGACAAATATAACAAGAAGCTTCCAAAGAGTTTCAGAGAGGAGCAGGCGTAATGTATTCATTAGGTATTCTTGAAATTCAGGGCTTGGTAGCAGCTATCGAAGGCCTTGATGCAATGCTTAAAGCTGCAAATGTTCGCCTTGTTCACACTGAAAAAAGACTTGGCGGACGACTTGTTACTATGATTGTTACAGGTAATGTATCGGCAGTTACGGCTGCTGTGGAGGCTGGATGCGAAAGTGCATCAAAGCTTGGTAAGATATACGGCTGTGAGGTTATAGCTAACCCACACGAGGAAATACTTAAATTTTTTGATATGGAGGGGTAATTAGACATGTACGATGCTAAAGCAATAGAATCAGCAGTAAAAAACGCCCTTTCCGCTATTGATGCCGAGAAAAACGGCGAGATAAAAATAGGTGTTTCACAAAGACATATCCATCTTTCAAGAGCGGATTTGGACACACTTTTTGGAAAGGATTATGAGCTTACACTTTTAAAACCGCTTATGGGCAGAGAATATGCCGCAAAAGAGGTTGTTACACTTGTAGGCCCGTCGCTTAAATCAATAGAAAATGTTCGCGTGCTTGGCCCTGTAAGAAAAGACACACAGGTTGAGATATCTCGTACAGACACATTTGTTCTAAAGGTCAGCCCTCCCGTTCGTCCGTCAGGCAACGTGGAAGGCTCTGAAAGAATAGTTATAGTAGGACCAAAAGGCTCAGTTTATTTAAAACAGGGCGTTATAATAGCAAACAGACACATACATCTTACACCTGAATATGCCGAAAAGCACGGCTTAAAGGACAATGACTATGTAGATGTACTTGTTGAAGGCATTAAACCTACTAAATTTTATGACGTTCA
>JAZQHR010000072.1:0-9799 GCA_045540695.1 Clostridia bacterium | reverse complement strand
AAAATGCGTTCAGAAGATATTTAAAAAGCTTTATGACCAGGGAGATATTTACAAAGGCGAGTACGAAGGTTTATACTGCGTACCTTGTGAATCGTTCTTTACTGAAACTCAGCTTGTAGACGGATGCTGTCCTGACTGTGGCCGTCCTGTTACAAAAACAAAGGAAGAAGCGTATTTCTTTAAAATGAGCAAATATCAGGATGCTTTAATGAAACACATCGAAGAAAATCCTGAATTTATACAGCCTGAATCACGTAAGAAGGAAATGGTAAACAATTTCTTAAAACCTGGACTTCAGGACTTATGCGTGTCACGTTCAACTTTTAAATGGGGTGTTCCTGTTGAATTTGACCCTGACCACGTAACTTACGTGTGGATAGACGCACTTTCAAACTACATTTCAGCACTTGGCTACGATGTAGACGGAAGCGGTGACCTATACAAAAAATACTGGCCTGCAGATGTGCATATTATCGGTAAGGACATACTAAGATTCCATACTATCTACTGGCCTATTATCCTTATGGCACTGGGCGAGCCGTTACCAAAGCAGATATTCGGTCATCCTTGGCTTTTATTTGGAAATGACAAGATGAGTAAGTCAAAGGGTAACGTTATATATGCCGACGACCTTGTAAGGCATTTTGGCGTAGACGCAGTAAGATATTACCTTCTTCGTGAAATGCCGTTTGCACAGGACGGAAACATCACTCACGAAACTGTTATAGGCAGATTTAACGCAGACCTTGCGAACACTCTTGGTAACCTTGTAAACAGAACTGTTGCGATGAGCAAAAAGTATTTTGACGGCAAGGTTGAAAATACAAATGTTTGTGAGGACGTTGATGCAGAGCTTAAAGAAGCTTGCTTAAATGCTAAAGCCGAAGTTATTTCGTTTATGGACGAGCTTAGAGTGGCTGATGCACTTAAGTCTATCATCACACTCGCTGCAAGATGCAATAAATACATCGACGAAACTATGCCTTGGGCACTTGCAAAAGACGAAGCAAAGCTTGACAGACTAAAAACTGTTCTTTACAACCTTATTGAAGGTATAAGATATATCGGTGTACTTCTAAAACCGTTTATGCCTGATACTGCAAAGGCAATATTTGAGCAGACAAATGCAAAAGAAACAAGCTTTACATCACTTGACGAGTTTGGAAAAACTGTTCCGGGCACTTCTGTAAATGAGCCAAGTCCACTATTTGTAAGAATAGACGAGGCTAAAAAGCTTGAGGAAATAGCAAAAGAGCATGAAGAGGCTGCTAAAAAGGAAGCACCTAAAGCTAAAAAGGAAGAAAAGAAAGAGGAAGAAGCTGTAACTGAAATCTCTATAGACGATTTTGCCAAGGTAGAATTAAAAGTCGGCAAGGTTATCGAAAGTAAGAGAGTAGAAGGTGCAGATAAGCTACTTGTGTCACAGATACAGATAGGCGACGAGGTAAGACAGATAGTGTCTGGTATCGCAAAGCATTATTCACCTGAAGAAATGGTTGGCAAAAGTGTAGTTGTTGTAACCAACTTAAAGCCTGTTAAACTAAGAGGCGTTCTATCGCAGGGTATGATACTTGCTGCATCGGATGACAAGGGAACACTTTCACTTATCACTCCTGACAAAGATTTGGACGCAGGAGCAGAGGTAAGATAAAAAATTTGGGGACATAGCAATTTAGAATTTGTAGTGGTCGAGATTGCCTCCCTTGCCTAAAGGGAGGGGGACCGCGCGAAAGCGTGGTGGAGGGATTTGCCGACGACCCGTATTGCTAGGTCCCTTTTTCGTAAGGAGCATTATTATGTTTTTTGATTCACATGCACATTTAAATGACGAGAGATTTGACAATGACAGAGATGAGCTTATCGCCAGCCTTAATCAAAATGGCATTTCAAACGTAGTAAACATCGGTGCAGATATAAAGACAAGTAAGGAAAGCATTGCACTTGCAGAGAAATATGACTTTATATACGCCGCAGTTGGCGTTCATCCGCACGACGTAGAGGGAATGACAGATAGCGACCTTGACACCCTTACAGAAATGTCAAAGCACAAAAAGGTAGTGGCAATAGGAGAGATAGGTCTTGACTACTATTATGACAATTCACCAAGAGAGCTTCAAAGAAAGTGGTTTCGTGCTCAAATGGAGCTTGCAAACAAGCTCGACCTTCCCGTTATAATCCATAGTCGTGACGCTATGGGCGATACGCTTGAAATATTAAAGGAATGTCCGGTAAAAGCAGGGGTGCTTCACTGCTATTCAGGTAGCGTGGAAAGTGCGAAGGAGATATTAAAGCTTGGTTATTACATCTCATTTGCGGGACCTGTTACGTTTAAAAATTCACGTGGTTTATCGGAAGTGGCAAAGTTTGTGCCAATGGACAAATTACTTATAGAAACCGACTGTCCGTACCTTACACCCGAGCCATACAGAGGCAAGAGAAATTCATCACTTTATGTACCCGAGGTGGCAAAGAAAATTGCAGAATTAAAAGGATTGACAGTAGAAGAAGTAGCAAAAACTACAATGGAAAATACTAAAAGATTGTTTGAAATAAAAACACTATAATGGTGCAATCTAAATGATATTAATCTAAAAGGTAGAAACGAAAATGATGTTCATCCATACTTCGGCGAACCGGTTTTTGTATGCGAACACAGTTGCATAAAACGGGCACCAAGCACAAACACTGGCTGGAGATACGAAAATGCATTCAAAACATTCAAGATAATCCTGATATCTTACATCATAACACCCGAACCAAAATTATGGTTCGGGTGTTAATCTATCCTTATAAGTACGACTCTTGACAATCTATATATTAGCTTTCTTTTTTAACAGGTTTTACAAACACCATACTAAGCACAAGTGCTAATATATAAAGTACTACAACGACATAAAGCACTGTCTGATAACCTACAGGATTTACTTTATTTCCGTTTATCATTACCCACTCACCAAAGTGATTTACTATCCATGTAGCCATCTGGTTACCTGTTAGTCCTGCAAATGCCCACGCAGATAGTGTGATACCGTGAATGGCACTTATATTACTCATACCATAATGGTCAGATAAAAGTGTAGGAACGTTTGAGAAGCCTCCGCCATAGCCTGCGTTAACCATCATAATAAGCACTAGCACAAGTGTTATCAAAAGTGCATTTCCTGAGCCGTTTGCAATACCACCTGTAAATATTACAAGTGCTGTAAGAACTATTGAGATAACAAATATCATCTTATAGATAGTATTTCTGTCCTTCATCTTATCTGCCCACGCAGAGAAGCCAAGACGTCCGCCTGCGTTGAAGATTGCACTGACCGTAGATATGATACCTACAAAGCTTGCAAGTCCAATACATTTTACTATCGCCTTTTCCTGCGACAATAGTGCAAGACCGCAAGTAATGTTTATATAGAACATAAGCCATATACCTATGTAGTTTGTAAGCGGTTTTGATTTAAGCACAGACATAATGCTCTTCTTTTCGGATGCATCCTGTGGCTCGTGCCAGCCATCAGGCTTTTTAAGAAGAAGATGCCCTACAAACATCATTACAAAGTACACAACGGCAAGTATTAAAAACATTTTGTATATACCGCCGTCGCCAAGTCCTTCAAGCATCCACTGCATAATAGGGCTGGCTATCGCCTTTGCCGCACCAAAGCCTGCTACTGCAAGACCTGTAGCGAGCCCCTTACGGTCGCTAAACCACAGCATAAGTGTTTTAACAGGTGACAAATATCCGGTACCAAGACCTATACCCATTATAAGTCCGTAGCATATATATATACCTAAAAGTGCAACAATGCTGCCTTTATTCATTCCGCCGTAATAGATAAATGCACCTGTACCAGCCATACCAAGAGCAAAGCAGATGCTGGCTATAAGAGACGACTTATGTATATCCTTTTCAACGACATTACCCAAAAACGCCGCCGACATACCGAGGAAGAATATAGCAAAACTGAATGCCCACTCAGTAGCACTTTTTGAAAAGCCTATATAGTCGGCAATTTCCTGACTGAAAATAGACCAGCAATAAACTGTACCGATACTACAATGAAGCAGAAGCGCTGGAATAGCAGCTCTTATCCACTTATTTGTGCGCCATCCTCCCGCTTTATTTTCATTTTTACCCATAATACCTATCCCTTTCCATAATTATAATATATTTCTAAAATTGTATAAATTTATTTTATCATAATTTTTCGACATATTCAAGCATAATACGCACTTAAATTATCGCATAATAAATTAAAAAATCTTGAAACGCCATCTAATATATGGTAAAATGGTATTAACCAAGACAAAGAGGGTGATTGACATTAAAACTACCAAACTAATATTTCCGGCATTACTTGCCGTTTCAATGATTTTTTCACCGGCTTATGCACGTGAGGATGTTCGCGTATATGTAAACTCTATGAGGCTTACACACGAAGCTTTTATCGAAGATGGGAAAACATACATTCCGCTACGGGCAGTTGGCGAAGCACTTGGTGCCGAGGTTTCATGGGATGATGCATCACGCTCTGCTTACATATCGTTTACCGAGGAAGATATGATAGCGAAGGTGGTTGAAAACGCAAGTCCAAGCGTGGTTACACTTGTAGGAAATTATGCCGGCGAAGGCTCTACAGTAAAGTTTAACAATCCAACTATGCATGGAAGCGGTGTAATATACAAAAGCAACGGGCACATTATTACAAATGCCCACGTAGTAGAGGACATTAAAAACCTTACTGTTGTTTTAAATGATGGTACCAGCCTTCCCGCACGCGTGCTTTATTCGGACGAGAAATCAGACCTTGCTATAGTGAAAGTAGACAAGCTTGGTCTTACACCTATATCAATGGCTCCTGATGAATCTGTTCTTTCAGGAAAGACAGCACTGGCGATTGGCACACCTATATCACTTTCTATGAGAAATACAGTTACCAAAGGAATAGTATGCGGTACAGGCGTATCGCTTCCCGACTCATATTACAAGCTTATACAAACAGATGCCACTGTCAATCCGGGAAACTCTGGCGGACCGCTTTTAAACTCAAAAGGTGAGCTTATAGGCATAAACTCATCAAAGTATGTAAGTGTCGGCATTGACAACATGGCATTTGCTATACCGGCAGATACGGTAAAATACGTAATATCACAGTATGAACAATACGGATATATTAAAAGACCAAGCATAAACATAAGCCTTGAGCAATCGTGGGAAGCAAAAATCGGACTTCCTACCAAGAAAGGTTTAACGGTAAAATCATCGTCTGTTCAACGTATTCACACTGGCGACATTATAAATGCTGTAAATGGCATCGACGTTCACAGCATCACTGACTGGAATGAAGCGATAAAGTATTCGTACAACGGACAATCGCTCATCATAAACATTACACGAAACGGCGAAACCTACGATATAGAGGTTTCTGCTTAAAACATTACAAAGGAGAGTTTTTATGAAAAAATATTTAGCACTTATAATGGTATTTGTATTGATACTTACCGCTTCAACAGCTTCGTTTACGGCATTTGCCAATGACGATGTAGTAAGAATAGAATTTTGTGTTGGTGACGATACACTTTCCATCAACGGCGAGCAGATAAAGGTAGAAAAGCCGTATGTTGTTGGCGAAGGTGTTACACTCGTTCCGCTTAGAGTTATTACAGAAGCTTTCGGCGCTACTGTAGAGTGGACAGAAAGCACACAGTCTATAGACCTTACATACCCTGATGTAAATATCCATTTACAAATAGGCAACCCTGTTGCTGAGGTTAATTCAAAGGCAGAAACACTTCTTGCTGCACCTGAGCTTCCGGACAGCACTACAATGGTGCCACTACGATTTATATCAGAAACCTTTGGTGCTACAGTTTCGTATG
This sequence comes from Clostridia bacterium, assembly GCA_045540695.1. Taxonomy (GTDB): domain Bacteria; phylum Bacillota; class Clostridia; order UMGS1810; family UMGS1810; genus JAZQHR01. The sequence continues at coordinate 3,922 of JAZQHR010000072.1, read as the reverse complement.
ACGAGGCAACAGAAAAAATCACCGTTGTAAAAGATAATGCTACAAACGGCTCGGGTACTGTAGAGGGTACTGTTACAAATAAATACATTGGTGACAGCTTTTACGGCTGGTCAATAGAAAACCCTGTCGATATGCAGATGGACGAACGTTATTTTGATGGTTTGTTCACCGCGTTTACTTACGACGAATACAATGGATTTTTTGTAGGCATCAGAGTGCTTGAGGATGATTATGATTTTGAACGCGACTTTATAAACGAGAAAGCTGCTCTTCAAAATTACACACTAGTTAAGGCTGACAAAAACGCAGATGCACCTAACGGCAAAACAATGCATTTCCAGGCAAAAGACAAAAAGACATTTATCGATGCACAGATTATCATCACAGATAAATACAAATATCTGGTATTTGGAAGCTTTGATGCAAACAACACTGAACTAAGAGATGAATATGTAAAGCTTTTATCTACTTTTGAAACAAACTACAGAGCTGATGACATATACGACCTTTCAAATGCAGAAAATGGTGTACGAAGATTTAGTGCTGATCATCTTAAGTTCTCAATGGACATTCCTGAAAACTTCTACATGTCTTCGGACGAAGATGCACAAAACGATTATGTATTCTATAGTCTTAACAAAGATGACACAGAATCAAGAATATCTATACATGTAACTTCAAAAGATGCTGAAACAAATGCAAAGACTCTTGCTGAAAGAGATTTCAGACACAACAAAGAAACATTAAATGAAGATATCATGGAATTTCATGGTGCTGTAAGAGAAACTCAATATGACAACTTTAAAGTATACGAATATACATACGACACAAACAAAAGTGCCGCAAGCAGCACTCACAGAGATGTGTTCTTTGAGATTGGCGACTATATATACAATGTTCACCTTGCTATGCAGCTTCCGTTTGACACATACAGAAGCTTTATGGATTCTATAATAAACAGCATTAAAGCAGAAAAGCTAGACCCTGAAGAGGTTGGTGTTCTTTTAAGATACGATGTTGAAAGCACAGGAACATTCTCTTCAACTGTTGCAAACTGCACATTAAAACTACCAAACACATATTCCGAGCAGGTAAGTGATACTGTGGCAGAATACGAAAGTTCAGAAGCCTTGGTAGCTGTAAACCTTGGAATAACTCCTGCAAACGGCATCTCTCATAAATTGATAAAAGAAAATATGGAAAATCTTGAAAGATCGTACAGAGTTATGCCTGATACAAAAATAGTAACCTCTACTACAGATTCTTACTTTGGTGACACAAAATATGCTCACCTTTGCATATCTAAGGAAAGCGATGGAAGCAAGGTATACATAGCTCAATACGCTTTAGCAAAACGTAATGTATTGTACTTATTTACAGTAACTTATGGTGAACTATCATATTCTTCGCATTATCGTGAAGAAGTGAAAAAAATCATCAAATCACTTGAAATTAAATAACAAGCAATTTAAAAGGTCGTGGGCAATTCGTTTTCCACGGCCTTTTTCCACATATTACATTTGTGTTATGTAAACTATTCTGCTATACTTGAATATGTTGTCAGGTAAGGTAATGGTCTTTATTTGGCAACAAAAAAATCAAGGAGGCGAATGGTTTGAAAAAACTTATAATATCTGCACTAATTGTAGGAATATGCACAACAAGAGTATTTGCAGCGACAACTCATACAGTTGTAAAAGGCGACACAATGTGGAAAGTAGCGGTGAAGCACGAGATAGGCTTAAGCGAGATAATAAACGAAAATCCGCACATTTCAAACCCTGCCCTAATCTATCCGGGTCAAGTGCTTACCATCCCCACAAATGACGCGGGCGTTCTAAGCTTTGAAAGCGAAGTGGTTCGTCTGGTAAATGAAATAAGAGTTAAAAACGGACTTAAAGCACTAACACACGATTGGGAGCTTAGCAGGGTAGCAAGATACAAATCGCAGGATATGAAAGATAATAACTATTTTTCGCATACCAGTCCTGTATACGGTTCGCCGTTTACCATGATGAAAAACTTTGGTATATCGTACAGAACCGCAGCCGAGAACATTGCTAAGGGACAAAGCACACCACAGGCAGTTGTAAACGCGTGGATGAATTCGTCCGGACACAGAAAGAATATTCTTAACGCTTCTTTTACCAAAATCGGAGTTGGGTATGTAAAGAGTGGAAATTACTGGACACAGATGTTTACAGGATAAAAATGCCACAAATAAAACAGAAAGTTTTATAAATTTTTAGGAACAACACCAAACTTTCAGTCGAGCGTAAAGACACCATTTGATGAAATTTATAGAAAATTCAAACGATATTTTTAAAAATTAACTGTAAAAAAGTCAGGCTCTAATTATTTAGCATTGCCTGACTTTTTTAGTGCAACCCGAGGGAACAGAAGGTTTTTAATATACACTAAGCTTACGTTCCCGAGTTTGCACGTGCAGTTAATTTTTAAAAATGAGTCTTGATATTTTCTTGAATTTTATCAATAGGTGCGGCAGGGGTTGTTAGGGGCTTTGCTGCTGAAGCCCCTGACAAAAAAAGAAAAGATAATTAAACTTTAAAAGTGAGATAAACACTTATATTAGTGTTAAATATCAAATATATTTTTCTTTCTTGCCTCCGGCGGGGGGCATTTTGAACGGCAAAATGCCCGGAAAACCGCTGGGGCGTTTCGGAGCGCCCCAGACCCCTCCCGACCAGGGACACCCTGGACCCAAAAAGACTTTCTCTTTTGAGAAAGTCTTTTTATGCTTATATAGCTGTAACCATTATGGATGTTTTTTCTTTTTTGATTTTATAGTTGCCTTAGGTATACCAAAATCATATATGTCATTGTAGTTTTCGTATTCATCCTCGTTTTGCGGTGGCACAGAAAATAACCCCGTACACTCGGTAGACGAATACGCACCTATATTTTCAAATTTATCATAATCCTTGTCGTATTTTCTTTTATCCACACTATTCACCTCAGTAATAGTATGGAAGCATTCGGTGGATTTTATTCGTTGAAATTAACGGGGTGCGAATAAATGATATTGGAATCATTTAATAGTTATATTTCCAAATCCAATACCAGGCACATTAACATATCCCGAATTTGATGTAATTACAATTTTTAATTGCAAGCCATTATTTAATGGTATTGAAATGTTTTTAGCTAAATCTTCATAAGTTATATCTACTGTTTTTACTGTTTTTTCGTCTACAATAAAAGCAATCGTCGCTTCATAATTTCCTTCGAACATTCCTACATCAAGGTTTAAAGACTGATATTTGCTGTCTAACGAAAAATATATTGTGCCATTTCCACCATGTGTAAAACCATTGGTATACTTTTTCCCTGTCATTTCAAAACTTTCGCCTAATGATGACCTATATTCAGAATGATAATAAGATTGTGAATATTTATATGGCGGACAAACATCCATTAAATATTGAACATCACCCGGTTTTTCGCCAAGATAAACGCTCTGTGTTGCCCCATCCCATGTAACGGTTTTGCCAATGGCTTCGCCAACTGCACGAACAGGAAGGTATGTTGTACCATTATAAATAAATGGCTCCACATTATTTCCGTTGGCATCCTTAGGCTCAATTTTAATTCCATCAACATAAATTTTTATGTTGTTATAAAGTGCCTCAATTGTTTCTGCACCTGTTTTGGCAAGTACAACTCCGGTTATCAAAAAACAAACCAAACAGCCAATAATAAATCCTTGAAATCTTTTAAACATCTTAATTCCTCCATTCAATTTTAATTTGCGCACTTAAAATTAAAACAAATGAAAGAGCACCCCAAACTTACATATCGTTAAAATTAAAAAATGCGCCAACCGAAGCTGACGCATAAAAAACGCAAACTCCAGTTGTCGCCAAACAAACTCAAGATAGAATAAAGGATATTCCAAATACTC